>NZ_MDDT01000026.1:0-149551 GCF_001854815.1 Mesorhizobium sp. LCM 4576
ACGCGCTGGTCGAGACCTGGGATGCGCTGGGCATCCCCTATGCCAGCTCAGGCCGTCCCGCCGTCGCCAAGACCGACCGGATCATTCCGCTGCTCGTGCCGAAGTCAGGCGGCTGAAGCCCGTTTTAAACTCTACTCCGGCGGCCATCCGCTGCAACTTTCTGCGCTTCTACAGCGCCGCGCGTCCATTTCGGACGCGCAAAGGACGCTGTAGAAATTTCAATTTGGCGCATGATCCTTTCCGAAGATCGAATCCGATCTTCGGGGTCATGCGCGTGCTCAYGGACCTGAATGTCCGCTGCGCTCCGGTTCTCGAAAGTCACACCGGCTGACTCACCGGAGCGAGTTTCAATCCGGGCTTCGTCGACGCTCGGCTCACACCGTCTTCATCCATTTCGCCAGGCGATGCGCCRCTTCGTCGAGCTGATCGAGGCGGCGGTGGAAGCATAGCCTGAGGAAAGCCTCGCCGCCGGGCMCGAAGGCCGTGCCGGGCGCCAGGCCGACATTGGCGTTGTCGACGATGTCGAAGGCGGCTTTTCGAGCATCGGTGAGGCCGTCGACCCTGAAGAACAGGTAGAAGRCGCCCTGCGGCACGGTGAACCGCGCCTTGCCGGTTTCGCCGAGAATGCCGCAGACGAGATCGCGGGCGGCATGCGCGCGCTCCACCTGTTCGGCGATGAAGCCATCACCCTCGTCGAGGGCGGCGACCGCGCCGCGCTGCATGAACTGGGCGACGCCCGAGGTCGAGTACTGGATCAGGTTTTCGAACACCTGCTGCAAGGCAGGATGGGTCTTGATCCAGCCGACGCGCCAGCCGGTCATCGCCCAGTTCTTGGAAAAGCTGTTGACGAACAGGATGCGGTCCTCGGGCGTGGCGACGTCGAGGAAGGACGGCGCGCGGCCATGGCCGTAGTGGAACAGCGAATAGATCTCGTCGGCGATGATCCACAAGCCCTTCCGGCGGGCGAGATCGAGGATCGCCTGGAGCGTCTCCCTGTCGGCGGTCCAGCCGGTCGGGTTGGACGGCGTGTTGATGAACAGCAGCTTCGTGCGCGGCGTGATCGCGGAGGCGATCTTGTCGACGTCGCAGGACCATCCATTGCCGGACTGGTCGAGGGTGACCGGCACCGGCACGGCGCCCGCCACGCCGGCGGCCGCGGCGAAGTTCGGCCAGGCGGGCGAGAGGTAGATCACCTCGTCGCCGCCGCCGGCGATCGCGTCGATGGCCAGTTGGATGGCATGCATGCCGGATCCGGTGACGATGAACTCCTCCTCGGCGAAGGTCTTGCCGAAATGCCTGGCGTAGTAGCGGGCGAGCGCCTGTCTGAGCGCGGGGATGCCCTTCTGCCAGGTGTAGAACGTCTCGCCGTCGGCCAGTCCTTTCGCGGCAGCATCGCTGATGAAGGAAGGCGTCGGCAGGTCGCCCTCGCCGGCCCAGAGCGGGATCAGGCCTTCGCGCAGGCGGCCATGATTGATGACGGCGACGATGCCGCTTTCGGGCGCGGCGCGGGCTTCCGCGCGCAAGGTCTCGATAAGGGTCATTGGCAAAATCCGGATTCGTCTGGTCAGCGCTCTTACCAGATAGGCAAACGGAAAACCCCGGCCGCAAGCGGCCGGGGTTTTGGTCCAGGGCGCCGGCTCTGTGTTATTTCTTGGCGAGCAGGTCGCGGATTTCGGTCAGAAGCTGCACGTCGGCCGGCGGCGGGGCCGCGGCAGCGGCAGGCTTCTCGCGCTCCAGCCGCTTGCGCAGGTTGTTCACCGCCTTGACCATCAGAAAGATGATGAAGGCAAGGATCAGGAAATTCAGCACGACCGTGATGAATGAACCATAGGCGAAGACCGCGCCCTCTTTCTTGGCATCGGCCAGCGTGGCCGAATGGACATTCGAGGACAGCCCGAAGAAGTAATTGTTGAAGTCCAATCCGCCGAAAATCGCGCCGACGATCGGCATGATGATGTCGTTGACCAAGGAATCGACGATCTTGCCGAACGCCGCGCCGATGATGACGCCGACGGCCAAGTCCATCACATTGCCCTTGGAAATGAATTCCTGGAATTCTTTCAGCATTCGACCCTCCGTGACGGACCGCGCTGCCGCCTCACCAGTGTCCTTCGGCGCCGGCCCGGGCCCACCATAACAAAAACCCCCGGTTGCAAAACCGGAAAAAAGGCAAAAGCACCGGTTTGTGTTTCCACAGCGTCATCAAGCACATATGCGGCGAAAGCCGCGATGGACTCACGGTGGGAGCTGTGATTGCGTGGTAGAAACCGGATGAGGAACCGGGGTTAAGTCAAGAAACAGAGCATGGTGTCGCCCGAAAACCGCTTCACACTTTTCGGCATCATGCTGTAGGAGGAAGTGCGGACCGTGCAAGGCTGGTTCGTCGTCATCATCGCGATCGCCTATGTGACGCTGCTTTTCGCCATCGCCAGCGTCGGCGACCGGCGCTCGGTGGCAGCCGGGCTCGGACGGGCCCGGCCCTTCATCTATGCGCTCAGCCTCGCCATCTACTGCACCTCCTGGACCTTCTTCGGTTCGGTCGGCCTGTCCTCCGAGCGCGGCCTCGAATTCCTCGGCATCTATACCGGTCCGGTGCTGGTGTTCGTGTTCGGCTTCCCGCTGCTCAACCGCATGATCCGGCTGGCAAAGAGCGAGAAGATCACCTCGATCGCCGACTTCCTCGRCGCCCGCTACGGCAAGAGCTTCACCGTAGCGGCGATTGCGACGCTGATCGCCACCATCGGCGCGGTGCCMTATATCGCGCTGCAGCTCAAGGCGATCTCGGGTTCCGTCAGCCTGATGGTCGAGCACTATACCGGCTCGCCGCCCTCTTTCGATCCGTTCGTCAGCGATATCTCGCTGGTGGTGGCGATGCTTTTGGCGCTTTTCGCGGTGCTGTTCGGCACACGCCATGCCGACGCCACGGAACACCAGGACGGGCTGGTTCTGGCGGTGGCGGTCGAGACGGTGGTCAAGCTCGCCGCCTTCCTCGCCATCGGCCTGATGGTGACTTTTCTCATCTTCGGCGGCCCGGGCGACATGATGACGACGCTCTCGGGCAACGGTCAGGTGCGCAAGGCAATGGGCTACAACACCTCTCTGGCCACCTGGCTGGTGCTGACGACCTTGAGCGGCTTCGCCATCCTGATGCTGCCGCGGCAGTTCTACGTCACCATCGTCGAGAACCGCAGCGAGGTGGAGCTGCGCACGGCGACCTGGGTGTTTCCGCTCTACCTCGTGGCGATCAACCTCTTCGTGCTGCCGATCGCCTTTGCCGGCCTGTCGCTGGTCGGCACCAAGACCAGCAGCGATCTCTATGTTTTGTCGCTGCCGCTGCTCAGCGGGCATGATCTTTTAGCGATGGCCGCCTTCGTCGGCGGCCTGTCGGCGGCGAYCGCCATGGTGATCGTCGAGAGCGTCGCGCTGTCGATCATGATCTCCAACGATCTCGTCATCCCGCTGTTCGTGCGGCGCGTGCTCAAGACGAGTTCCTCGGAGAACGAGGACTGGTCGACGCTGATCCTCAATGTGCGCCGCGCCTCGATCTTCATCCTGCTGTTCATCGCCTTCCTCTACTACCGCGAGAGCACCAACAGCGCGCGGCTGTCCTCGATCGGCCTGATGTCATTTGCCGCGATTGCGCAATTCGCGCCGGCGTTGGTCGGCGGGCTGATCTGGCGCCGCGCCAATGGCCGGGGCGCAGCCCTCGGCATGGTCGCAGGCATCGCCGTCTGGGGCTACACGCTGCTCTTGCCTTCACTCGTCGGTCCCTCTACCGACATCGTCGTCCATGGCCTGTTCGGCTTCGAGGCACTGAGGCCGCAGGCGCTGTTCGGCACCGTCGGCGAACCGCTGAACCACGGCGTGCTGTGGAGCCTCTCGGTCAACGCGCTGTTCTTCGTCCTTGGGTCCCTCTCCCGCGCATCGGTGCCGCTGGAGCGCATCCAGGCGGCGATCTTCGTGCCGCGCGAGGCCGGCCCGATGCCCAGCCTGCGCCGCTTCCGCACCGCCGTCACCGTCAACGACCTGAAGGATACGATTTCGCGCTATCTCGGGGTCGAGCGCACGGAGCGGTCGTTCCAATCCTTCGAGCGGGACGCGAAAGTCTCCCTGCTCGGCACCGAACAGGCCAGCATGGATGTCATCCGCTTCTCGGAGCAGCTGTTGGCGAGCGCCGTCGGCTCGTCCTCGGCGCGGCTGATCCTGTCGCTGCTCTTCCGCCGCAACGACCGCGATTCCAAGGATGCCTTCAAGCTGCTCGACGACGCCACCGAGGCGCTGCAGCACAATCGCGACCTGCTGCAGATTGCGCTCGACCAGATGGAGCAAGGCATCACCGTCTTCGATCGCGATTTCCGGCTRATCTGCTGGAACCGGCAATACCGGCTGCTGTTCGACCTGCCGGACGAGATGGGCCAGGTCGGCGTCTCGCTCGACCGGATCCTTCATCACCTCGCCGAGCGCGGCGATATTCCCGCCGACCAGCGCGTGACGATGCTCAACCGGCTGACCAGCTTCGCCGGCCCATGGCAGATGGAGCTGAAGACCAGCGGCCGTATCCTGGAGCTGCGCTCCAACCCGATGCCCGACGGCGGCATCGTCGCCACCTATGCAGACATTTCCGGCCGCGTCGAACAGGATCTGGCGCTGAAACGGGCCAATGAATCGCTGGAGCAGCGGGTCAAGACCCGCACCATCGAACTCACCCGCGTCAACGAGGAGCTGGCGCAGGCGCAGATGCTGGCCGAGGAAGCCAATCTCGGCAAGACGCGCTTCCTCGCCGCCGCCGGCCACGACATCCTGCAGCCGCTGAACGCCGCCCGGCTCTATTGCTCGTCGCTGATCGAGAAGGCCGGCAAGGGACCGGCCGGCAAGGCCGCGATCAACATCGAATCCTCGCTGGAATCGGTCGAGACCATCCTCGGCGCGGTGCTCGACATCTCGCGGCTCGACGCCGGCGCCATGAAACCCGAAAACACCGCTTTCGACCTCGGCGGACTGCTCGGCCAGATCGGCAATGATTTTCGCCCGCTCGCGGCCGAAAAGAAGCTCGATCTGAAGATCGTGCCGTCGTCGCTCGGCGTCATGACCGACCGTAATCTTTTGCGCCGGCTGATCCAGAACCTGGTGTCGAACGCCATCAAATATACGCGCGAGGGCCGTATCCTTGTCGGCGTGCGGCGCCGCGGCGAGCTGGCGGAGATCCAGGTGATCGACACCGGCATCGGCATCGCCGGCGACAAGCTCAACACCGTCTTCCATGAGTTCACGCGCCTCGACGAGGGCGCGCGCGAGGCCGAGGGGCTCGGCCTCGGTCTTTCGATCGTCGACCGCATCGCCCGCGTTCTGAGGCTCGAGATCCGCATCTACTCCAATCCCGGCAAGGGCACGCGCTTTTCCGTCATCCTGCCGGTCGCGTCGGTCGCCGCGCCGCCACGCGAGGCCGGCAAGGCGCCGGCCCGCTCGGCCTCGACGCTTGCGGGCTTGAATGTGCTTTGCATCGACAATGACGCGCGCATCCTCGACGGCATGCGGCTGCTGCTCGAAGGCTGGGGCTGCCGCGTCGAGACGGCTTCGGGATCAGGCGATCTCCTGAAATCCGGCGCGCCGAAGCCGGACCTCGTGCTGGCAGACTATCATCTCGACGGCGGCACCGGACTCGACGCGATCGCCACGCTGCGCGCCGCCTACGGCCAGGACCTGCCTTGCGTGCTCGTCACCGCCGACCGCTCCAGCGAGGTGCGCACGRCCRCCGGCCGGCTCGACATTCYGGTGATCAACAAGCCGCTGAAGCCGGCCGTGCTGCGCTCGATGATGGCGCGCGTCAGGCCGCTGGCGCCGGYGGCGGAGTAGCGCCCAGTCTCAGCTGCGATGGCCGAGGCTTCGGAGATAGGCGCAGAACATGTCGGCGAGCGCATCGGAATAGGCTTCGATCTCGCCGGCCGTTCGTTCCTTTTCAGAGAAATCCGCTCCCACGGCGCTCAGCGTCTTCATGATCAACTCGCCGGTCATGGCGCGAGCAGCCGCTGAAACATCGGGCAGCACTTCCCACAGGAAGGTCTCGACCGTGCGGTTGGCCGTGGCTTTCGCCTCCTGCGCCTCCGGCGCGTCGCGATAAAGCGGCGCGGCGTCGTTCAGCGCGCCGCGCACCGCCGCTTCCTCGCATTCCGAGCGGATGAAAGCATGGACCAGCGTTCTTATCCGCTCGAGCGGCGATAGCTCGATGTCTTCGAGGATGCCGCACAAAAGCTCGGTCGTCTGGCGCCATTCGTCGCTCTGGAGCCGGAACAGCAGCGCCGCCTTGTTCGGGAAATACTGGTAGAGCGAGCCGACGCTGACGCCGGCTTTTTCCGCCACGCGCGTGGTGGTGAAACGCTGGGCGCCTTCAGCAGCCAAAACCTGAGCAGCCGCCTGCAGAATGGCCGCGACGAGCTCCGTGGCGCGCGCCTGTTTGGGCTGTTTTCGGGTGGAAATTGAAGGGCTTGGGCGAATGATCACGGACGCGCTCGGGAATGCGAATTGGAAACCTGAAGGATTATTCGTATTTTTCGATGCAACACAAGAACCGCCCGGAGACAGTGATGACGACCCTGACCGAAACCCCTTTGGCCCCGCTGCTCGCCCGCCTGCTCAAGGGAGCCGATGCGGCGACCAGCCCGGCGATCGCCCGGTACTCGCGCGAGGAACGGACGCGCCTCATTCACAGCAAGACCGAGTATCGCCAGTTCTACGGCAGCCTGAAGGACCTGTGGCTCGCGGTCTCACCGGAGACCGGCACGCTGCTCTACATGCTGGCGCGCAGCACCGGCGCGCGCATCATCGTCGAATTCGGCACCTCGTTCGGCATCTCGACGCTCTATCTCGCCGCGGCGCTGCGCGACAATGGCGGCGGCCGCCTGATCACGACGGAATTCGAGCCGTCGAAGGTGGTGCGGGCCAAGTCCAACCTGACCGAAGGCGGCCTCATCGACCTGGTGGAGATCCGCGAGGGCGACGCGCTGGAAACGCTGAGCAAGGACCTGCCCGACCGGATAGACCTGTTGCTGCTCGACGGCGCCAAGGCGCTCTATCCGGAGATATTGAGCCTGGTCGAGAGCCGGCTCAGGCCCGGAGCGCTGGTCATCGCCGACAATGCCGACTTCTCGCCCGACTATCTTGAACGGGTGCGCGCGCCGGCCGGAGGCTACATGTCGACGCCGTTCGGCGACGACGTCGAGTTGTCGATGCGGCTCAACTGAACACGCTCCAACACAGACCATGCTGCTCTTCGGATGGTCGTAGGCGTTCACGTCAACCAACGCGCAAGCCGGCGGCTTCAGATAGGGCTGTCGGCCATTTGCGAGTTGCGGAAGCGGGGACGCGCGCCGCTGGCGGTCGGACGATGCTCGCGAAACGCCATGGCGAGGGTGCGCAACGCATCGCGCGACTGGGCGTCGGAGAGCGTGGACAACAGCACGATCTCCGATGCCGGCAGCGGCGGCAGGCCGAATTTGCGGCTGATCTCGATCGTGCCGGGCGGAACCAGGCGAGACGAGAAGGCGCCGGCGGCAAGGCCCGCCGACACGGCCTCCGCAACCGCGAAGGAGCCACAGCCCAGGAAGACTTGTGTCCACGGTATGCCGACCGCATCGAGCGCGCCGGTGACAACATCGCGGATGCTGCACGACGGCGAGGAGGCGGCCAGCCGCAGCGGCTCGCCTGCGCGGTAGACGAAGTCCGGCGYCGCGTACCAGCCGAAATGCTCGGGCGCCAATACCTCGCCGTCGCGACGGTCGTCCCCACGCCGCACGATCGCCGCATCGAGATCGCCGCGATCGAAGGCGGCTAGCAGCTCGCGTGTGTCGTCAAGCCTGACCTCGATGGTTAGCGCCGGATCATGGGCGCTGAGCCGCGCCAGCAAGGTCGGCACCTCGGCGCCGCCGACATGGGTGGCGATGCCGAGCCGGAAATGGCGGCGGACAGCGGTGAGGCTGGCGACGGCGCGGTCATGCGCGGCGAGCAGCTCGCGCGCCGGCTCCAGGAACACCGCGCCGCGCGCCGAAAGCCGCACCAGCCGCGGCGTCCGCTCGATCAGTCTTTCGCCGATCCGATCCTCCAGCCGCTTCAGCTTGACGCTGATCGCGCCCTGGGTGCTGCCGAGAGCCTCGGCGGCGCGCGTGAAGCTGCGCAGGTCGGCGAYGGTGACGAAGGCTCTTACCGCATCTACGTCCAGCGTCATGTCAGYCATCCTGTTTTGTTGTTACTGAAATAGCCAACCATGCAATTCTAAAATGATCAAGCCTCCCCTAACTTGAGTTAGCGCGCAGCGGCAAAGAGCCATCCGATTTCGCCCTGCCTCAAGCAATCCGAGACCAAGAAATTCGAGAGGTTTGATCATGGCACCTRTCCTCACCCGCCGGGGCATCGTCGTTCTGTTCGCCGCCTGTCTTGCCTGCCTGATGTTCGGGCTGGAGATATCGAGCGTCCCGACCGTGCTGCCGACACTGGAACAAGTGCTCGATGCGGACTTCAGGCAACTGCAATGGGTGATGAATGCCTATACGATCGCCGTCACGAGCGTGCTGATGGCGGTCGGCACCATTGCGGATCGTTATGGACGCAAGCGCGTCTTCCTGGTCTCGATCGCCGCCTTCGGCCTCACCTCGCTGATCTGCGGCCTGGCGGGCAACGTCTCGACACTGATCGTGGCGCGGTTTCTGCAAGGGTTGAGCGGCGGCGCGATGCTGATCTGCCAGCTCGCCGTGCTGTCGCATGAATTCCAGGAAGGGCGTGAGCGCGCGGTCGCCTGGGGCTGGTGGGGCGTCATCTTCGGCATCGGCCTCGGCTTCGGTCCGATCGTCGGCGGCGGCATCGTCGCCGTCTCAAGCTGGCAGTGGGTGTTCCTCATCCATGTGGCGGTTGCGGTCGTCGCTTTCCTGCTTGCGCTCACCGGCGTCCATGAATCGAGGGACCCGCAAGCAGGCAGGCTGGACCTCGCCGGTATCCTGACCTTGTCGCCTGCCGTCTTCTGCCTCGTCTTCACCATCACGCAGGGACCGGAGCTAGGCTTCACCCGCCCGGCCGCGCTGGCGATCCTTTGCCTTTCGATCGCGAGCTTCGTGGCGTTCCTCATTGCCGAAAGGGTCAGCGAAAGGCCGATGTTCGACTTTTCGGTCTTTCGCATCCGCCCGTTTTCCGGCGCAATCGTCGGCTCGGCGGCGATGAATATCAGCTACTGGCCGTTCATGATCTATCTGCCGATCTGGTTCCATGCCGGCCTTGGCCTGGACAGCTTCGCCACCGGCCTCGCGTTGCTCGCCTACACGCTGCCGACGCTGGTCATGCCGCCTTTGGCCGAGCGGTTGTCGCTGCGCTACCGACCCGGCGTCATCATCCCGGCGGGGCTGGCGATCATCGGCATCGGCTTCTTCCTGATGAAGTGGGGAAGCGCCGCGACCCATGCCAGCTGGCTGACCATGCTGCCGGGCAGTCTGATCGCTGGCGCCGGCCTCGGCATCACCAACACGCCGGTCACCAACACGAGCACCGGCTCGGTTTCGCGCAACCGCGCCGGGATGGCGTCCGGCATCGACATGAGCGCGCGCATGATCTCGCTTGCCGTGAACATCGCGGTGATGGGCTTCATCCTGGCGAGCGGTGTGCTCGCGCATCTCATCGCGGCGCTGYCCGATCTCGATGGTGCAAGGCTCAACCAGCTCGCCGAGGCGATYGCGGCCGGCAATCCGGCGCCGGGGCTGCCGGACAAGGTCGCGCATGACGCGCTGGCGAACGGCTTTGGCTGGGTGATGCTTTACGGCGGCATCGGCGTATGGATCATGGCGGCGATCGGCTTTGCCGTCTTCAAGGCGCGACCGGCGCGGCAGGAGGCGGCTCAGCGCCTGGACTGAACCGGAGCGATCAGCCCACCGGCTGCAGCGGGTCATTGCCGATCTTGGAGAGCTGGATGACCGCTTGGGTGCGGCTGTCGACGCCGAGCTTCTGCAGGATCGCCGAGACATGCGCCTTGATGGTGGCCTCGGACACGCCGAGCTCATAGGCGATCTGTTTGTTGAGCRGGCCCTCCGCCAGCATGCCGAGCACCCGCGTCTGCTGCGGCGTCAGGGCCTGCAGGCGCTTGATGAGATCGGAGATTTCCGGGTCGCGCTCGATGCCGAGCTCGATGCCGGCGGGCGCCGCGATATCGCCGGCAAGCACCGCCTGCACGGCGGCGCGGATCTCTTCCATGCTGGCCGATTTGGAGATGAAGCCGGAAGCGCCGAGATCGAGCGCGCGGCGGATGGTGACGGGATCGTCATGTGCCGAGACCACCACAAGCGGCACCGCCGGATGGATGCCGCGCAGCGAGATCAGGCCGGAGAGCCCGCTGGCGCCCGGCATCGACAGGTCGAGCAGAACCATGTCGATATCCTCGTTGGCGAGCACCAGCGCCTTGGCGCTTTCGAAATCGCCGGCTTCGTGGATGGCGGCAACGTCGCCGATGCCGGCCAGCGCCTCCTTCAGCGCGCCGCGAAAAAGCGGATGGTCGTCGGYAATGACGAAGGTGTGGCCCGACGGCAAATAGTCCTCCCCCGATCCCATCATCATTTTCGTGCTTCTTGCGGGGACCGGAATGATTATGCGGCGGCGCGGCGCGTTTTCAAGCGGCAAAGGCCGCGCACGGAGTTTTCCCCAACGGTTCGGCTCCCGTTTTGCGCAATTCCGGACGGAAAACCGCCGTGCACTTTTCCTGGAATCGCGCCCCGGTTCAGGTTTTCTGGTTCAGCTTGCCGCCGTCACCGTCTTCCTTGTCCATGTCCTTGACGATGTCCTTGAAGGTCCGGAAGAACTGCTCCATGTAACCCATCGTCTTGTTGAAATCCTCCTGGCTCGGCAGTTGCGATTCCAGCCGGGCTGAGAGCGAATTCTCGAGCTTGGCGACGCGCGCGTCGAGCGCCTTGACCGAATTGTCCAGCCGGTCGATCTCGTCCTGATAAGCGGCGCGCTCGTCGGCGGCCATCTTGCAGACAAGCTGACCGGTGCGCTCCTCGCAGATCGACATGGCGCCGGTCCTTGTGTCCATGCGGACATAACCGTTGGCCGACTTCTCCAAACGGTAGTGATCGGTCTCCTCGGAATAGGCGGAAGCGGCAACCAGCGAGCAAAGCGCCGCGGGGATCAGGATGTGCTGCAGACGCATATTATCCTCCATGAGCCAGTGAAGGCCGGCTATCACAGGTTTGCGCCGGAAATGGGGAAGAGTCGAGCCTCAAGCCTTCCCCGCACCTTCGGTTCGGATTATAGCGCGACAATGTCTCAGATTATCTACAAGATCGCGCCCGAGGCGCTGTGGYGCGAAGCCGAGAAGAACGGGCGCTTCACCGGCGCGCCGATCGACATCGCCGACGGCTTCATCCATTTCTCCACGGCCGGCCAAGTTCGCGAGACGGCAGCCAGGCATTTCGCCGGGCAGACGGGCCTGCTGCTGATCGCGATCGACGCGGCCAAGCTGGGCGGTGCGCTGAAATACGAGGTGTCGCGAGGCGGCGCCCTGTTCCCGCATCTCTACGCCGAGCTCGGCCTCGATGCCGTCCTCTGGATGAAGCCGCTGCCGCTCGGCGCCAATGGCCACGAATTCCCGGCGCTGGAGGGCGAATGAGCGTGCTCGACCGGATCGGCCAGAAGCTGCTTTTCTCCTTCGATCCGGAAACCGCGCATGGCCTGTCGATCGCGGCGTTGCGGTGCGGGCTTCCAGTCGGTGCGACGGCGCCGCGCGACGCGCGGCTCGAGATCAATCTCTGCGGCCTCGACTTCCCGAACCCGCTCGGCATGGCCGCCGGCTACGACAAGAACGCCGAAGTGCCGGACGCCCTGCTTGGGCTTGGCTTCGGCTTTGCCGAGGTGGGCACCATCACGCCGCTGCCGCAGCCCGRCAATCCGAAGCCGCGCATCTTCCGGCTGACGGCGGACGAAGCGGTGATCAACCGGCTGGGCTTCAACAATGAGGGCCACGCGGCCGCCGAAAAGCGGCTTGCCGCGCGCAAGGGGCGGCCGGGCATCGTCGGCGTCAACATCGGCGCCAACAAGGACAGCGCCGACCRCATCGGCGACTATGAGCGCGGCGTCGCCCGCTTCGCGGCGCATGCCAGCTATCTCACCGTCAACATCTCCTCGCCCAACACGCCGGGCCTGCGCAACATGCAGGCGCGCGAGCAGCTTGGCGAATTGCTGTCACGGGTGATGGCCGCGCGTGCCGCAGCCTCTGCCCAGCCGCCTGTCTTCCTCAAGATCGCGCCGGACCTCGTCGAAGCGGAGCTGGAAGACATCGCCGCGGAGGTCGCCGAGAAGAAGATCGATGGCGTCATCGTCTCCAACACGACGCTGGCGCGGACCGGGTTACGGAGTTCAGGGCTGGCCAATGAAACCGGCGGCCTTTCGGGCAAGCCGCTGTTCGAGCGTTCCACCGCGGTGCTCGCCCGCATGCGGAAGCTGCTCGGCCCGCGGATAGCGATCATCGGCGTCGGCGGCGTCGACTCCACCGAGGCCGCATTGGWAAAGATCCGCGCCGGCGCCGACCTCGTCCAGCTTTACACCGGCATGATCTATGCCGGACCGGCGCTGCCCGGGCRCATCGTCGCCGGCATGGCGCGCTTCGTGGAGACGGAGCGGGTTGGGTCGATCCGCGATCTGCGCGATTCCGCTTGTGAGCGCTGGGCTRCAAAGCCGATCAGCTGAACGCCGTGCGTACCCTGAGCCTCAGCACCGCAAGCAAACTCACCCCCCGCACCAGCAGGAAGACATGCAGCGACGCCCACAGGCCGTTGTTGCCGAAGGCCGGCGCCAGGGTGAGCAGCGCGGCGCTGAAGGCGAGGAAGGACAACAGCATCATGTTGCGCATGTCGCGCGACCAGGTGGCGCCGATGAAGACGCCGTCCATCTGGAAGGCGAGCACGCCGCTCAGCGCCGTGAAGGCGGCCCAGGGCAGATAAATGTCGGCGACCGCGCGGACCTCCGGCGACGTCGTCACCAGCGCCACCAGACCGGCGCCGGCGGTCAGCAGGATGAGCGTGGCGATACCGGCAAGGCCAAAACCCCAGATCAGCGTCAGCCGCACCGCCTGCCGGAACGGGGCAGGCGCATGCGCGCCGATGGCGCGGCCGGCCAGCTGCTCGGCGGCGGTGGCGAAGCCGTCGAGGAAATAGCCGGCGATCAGGAAGAAATTCATCAGCACGGCGTTGGCGGCAAGCGTCACCGTGCCGAACTGCGCACCCTGCCTGGTGAACAGCGCGAAAGCGGCAAGCAGCGAGAAGGAGCGGATCATGATGTCGCGGTTGAGCGACAGCATGCGCCGGTAGGCCGGCAGATCCAGGATGCGCCGGCGCGAGGGCCGCTCCAGCTTGCGGAAACGGTTGAGCACGATTGCCAAGCCAAGCAGCATGGCCAGGAACTCGCCGGTGACGGTCGCCCAGGCGACGCCGGCGACGCCCCAGCCGAGCTCGAGGCCRAGCAGGAAACAGAGCACAATGTTGATGCCGTTGAGCACGGCCTGCAGCATCAGGCCGAGCCCGCCTTCGCCGCGCCCCAGCACATAGCCCAGTATGGCGTAGTTGATCAGCGAGAAGGGCGCTGCCAGCAGCCTGATGCGGATATAGACCGACATCGCCGCGCTGACGCGCGGCTCGGCGCCCATGAACCATTGGCCGGCAACGGCAAAGAACGGCGAAAGGGCGGCAAGGATGACGCCCGCGACGACCGCGATCAGCACGGCGCGCCAGAGCACCGCCTGTTCTTCCAGCGCATCGCCGCGTCCGAAGGCCTGGGCGACAAGACCGGTGGTGCCCGAACGCAGGAAGTTGAAGGTGGTGAAGACGACGTCGAAGACCAGCGATCCCGCCGCCAGGCCGCCAAGCAGCGCCGCGTCGCCGAACTGGCCGACGACCGCGGTGTCGACGATGCCGAGCAGCGGCGTCGTCAGATAGGCGAGCGTCATCGGCACGGCGATCGCCAGCACCGAGCGATTGGTGACGGCGAAGGACCTGGGGTTGGCTTCAGTCGCATCCAAGGGATTGCTGCCTGTTCGATTGCGGCTTGATCGAGGACCCGATGTGCCCCAGTTTGCCGGCCTCGCGCAACCACATCCGCCAGACTGCCAACCGAATTTCAGACTTGGCTCAGGCCTCCCGATCCATGCCGCTGCAGATCGTCCATCACCCCGACTATGACGCCGGCTTCGCCGTCAACCATCGCTTTCCGATGAGCAAATATCCGCTGTTGATGGAGGCTTTGCGCATGCGCGGGCTGGCCGTGCCGGAAGCGCTCTCGATGCCGGAACCGGCGCCGGCTGCACGGCTGAAGCTTGCGCATGCGGCCGACTATGTCGATCAGGTAATCGCCTGCCAGGTGCCGGAGAAGATAGAGCGCGAGATCGGCTTTCCGATCGGCCCGCGCGTGTCGCTCAGGGCGCAGCTCGCCACCGCCGGCACAGTGCTTGCCGCCAGGCTGGCGCTTGAACACGGCATCGCCTGCAACGCCGCCGGCGGCAGCCATCATGCCAGGCGCGCGCAAGGCGCCGGCTTCTGCACCTTCAACGATGTCGCCGTCGCCTCGCTGGCGCTGCTTGCCGAAGGCGCAATCGAAAACGTGTTGGTCGTCGACCTGGACGTGCATCAGGGCGACGGCACGGCGGACATTCTCAAGGACGAACCGCGCGCGTTCACCTTTTCCATGCATGGCGAGCGCAACTACCCGGTGCGCAAGATCGCTTCGGACCTCGACATCGCCTTGCCGGACGGTACCGGCGACGACGCCTATCTCGRGYGGCTCGCCGGCGTCCTRCCGGAACTATCCGGGCAAAGGCATTGGGATATCGTCTTCTACAATGCCGGCGTGGATGTGCATGCCGAAGACAGGCTCGGCCGGCTGGCGCTGAGCGATGATGGCCTCAGCGCCCGCGAAGACATGGTCATCGGCCATTTCCGCAAGCAGGGCGTGCCGCTGTGCGGCGTCATCGGCGGCGGCTATTCCACCGACGTGCCGGCGCTGGCCGCGCGCCACGCCATATTGTTCGAGGTGGCGTCGCTATATGCGTGATCCTGGTCCCAGCTACTTCCTGTAGCTGGCGATCCGAAGCAGGATGAACACCGGCACGACGATCGCCGCGCCGAGCAGGATATAGCCCAGGAAGCGGTCGATGGCGTGGAAGCCGAGATTCCACAAATCGACGAAGAACTGGCGGATGCCATAGAGGACGTCCATCGGCGACCAGCCGAAGGCATGCATGACGAGGCCGACGAGGAAGGAGACCACGAGCAGCTTCAGGAACACCCTGAGCGGCGTGTCGCCAAGAAAGCGCGTCAGTGCGGACAAGGCCATTCTCCGGTTCGAGCCGCCCGATTCGGCGGCGCGATATCAGAGATACGCATTCCGCCGAAAGGCATCAAGCAATGGAGCCGCCTGCTCCGCTTTGCCGATTGCCTGAGGCGGCGCCATCATGGTAACGAGGCTGCTGCGCGGGTATGATGTAATGGTAGCCTGTCAGCTTCCCAAGCTGAACGCGCGGGTTCGATTCCCGCTACCCGCTCCAGCTTGCCAGACAGGATTTGYGCCTCTTATTTGGGCGCTTCCGTGCTCCAGCCTGCCTCCGGCTTGACCACGGCGGTCTCGTGCTTTTCCTGCCAGCCGTCTATACCGGCGGGGAACCAGCCGACATTGGTATAGCCTTTCATCACCAGCCGCTTGCCGACGTTCCAACTGCCCCAGCATTGCGGGCGGCAGAAGGTCACGATCGGCCTGCGCTTGTCCTTCTGCGTCAGTGCCTCGATGCGGCGATAGAACATCTTCTCTTGCGCATCCTCCAGAGAGGCCGCTCCGGCGCCCGGCATCCACACCGCCCCGGGCATTGAACGATGGGTTGGAAGCCACAGCCCGTCCTTGGGGAAATCGTCCGGCTTCCTGTCGGCCGGCCCCACATCGAGCAGGAGCGGCTTACTGGCCATGAGCACCTCGAGGCCGGCGAGGTCGAGCACCCTTGCGCCTGAGAGCGTTTCCGGCGTCTCGCCGTRCATCGGCCCACTCCACAAGCCGCTAGGCTCGGGCACAGGGTCGGCAACGGCCATGTTCGAGAAGAGCGCGACCACGGCAACGACGGCCGCCATCCTGGCAATTTCAACAATGGAACGCATAGCCGGGCCCGATCAGTTCATCGCAGCCGGAATGTCGAAGCCCTGCTCCCAATGGCCATCCTTGGTGTCGGAAGCAACGACCTTCAGCGGCTCTTTCCCGTTCGGGACGAAGGAGAAAGTGATGACCGGATTGGTGGAGAGCGAGATATCGGCTTCGAGGTCGAACACCTTGGCATTGCCCGAGGACACGGACATCTTGTTGATGTAGCGCGGCGGCGTGAAGTATTGCGTTATCGGGTTCTTCTGCATTCCGTTGAAATTGGGATGACGGATCATCAGCGTCGCCTCTACCGGCTTGCCAGCCGTGGCGTCCTCACCGAACTTCATCCGCATCTCGCCCATGCCGGCCATGGCCTTCTCGTCGCTCGCCGCAACCGGCGCCGAGCAGCCGCCGGAGGCCTTCACGAAGGCGGCCGTCTCGAACAGCTTGCCGTCCTTGGTCTCCGCCACGGCATGAACATTCGTGTAGGTATCGACCCGCAC
Source organism: Mesorhizobium sp. LCM 4576 (assembly GCF_001854815.1). NCBI lineage: Bacteria > Pseudomonadati > Pseudomonadota > Alphaproteobacteria > Hyphomicrobiales > Phyllobacteriaceae > Mesorhizobium > Mesorhizobium sp. LCM 4576. The sequence goes on from NZ_MDDT01000026.1 coordinate 16,641, forward strand.
GCGCAACTGCACCGATCCGGCGTCGGCCGCAGGACCGAAGGTGAATTTGGCCGCGAAAGGCGCCGGGTTGTCGTCGATGACCAGATAGACCGACTTGATCTCATTCTTTTCGGGCATCGTCAGCGTGATCGGCACGAGCGCGGCATCCTGCGCGCGCTTGGGCGCGTCGAGCTTGATCAGCGTTTCGGTGGGCTCGACCTTGCGGTCGCCAAACAGATACTGAGCGATCTGGTTCCAGCGTTCCTGCCGCTCAGGCTCCATGTTGGCCGGCTCCGAGGCCGACGCTCCTGTGAGCGGCACCGCGGCAAGGACGGCAAGGCATATGGCAAGCGGCAGAATCTTCATGGTCTCCTCCTCGTCGGCCTACTCCCACTCAAGCTCCTTGTAAGCCTGGATGACATTGCGCTCATTGTAATCGTCGAAGAGCACCCAGCGGTTCCGCTCCGATTGAGCGACCGAGCGGGCGGCATCCTCGATCGAAACGCCCGAGGCTATCGCCTTGCGCGTGCCGTCGCTCAAGGCGTGCAAGTAACGCTCCAAGTCGGACATGGCGGGAGCCACATCCACGATCGGCGGGCCGTGGCCGGGCAYGGCCCGAGACGCGCCGAGCGCCTTGAGCTTGTCGAGTTCGGAGAGCCAGCCCGGCAAGCTGCCGTCAAGCGAAGGAACCCGGTTTACGAAGAGCAGGTCGGCCGGGAAGAGCACCCCGGTCTCGACATCCAGCATCGACAGATCGCAATCCGTGTGGGCCGTCGCGTGCGCGCTCAGCCGGACGATACGGCCTCCCAGGTCGATTTCCGCGCCATCCTTCACCTCCTGGGTGGGATAGACGACATTGCCTGCGCCCTCGGCGCCGAGGATCTCCGTAAGCCGCTTCCGGTAGAACTCGCCGCGCGCCTCCAACGCCGACCGCAGCGCGTGGTGTCCGACAAAGGCCGGCCGGTCCTCCGCGAAGGCGGCTGCGCCGAAGGAATGATCGGGGTGAACGTGGGTGATCAGCACATGACGGATTGGCCTATCCGTCCGCTTCCTGATCTCGRCTCTCAGCCACTCGCCATCCGTGAGGYTGCCGCCAGAATCGGTGACCAGCACGCTATCGCGYCCGACGATGAAGCCGATATTGGCGATGCCTCCATGGTTGGCGGCGGCGGCTTCCTCGTGCGGGGCTGCGCGAATGAAAATGCCGGGGCACACCTCCGTCATGGTCGCGGCGGCGATGCTGCTCGGCAAACAGCACAGGCAGAATCCGCCAATCAGCGCCGCGCGCCGTGAGATCGGAAGAGCCGATGCGGCCCCGATACGGGGCTGGTCCGGCACATCGTGCGCCAAGGACGAAATATGCATATGTGCGTATAGCATGCCGGCTCGCAGCCGGCATATTGGCCAAAATGCCAACGGACGCTTGCAGCGAAATTTCGAACCGCTTGGAGCAGCTTGCGGTTGTTGCGCGGAAGTATAAAAGCGAAGTATGCCACGCAATCTGTCGAAATATACTATCCGCGAATGGTTCAGACTACGACCCTTGGTCGACCGCAAGAATCATGCTCGCTATCAGGTCCGGGAACAGATCGCGCTGGCAAAGCATGCCAGCCCGATGCGCTTTCCTCATCTCCGTACCCAGAACGTCCTGATTACGATCAGCTTCAACGATCCCCAGGTGATCGAATGGCAGATCAAGATGATCGCAAGAAATGTGTCGGGGGCCATCCAGGTTGTTGCGGACAACTCCACCGACCTGGCGGCAAGGGACGCCATTCGCGACATCTGCTCGGCGGCCGGTGTTGCTTTCGCAGCGGTGCCGGCCAATCCCTGGACAAGGCGAGAGCAGGATGGGGGTAAATCGCACGGCTATGCCTTGAATTGGGCCTGAAGGAACGTCGTTCTCGCGAACCGGCCTTCCATGGCCGGTTTTCTGGATCACGATATTTTCCCCACGGCAACGACAAACCCTTTCCGAATGCTGGATCGAGCCGCCGTCGCGGGGTTGGTTCGAAAAGCGCCGGATGAGCGCTGGTACTTGTGGCCGGGCTTCGCCTTTTTCAACTTGGGCCGATTGCCGACAGATCGGCTCAACTTCGGCAGGGATTGGCTCGACGGGTTCGATACTGGAGGTTTGAATTGGCATTGTCTGTACCGAGCACTCGGCAACGAGGATCTGTGCGCGGCCGACTATGAACGGACCGCGGTCGCCGCCGACGTGGCGATGGACGAGGCGCTTTTCGAGCGAATTGACGGTTGGCTTCATGAAAGCCGCTTCACGACCGACATCGACATGGCGCCGGCGCGCCGCCAGCAGTTGCTTGAGCTCAAGCGGCGCAGCATCCTGCATACCTTGATGGCACTGCCCGCATAATTCGGCTGCTCCAGGCGGTCAGGGTAACTGTACTGATCGATCAGTTCACGTTATCGACCAATCAACGGGGGCAGATTTTCGATGCACGAGACATCATTCGTAAAAGCCAAAATATTTTTGCAAACCTATGGAGACGAGTTCGCCCAAACTGGCGTGCGCGTTCTGGAAATCGGCTCAAAATCCTACGATGCCCAAAATACTTATCAGCCGTTATTTCCTCACCCCAGATTTGCTTACACCGGCCTCGATATCGAGCCGGGCAACAACGTGGACATCGTTCCGATGAACACCTTCGTCTGGCCCGAAATCGCGGATTGCTCTTTCGATCTTTGTCTGTCCGCATCCACCTTTGAGCACAATCCGTTCTTTTGGGTCACATTCGCAGAAATCGCGCGCGTAACTAAGCCGGGCGGTCTGGCGCTCATCATCGCGCCGGGGGCAGGCCATGTGCACCGCTATCCGTATGACTGCTGGCGGTTCTATMCGGATTCGTGGGGCGCTCTTTGCTCCCTGACCGGCATGGAACTGGTGGAAAGCTACTTTGAGACMGACAAGATCGCAGCCGCAAACCCTGAAAACTTTTGGCGGGACAGTGCCGTGGTGGCTCGCAAACCAAAGCTTTCAGGGGTGGATCTGGACGCRTTTCATTCCCGCCTCCAGAAAATCGTGTCACTTTTCGTCGACGAGAGGCCACCGTCGCAGATTGCGCCCGAGCGGCACGGCAAATGGGTCGAGGCCTATGAGCACTTCATGCAGCGGAAATACCCCATGACGCTCAGTCGAATGATCAGCAAGGCCATCAGACGACCGAGCAAGATTTACAGGCGCGTCTGATTTGTACCCCTGCTGATCTGGCAAGGCCGAGACCTAGCGCCAAGTGGAGCCGGCAGTGTCTGAGGCCTGCTAACTCTTAGCGCGGGGGTCTTGCGCCGCGGCGCAAGACCCGTTCGGAGCAGCATGGGATTGACGCCGCTACAGCCAGATATTGATCCAGTAGCGCTCGCGCCAGCAACGACGGCGCCAGCGGCCATGACGCCAGACGCGGCGGCAGACATGCCTCCAGCCACGCCGACGGCGACGCCGGCGGTGGCGCCAGCGCCAATGTCCGTAGCCTCCGTGATGGTGACGATGGTGGGAGATCAGTTCCACCTCGGCCTGATCGTCGTCCCCCTCGAACGCAGCCATATCCGGCTTGTCGAGCTCGTCCAGAATTCCGTTGCCGGCCGGAATACCGGCAACAGCCCTGCTGGGTCCGRCCAGGCTTGCCAGTGCCGCCGCCCCCGCAACGCCAAGCATTCCAGTCAGAAACAATCGACGTTCCATCAAAACCTCCCGAGCTGTTGAGCATCGGCGGCTCTTCCCTCACCCGCAACGGGCTCCAGCGAGCGACCGATCGGTTTGAACGTACAAGTAGCATTCTCGTTCCATTACCCCACTTCGCGCAAGATGAAGTCGTGCAACATTTTCGCGGCGGGAGAGAGAACGCGATTCTTGACCGTGATCAGGCTGTAGGGCCGGACCTCGATATCGAACTCGGTCTGGACGACGTCGATGGCGCCGGCCAGCCCGTCGGGGCCCTGGATGAACTTGGCGACCTGGATCGAGACCGGCGCGATCGCATCGGACTGCGCCACCATCACCAGGGTAAGCAGCAGCGAGGAGGTGTTGAGGATCCGGTCGGGCAGCGGAATGTCGCGGTTCAAGAAGTTGCTTTCCATCGCCTGGCGCAGCGGCGAGCCGCCGGACTGGAACACCCAGTCATAGCCCGCCGTCTCCTCCAGCCGCACCGTCCTGCCGCTCGCCAGCGGGTGGCCGCGGCGCACGATGAGACAGGCCTTCTCGACGCCGATGACGCGCGATTCGAAGAGCCGCGGATTGAGGTCGTCGGGGATGCGGGCGATGATGAAGTCGTGGCGCGAAGCGATCAATTCGCGGGCGAGCACGTTCGAGGTCTCGACCTGCATGGTGATCTCGATGCGCGGGTAGATGCGGCGGATCTCGCGGATCGCCGGCACGGCCAGTTCGATTGCCGGCGCCGTCACCGCGCCGAGGAACACCGAGCCGCCCTTGCCRGCCTTGAGCTCGGAAATCTCGCGATCGGCCTCCCGCATCTCGAGCAGAATCGAGCGGGCGCGGCGGGCGAGCGCGTGGCCGTAAGGGGTCAGCGTCACGCCGCGCGGCAGCCGCTCGCACAACTTAACGTCGAGCACCGCCTCCATCTCGGCGATCATGCGCGAGGCGGCCGGCTGGGAGATGTTCATGACCTGGGCGGCGGCGCTCACCCGTCCGTGATCGTCCAGCACGGTGATCATGCGCATGTGGCGGAGGCTGAGGCCGCTGCGCTGCAGCGTCTCGCCGTCTCCCGGCAGTTTCTCGTAACTCACTGAAATCRCACTAGGATCGCGCAATGCCGCCATGGAGTGAAGCCTCTCAGCCGGGTTTCCATCTGCCGTCTAAGCTATACCAGTTTTGATATAGCAACCAGCAAAGATCGCATTTGACAGTTATGTCAAAGGGACCCACCCTTCGTGCGTTCCGAGGCGCAGGGGTCGGCCACGAGCAAATTCGTATCGATTGAAACTGCGTCGCGGAGCCGATTGGGAGGATACCGGAGATCGATAAAGCCGACAGTGGCGCGCCAGCGCACCTGCTCGACTGCGCGGCCCGCGAAGCCCCGAGGTGTCGCGTCCATCAACCAGGGAGAGTAATCGTGAAGATCATCAAGACGCTGGCCGCCGTGGCGGCCCTTGGCATTGCCGCCATGAGCTATTCGGCGCACGCCGCCGACAAGGGTCTCATCGGCGTGCTGATGCCGACCAAGACCTCGCAGCGCTGGATCAACGACGGCGACGCCGTCAAGTCCCAGCTCGAGAAGCTCGGCTACACCGTCGATCTGCAATACGCGCAGGACGACATCCCGAACCAGCTCAGCCAGTTGGAAAACGAAATCACCAAGGGCCCGAAGGCGCTGATCATCGCCTCGATCGACGGCACCACCATGGCCGACGCGCTGCAGAAGGCCAACGACGCGGGCGTCGTCGTCGTCGCCTATGACCGCCTGATCAAAAAGACCCCGAATGTCGACTACTACACCACCTTCGACAATTTCGGCGTCGGCGTGATCCAGGCGAATTCGCTGGTCAAGGGCCTCAAGGAGCGCTTCCCGAACACCAAGCCGTGGAACGTCGAGCTGTTCGGCGGCTCGCCGGACGACAACAACGCCTTCTTCTTCTACAACGGCGCCATGTCGGTCCTGCAGCCGCTGATCGATGACGGCTCGATCAAGATCAAGTCCGGCCAGATGGGCATGGACAAGGTCGGCACGCTGCGCTGGCTCGCCGCCACCGCGCAGGCGCGCATGGACAATCTGCTTTCGGCCAACTACTCGGACGGCAGCCGCGTCGACGGTGTTCTGTCGCCTTATGACGGCCTATCGCGCGGCATCACCGCCTCGCTGCGCGCCGTCGGCTACGGCACGGATGCCCAGCCCTGGCCGATCGTGACCGGCCAGGACGCCGAGACCGCCTCGGTCAAGCTGATCATCTCGGGCGAGCAGTATTCGACGGTGTTCAAGGACACCCGCGAGCTGGCCAAGTCGACCGTGGAACTGGTCGACAAGGTGCTCTCCGGCGGCAAGCCTGAGGGCCTCGACACCAAGACCTACAACAACGACGTCAAGGTCGTTCCCTCGATCCTCCTGACGCCGGTTGAGGTCGACAAGTCGAACTATCAGAAGCTGGTCGTCGACTCCGGCTACATCAAGGCCGAAGAGCTGAAGTAATTCAGTCTTACAGGAAGGGGTCCTGCGCGGCCRCAGGACCCCTTTTCGTTCAGAACCGACCCCGGTATTGTTTTTGCCGATTTCTGCAGCATCACGCGCCGATCCGGAACGCGAAGCCGCCTGCAGTATGTTGATTTTGCGCATGGGCCTTTTCCACAATCGATGCCGATTTGGGAGCCGTGCGCCAGGGAGCAGATCCTGATGGCCTCGACGATTTTGGAGATGCGCGACATCACCAAGACGTTCCCCGGCGTGAAGGCGTTGTCCAACGTCAATCTCAGCGTCGAGGAAGGTGAGATCCACGCCATCGTCGGCGAAAACGGCGCCGGCAAGTCGACCCTGATGAAGGTGCTGTCGGGYGTCTATCCGTCCGGCACGTATGAGGGCCAGATCATCTTCCGCGGCCAGGAATGCAACTTCAAAGGCATCCACGACAGCGAGCATATCGGCATCGTCATCATCCACCAGGAGCTTGCCCTGGTGCCGATGCTGTCGATCACGGAAAACATCTTCCTCGGCAATGAGCATGCCAGCTACGGCGTCATCGACTGGGACGCCAACGAGGCGCGCACGGCCGCCCTACTCAAGAAAGTCGGGCTCAACGAGGACCCCAAGACGCTGATCACAAATATCGGCGTCGGCAAGCAGCAGCTGGTCGAGATCGCCAAGGCGCTCAGCAAGGAAGTGAAGCTCCTGATCCTTGACGAGCCGACGGCATCGCTCAGCGAAAAGGACAGCCAGGCGCTGCTCGACCTGCTGCTCGAGTTCAAGCGCCAGGGCATGACCTCGATCCTGATCTCGCACAAGCTCAACGAGGTGAACCGTGTCGCCGACAAGGTGACGGTGATCCGCGACGGGCRCACCATCGAGACCTTGCCGAGGAAGGACATCTCGGAAGACCGCATCATCACCTCGATGGTCGGCCGTTCCCTCGACGATCGCTACCCTCCGCGCGAGCCGCAGATCGGCGAGGTCATCTTCGAGGTGAAGGACTGGTCGGTCTACCACCCCATCCACGCCGAGCGGCAGGTGATCAAGAACGTCAACCTCAATGTCCGCAAGGGCGAGGTGGTGGGCATTGCCGGGCTGATGGGCGCCGGCCGCACCGAATTCGCGATGAGCCTGTTCGGCCGCTCCTATGGCCGGCATATCACCGGTGAGGTGTCGCTGCACGGCAAGCCGCTCGACCTCTCGTCGGTAAGCAAGGCGGTGGAGAACCGCATCGCCTATGTCACTGAGGACCGCAAGACCTACGGCCTCAACCTCATCGACCACATCAAGCACAATGTGACATTGGCCAACCTTTCCGGCGTCTCCAGCCGCGGCGTCATCGACGACATGCGCGAGATGAGCGTCGCCAACGACTATCGCAAGAAGACCAACATCCGCGCCTCCRGCGTCTATCAGCTGACCGGCAACCTGTCGGGCGGCAACCAGCAGAAGGTCGTGCTGTCGAAATGGCTGTTCGCCGATCCGGAAGTTTTGATCCTCGACGAGCCGACCCGCGGCATTGACGTGGGCGCCAAGTACGAAATCTATACGATCATCGCGCGCCTCGCCGCCGAGGGCAAAGCGATCATCGTCATCTCGTCGGAAATGCCTGAACTGCTCGGCATCACCGATCGCATCTATGTGATGAACGAAGGACGCATCGTCGGCGAAATGGCGGCAAGCGACGCCAGCCAGGAAAAAATCATGCGCGCCATCGTTCGGGGAGAAGGAAAAAAAGCATCATGAGCACAGAAAGCGCTCCCGCACCGCAAAGCGGCACGGCCGAAGACGTCAAGCAGGGTCCGCGCATCGCCGTCTCGGCGCTGACGACGAACCTGCGCGAATACGGCCTGATCATCGCGCTCATCGTCATCATGCTGTTCTTCCAGTACACGACGTCGGGCACGCTGTTCAAACCGGTCAACCTCTCGAATCTGGTGCAGCAGAACTCGTTCATCATCGTGATGGCGCTCGGCATGCTGCTGGTCATCGTCGCCGGCTATATCGACCTCAGCGTGGGATCGGTCGCAGGCTTCATCGGCGCGCTTGCGGCGATGATGATGGTGATCTGGCCGCTCGGCATATTCTCGAATCCGCTGGTGGTGTCGATCGTCTGCCTGATCGTCGGCGCGCTGATCGGCGCGGCGCAAGGATACTGGATCGCCTATCACAAGATACCGAGCTTCATCGTGACGCTGGCCGGCATGCTGATCTTCCGCGGCATCTGCCAGGCGTTGCTTGGCGGCGGCTCCTCGGTCGGCCCGCTGCCGGACAGCTTCAAGGCGCTGAGTTCGGGCTTCATCCCGGACGTCATCGGCCCGCTGACGTTGATCCCGCCGACGGTCAATGCCGCCGGCAAAACCATCGTCGGCAGCGGACTGACGCTGCATATGACGACGATCGTGCTCGGGCTGATCGCGGTGCTTGCCTATGCCTATTTCGGCTTCCGGACGCGGCGCAAGCGCGAGCGTCACGGCTATGAGGCGGAGCCCTTCCCGCTGTTCGTCATCAAGACGCTGGTCGGCAGCGCGCTGGCCCTGTTCCTGGTCTTCCAGTTCGCCAGCTACAGGGGCCTGCCGGTCGTATTGCTGGTGATGGGTGTGCTGATCTCGCTGTTCGTCTTCGTCACCAAGCGCATGACCATCGGCCGCCGCATCTACGCCATGGGCGGYAACGCCAAGGCCGCGCAGCTCTCGGGCATCAACACCGAGAGGCTGACGCTGCTCGTCTTCATCAACATGGGCGTGCTCTCGGCGCTGGGCGGCCTGATCATTGCGGCCCGCCTCGGCCAGGCCGTGCCGGCCGCCGGTCTCGGCAGCGAGCTCGACGTCATCGCTGCCGTCTTCATCGGCGGCGCCTCGGCAATGGGCGGCGTCGGCCAGGTGATCGGCGCCGTGGTCGGCGGCTTCATCATGGGCGTGATGAACAACGGCATGTCGATCATGGGCGTCAATGTCGACTGGCAGCAGGTGGTCAAGGGCCTGGTGCTGCTCGGCGCGGTCATCTTCGACGTCTACAACAAGAACAAGGCTTAAGGGCCGGAAGCGAATTTAAGGAGGCATACGGGTTTCAGATCGCGAAGCTGCCGGCAACCCGTCGGCGTCAAGAAGTCCCGACAAGGACCAGGCTCGCGAGCGCAATCCGGACGAAGAATTTCAACCGTGGCGGGGGTCGCTCCACGCCGCGCCGGGTAAGGCTTGCCGGCAGGCGGCCGACAAAATGAGAGAGGATTCGAAACATGCTGATCTCCCAGATCCTCGACGACGCCGAGACGATCCGCGTCGTCGCCCGCAACGGCGGCGGCAAGACCAGGATCATCAACGGCGCGCGCAGCGTCTATTCGCTGGCGATGGAGGCCGCGCGCACCGGCACAGGGCTCGAAGCGCTGATCGAGCGCAAGGGCTATGGCGAGACGGTCGATCTTGATGCCRCCTATAAGAGAAGCAGGCTGGTCTCGCCGATCAACCATCCGGACCCGGCGCATCTGCACCTCACCGGCACAGGGCTGACGCATCTCGGGTCCGCGGCGACGCGCGATTCCATGCACAAGAAGCTAAGCGCGGGCGGCGAGGAGGAGCTCACCGATTCCATGAAGATGTTCCGCATGGGTCTCGAAGGCGGCAAGCCGGCCAAGGGCCAGGTCGGCGTGCAGCCGGAATGGTTCTACAAGGGCAACGGCACGATGGCGGTGGCGCCCGGCGCGCCGCTGATGTCGCCCGCCTTCRCGCAGGACGGCGGCGAGGAGCCGGAGATCGCCGGCATCTATGTCATCGGCGACGACGGCGCTCCGTTCCGCGTCGGCTTCACGCTGTCGAACGAGTTCTCCGACCACGTCACCGAGCGGGTGAACTATCTGTTCCTTGCCCATTCGAAACTGCGCAATGCCTCGTTCGGCCCCGAGATCCTGATCGGCGACCTGCCGGCCGATATCCGCGGCGCATCGCGCATCTGGCGCGACGGCAAGCTTTTGTGGGAAAAACCGTTCCTGTCGGGCGAAGCGAACATGTCGCACACCATCGCCAATCTCGAGCACCACCACTTCAAATACTCGGCCTTCCGCCAGCCCGGCGACGTGCATGTGCACATGTTCGGCACCGCGACCCTCTCCTTCGCCGACGGCATCCGGACCGAGGCCGGCGATACGTTCGAGATCGAAGCGCCGGATTTCGGCCTGCCGCTGCGCAACCCGCTGGAGATCGAAAAGCCGGTCAAGGTGGCGGTCAAGGCGTTGTGAGACGAGCTACGAGAGCGTGATCTCCCCCCTCGAGGGGGAGATGGCCGGCAGGCCAGAAGGGGTCGTCTCACGTAAAGTGCCAACTCCTTGCGAAGGCGAGCAATAGGTTGGCGCCTCACGCGCGGCGACCCCCTCTGTCGCCTTCGGCGACATCTCCCCCTCGAGGGGGGAGATTGGCGGCCTCACCGCGCTGCTTTGAAATGCTTGGAGAGCTTCAGGCCCTGCGCCTGGTAGTTCGAGCCGAGATCGGTGCCGTAGAGCGCCTGTGGGCGCTTCAGCATATGCTCGTAGACGAGACGGCCGACGATCTGGCCGTGGTCGAGGATGAAAGGCACCTCGTGGCTGCGCACTTCGAGCACGGCGCGGCTGCCGCTGCCGCCGGCGGCGGAATGGCCGAAGCCCGGATCGAAGAAGCCGGCATAGTGGACGCGGAACTCGCCGACCAGCGGATCGAAGGGCGTCATCTCGGCGGCGTAGAGCGGCGGCACATGCACCGCCTCGCGGCTAACCAAGATGTAGAATTCGTCTGGATCGAGCACCAGCTCGCCGGCGCCGCTCTTGTAGATCGGCTCCCAGAAATCGACGACGTCCTGCGCTGCGCGCTTGTCGACGTCGACAAGGCCGGTGTGGTGCTTGCCGCGATAGCCGACGAGGCCATCCTTGTCGCCGTCGAGGTCGATGGAGAGCGCGATGCCGCCGCCGGAAATGTTGGGCGGCTCGGTAGCGACCAGCATCTCGGCGCGGTGGAGGTCGCGCAGCTCGTTCTCCGAGAGCACCGCGTTGCCGATGCGGAAGCGTATCYGCGACAGGCGCGAGCCGGCCCGCACGACGATCGGGAAGGTGCGCGGGCTGACTTCGAGATACAGCGGCCCGTGATAGCCGGCGGCGATTTTGTCGAACTCGTGGCCGYGATCGGTCATCACCCGGGTGAAGATGKCGAGACGCCCGGTCGAGCTCTTGGGATTGGCGGAAGCGGACACATTCGCCGGCAGCGCCAGGCTTTCGAGCAGCGGCACGAWGTAGACGCAGCCGGTCTCCAGCACCGCGCCCCCGGTGAGGTCGATCTCGTGGAGCTTCAGCCGCTCGAGCTTGTCGGCGACCAGATGATCGGGACCGGGCAGGAAGGAGGCGCGCACGCGAAACGCCTTGTCGCCGAGCCTCAGATCAAGGCTGGCCGGCTGGATCTGGTTGGCGTCCAGCGCGCGCGGCGACGTCAGCGCGTTCGCCTCGAAGAGCGCCGCGATGTCCTGATCCGGAAGAATGCCTGTCTGCCGCAAAGGCTGGCTCCGTTGAGGCCGGTCTCTTTGTGGCAGGTTCTTGYCGCAAAACCGCTGGACACTTTTGCGGAACCTGCCTGGTACAAACCTCTTAATGAAGCCGGCAATTGACGCAAGCGCGGCGCTCATTTAAAGGGTCGTTATCCCGTGGTGATTTGGCCGGTCGGCTTGCAGCCACGTTAAACAAGTCGCTAAAGGACCGTCGAGCCGCAAGGCTATATGGACCGGTTGCGACTTTCGCGGCCGGTTTTTTTGTGTCTGGAAGCAGGGCTATGAGCACCAAGAAGCGCAATTGGAAACCTCAGACGGCACTCGTGCATGGCGGAACGCTGCGATCGCAATATGGCGAGACCGCCGAGGCGATGTATCTCACCCAGGGCTATGTCTACGAGACGGCGCAAGCGGCCGAAGCCCGCTTCAAGGGCGAAGAGCCTGGCTTCATCTATTCGCGCTACGCCAACCCGACCGTCGACATGTTCGAAAAGCGCATGTGCGCGCTGGAAGGCGCCGAGGATGCCCGCGCCACCGCGTCCGGCATGGCGGCCGTTTCCGCCGCCCTGCTCTGCAGCGTCAAGGCGGGCGACCATATCGTCGCCGCACGCGCGCTGTTCGGCTCCTGTCGCTGGGTGGTCGAGACGCTGGCGCCGCGCTACGGCATCCAGGCGACGCTGATCGACGGCACCGACATAGCCAATTGGGAAAAGGCGGTAAGGCCGAACACCAAGCTGTTCTTCCTGGAAAGCCCGACCAACCCGACGCTGGAGGTGGTCGACATTGCCGCGGTCGCCAAGCTCGCCAATTCGATCGGCGCGCGAGTCATCGTCGACAATGTCTTCGCCACGCCGCTGCAGCAGAAGCCGTTGCAGCTCGGCGCGCATATCGTGGTCTATTCGGCGACCAAGCACATAGACGGCCAGGGCCGCTGTCTCGGCGGCGTCATCCTGTCCGACAAGAAGTGGATCGACGAGAACCTGCACGACTATTTCCGCCACACCGGCCCGAGCCTGTCGCCCTTCAACGCCTGGACCCTGCTGAAAGGCCTGGAGACGCTGCCGCTGCGCGTGCGCCAGCAGACCGAGAGCGCCGGCAAGATCGCCGATTTCCTCGCCGGCCGCCCGGAGATCGCCCGCCTCATCTATCCGGGCCGCGCCGATCATCCGCAGGCGGATGTCGTGAAGAAGCAGATGTCTGGCGGCTCGACGCTGATCTGCCTCGACGTCAAGGGCGGCAAGCAGGCGGCCTTCGCCTTCCAGAACGCGCTCGACATCGTGCTGATCTCCAACAATCTCGGCGACGCCAAGAGCCTGATCACCCATCCCGCAACCACGACGCACAAGAACCTGAGCGACGAGGCCCGCGCCGAACTCGGCATCGGGCCCGGCACGCTCAGGCTCTCCGTCGGTCTGGAGGACACCGACGATCTGCTGACCGACATCGAAGAGGCGCTGAAAGCGGCCAAATAGGAAGCCGCGACCCAAATTTCAGGCGAGCTCTTCCAGCTCGGTCATGGCCTTGGTGCGGATGGTCATGGCATTGCCGCGCCATTCGACGGCGCCGCCGAACCAGGCGCGCGCCCAGATGGCGGGCAGCAGGACGTCGCGCACGATCATCGCGGTGACGCTGCGCGGCGACAGGTACCAACTCTTGGCAGAGGCCAGCAGGCACTCCGGCAGATAAGCGATCGCCAGCACGCACAAGGCCGTTGTGGGCAGGCTGATGCCGGCCCCTGCGGCGGCAATCAGCGCCAGCAGCAGCGGCGTCGCCGCGCCGGTCAGGATCTCCGGCGCAAAGAAGAGCGGGAACGTCACCCGGCGTAGCCGCGCCCAGCGCGTCTGCCGCGACCAGATCTCGGYGAAGCTGCGCTGGCCGAGCGGCTGCTCGAAAGGCGAGGCGACGAGATTGACGCGCAAGCCCAGGCTGTTGACCAGCTTGGTGGCGRCCGCGTCCTCGGCGATCTCGGCGGCCAAAGCCTGGATGCCGCCATTGGTGTCCAGCATCGGCTTGTTCCACAACATGCTCTTGCCTTGGGCGAAGCCGAGGCCGAGCGCCTCGCCGGCATATTGCCAGCGCGCCTGCAGCGTGTTGAGGAAGGCGCACTCGACTTCGGCCCAAAAACCGTCCGGCCGCGAGCCGATCGGCGTCGAGCAGACAAGGCCGGTGTCCGGCCGCCAGGCCGCCATCAGGTGCTGCACATAGTCCTTCGGCATCAAGACGTTGGAATCGGCGAGGATCACCCAATCGTGCCGCGCCGCCCGCCAGCCCTTGACGCAGTTGTTGAGCTTGGGATTGGCGCTGACGCGGTCGTCGCCGATCAGGAGCCGCGCCGGAACCTTGGGGTGGCGCACGATCGCCGCATCGATGAGCCTCACCACCGGGTCCTCGGCATGCGCGACRCAGAAGATCAGCTCATAGCCCGGCCAGTCGAGCGAGAAGGCGCGCTCCAGGGTCTCCTGCGTGAACGGCTCGACGCCGCGCGACGGCACGATGATCGAGACCGGCTGCGGGCCGTCAGGCGCCRCAATGACATGGCGCCGTTTCAGCCGCGAGGAGGCGAGCAGAATGYTGGCGARATTKGACAGAAGAAGGGCTGACGAAGCCAGGCCGGCTGCGATAGTCAGTTCCATCGAGATCTGGTCACTCTATCTCTTTGCTTTCACGCAATTCCGGACGGAAAACCGCTCACACTTTCCTGGAATTGCTCTTGGCCGCAGCCAGCCATTCATCCGTTGCAGAGCGCCCGAGTCACCCCGCACGGTTTGTGCACACCAACATTGTCATGTGTCACTTAAATGACATTGTTTTTCGGCACGTGCGCTACAAGGCTGGCAGGATGGTCGGCGCTGCGTCCGTAACAGCGAAGCGCGACCAATGTTCCGCCGCGGCAACCGGAGTGGCCCATGTATCGCGCAGTGACGCGCAACATCGAAGTGCTGGTCAGGCCCTTCTATCTGGAGGACCGCTCCGATCCGTCCGAGAATCGCTATGTCTGGGGCTATCAGGTGACGATCGACAACCGCTCCGACGAATTCGTGCAGCTTTTGTCGCGCTACTGGCACATCACCGACGGCCAGGGCCGGGTCGAGGAGGTGCGCGGCGCCGGCGTCGTYGGCGATCAGCCGGAACTCAATCCCGGCGACAGCTATCAATACACGTCAGGCTGCCCGCTCTCGACGCCGTCGGGCATCATGGTCGGCCACTACACGATGCGCAACGGCCGCGGCGAGACGTTCGATATCGCCATTCCCGCCTTCTCGCTCGACATGCCGGGGACGAAGAGGACGGTGAATTAGAGAACTTGAGTTCCTCGCCCCCGCAAAGCGGGGAGAGGAACCGGAGCTTTCTCACTCCGCCGCGAACTCGGCCGGATCAAAGTCGTATTGCGTCGAGCAGAACTCGCAGGCGACATGAATGCCGCCGTCTTCGGTCGAGTCCTTGATCTCCTCGGCCGAAAAGCCTTCGAGAATGCCGTGGATCTTCTCGCGCGAGCAGGAGCACTGGTCGGCGACCGGCACACTGCTGAAAACCCGCACGCCGTGCTCGTGGAACAGCCGGTAGAGCAGCCGCTCGGCGCCGACCGTCGGATCGATCAGCTCGGTCGGCTCGATGGTGCCGAGCAGCGCCAGCAATTCCTGCCAGGAATTGTCGGCCGGATGGTCCGTCACCTCGCGGTCGTCGCCGTCGCCGCCCGAAATATCGGGAATGCGCATGCGCTCCGGCGCCTGCGGCAGGAACTGCGCCAGGATGCCGCCGGCGCGCCACTGCTCGCGCGCGCCGGCCGGGCCGGGCGTCACCAGCTTGGCGACCGACATCTTGATGTCGGTCGGGATCTGCTCCGACTGGCGGAAATAGGTGCGCGCGGCGTCCTCCAGCGAGGTGCCGTCGAGCTGGACGATGCCCTGGTAGCGCTGCGTATGCGCGCCCTGGTCGATGGTCAAAGCCAGGACACCGTTGCCAAGCAGCGTCTGCTGCGAGGCCTCGCCGGCGGCGACCAGCGCCTCCAGCCGGTCGGCATCGAAGCGCGCATAGGCGCGCAGCGCATGCGGCGTGGTGAAATCAGCCACCAGCATGTCGACCGGACCGTCGGTGCGGGTCTGCAGGATGAACTTGCCCTCGAACTTCAGCGAGGTGCCGAGCAGCACGGTGAGCACGCAGGCTTCCGCCAGCAGGCGGGCGACCGGCTCGGGATAATTGTGACGGCTCAAAATGGCGTCGAGCATCGGCCCGAGCTGCACGGTGCGGCCGCGCACATCGAGCGGCGCGACCTCGTAGGGCACGACGTGATCGTCGCCGGCGAAGCCGAATTCACCGAGTTGGGGTCTATGCTCAGCCAAGGTATGGGTTTCCAACATGACAAAACTCCGGGGCGCAGCCATGCAACCCGATGAGCCGCATGCGTCGAAGCGCGTTCAATTTACGTGATGGCCCGCAAATAGGCATCACATATCCCCAGATCAAGTTGACCCCGATCGGGCCGGAAGCGGTCAGGTCGGCCCTTCTCAAGCGCCCAGGCACCAGGCCAGCACCGCCTTCTGGGCGTGCAGCCGGTTCTCGGCCTCGTCGAAGACCACCGAATGCGGCCCGTCGATCACCTCGTCGGTGACCTCCTCGCCGCGATGCGCCGGCAGGCAGTGCATGAACAACGCATCGGCTTTGGYCTTCGCCATCAGCGCGGCATTCACCTGATAKGGCAAGAAGACGTTGTGGCCGCGGGCGCGGTGCTCCTGGCCCATCGAGACCCAGCTGTCGGTGACGACGCAGTCGGCCTGGTCGACGGCTTCCTCGGCGGACTTGGCAAACCGGACCTTGCCGCCATTGGCTTTCGACCAGTCGACATATTTCTCGAAAGGCTCGCTGCCCTCCGGCACCGCGACATTGAGGTTGAAGCGGAAGCGCGCYGAGGCTTCGAGCAGCGAATGCAGCACATTGTTGCCGTCACCGGTCCAGGCGAAAGTCTTGCCGGCCACCGGACCGCGATGCTCCTCATAGGTCATGATGTCGGCCATGAGCTGGCAAGGATGCGTGTCGTCGGTCAGCCCGTTGATGACCGGAACCGTGGCGTTCTCGGTGAGCTCCAGCAGCCGGTCATGCGAGGTGGTGCGGATCATGATGGCGTCGACGTAACGAGACAGCACTTTAGCCGTGTCGGCGATGGTTTCCGAGCGGCCGAGCTGCATCTCGGTGCCGGTCAGCATGATCGTCTCGCCGCCGAGCTGGCGCATGCCGACATCGAAGGATACGCGCGTGCGCGTCGACGGCTTGTCAAAGATCATGGCCAGCACCTTGCCGTCGAGCGGTTTTGAGCGCTCACCCGCCTTGAGCCTGGTCTTTCGCGCCACCGCGTCGTCCAGCATCGAGCGCAGATCGCCCGCGGAAACGGCGGATAGATCGGTGAAGTGRCGAACACTCATCAGCAGGTTCCAGAAATTATTTCGCGGCTTCGGCCGCAATAGCGTCGGTCAGGCCCTTGGCGCCGGCACGAATGCGCTCCAGCGCCTCGCCGATCTCCGCGTCGGTAACGGTGAGCGGCGGCAGGAGGCGGATGACATTGTCGCCCGCCGGCACGGCAAGCAGGTGCTGGTCGCGCAGCGCCATGTTCACCTTGGTGTTGGGCATGACGCATTTCAGGCCGAGCATCAGGCCGGTTCCCCTGATGCCCTCGATGACGTCGGGAAATTCGTCCGCGACCCCGGCCAGCCCCTGTTTCAGAAGCAGCGCCTTGCGCTGCAYGTCCTCGAGGAAACCGTCGGCCAGCACCACGTCGAGCACGGCGTTGCCGACCGCCATCGCCAGCGGATTGCCGCCGAAGGTGGTGCCGTGCACGCCGGCGGTCATGCCGGTTGCCGCCTCATCCGTGGCAAGGCAGGCGCCCATCGGGAAGCCGCCGCCGATGCCCTTGGCGATCGCCATCAGGTCGGGCGTGACGCCGGCCCATTCATGCGCGAACAATTTTCCGGTGCGGCCGATGCCGCACTGGACCTCGTCGAAGATCAAAAGCAGGCCGTGCTGGTCGCACAGCTGGCGCAGCCGCTTCAAGGACTGCGTCGGCACCGGGCGGATGCCGCCCTCGCCCTGCACCGGCTCGATCAGGATTGCCGCGGTCTCCGGCGCGATCGCCTTTTCGGCCGCGTCGATGTCGTCGAATGCGACCTGGTCGAAGCCCTCGACCTTCGGGCCGAAGCCTTCGAGATATTTGTACTGGCCGCCGGCGGCGATCGTCGCCAGCGTGCGGCCGTGGAAGGCGCCCTCGAAAGTGATGATGCGGAAACGCTCCGGGTGACCCTTGACGAACTGGTAGCGCCGCGCCGTCTTGATGGCGCATTCCAGCGCCTCGGCGCCCGAATTGGTGAAGAACACCTTGTCGGCGAAGGTGGCGTCGACCAGCCGCTCGCCCAGCCGGCGCTGTTCCGGGATCTCGTAGAGATTGGAGACGTGCCAGAGCTTGGCGGCCTGTTCGGTGAGCGCCGCGACCAGATGCGGATGGCTGTGGCCGAGCGAATTCACCGCGATGCCGCCCGCGAAGTCGAGATATCGCTCGCCCTTGTCGGTGACCAGCCAAGTCCCTTCCCCACGCTCAAAAGCCAGGGGTGCGCGAGCAAAGGTCTCGTAAAGCGCCGAACCGCTCATTATATGCGTCTCCGGAACCGGAAATCAAAAAAGCCGCCAATGCGGCGGCCTTTGCGGCTTATCATGTTTTTCGGCCATGAAGTCAACGAAAACGTCACGCAGAAGCGCGTGGCAACCCCTTGGCGCCACGCCGGCTCATCAGCGGTCAGGCAAGTTGGGGAAAACCGTAAAAACCGAATCGGTGTTGCCTTTGKGACTCTTGTCACCGAGTCAGCGCATAAGGTATTTGTAGTCGAGAAATAACTATATTTCGTGCGGCGGATCTAAATCACCCGGTACATGTGGTGTCGTTTGCCCGGCGAGAGCCGGCTCGGGAAAGGATTCTGGCTGCCGCACGCCTCAGCAGGAGCGCGGCCCCATGAATTGGACTGACGAGCGGGTAGAACTTCTCAGGAAATTGTGGTCGGAGGGCCTGAGCGCCAGCCAGATTGCCGCACAGCTTGGCGGAGTGAGYCRCAATGCCGTCATCGGCAAGGTGCATCGCCTGAAGCTGTCGGGTCGCGGTCGCGCGACGGCCGCCCCGGCGCGCCAGAAGAAGGCGACGCAGGGCGCCTCGATGCAGAAGTCGGTGACCCGCGCCGCAAGCGCCACGCGCCATGTGACGGCCACCATCGGCGCCACCGCGCTGCAGGTGCAGTTCGACGCCGAGCCGGTCGCCCGCCACTATATCCGCCCGGTCGAGAACGTCGTGGTGCCGATCTCGCGCAACCTGCAGCTTGTCGAACTGACCGAACGGACCTGCAAATGGCCGAACGGCGACCCGCTCTCGGAAGACTTCAGCTTCTGCGGCAACGACGCCGCCGAGACGGGACCGTACTGCAAGTATCATTCCCGGGTTGCGTTCCAGCCGGCGGCGGAGCGGCGCAGGGCGCGCTGAGCGAATAGCGAATAGCGAATAGCGAATAGCGAATAGCGAATAGAACGGCTTGGCTTCTGGGAGGAAGCAAGCCGTTTTTGCATTTCTCCCTATTCACTATTTCACTATTTCGCTATTCGCTATTCGCTATTCGCTATTCGCTTCCGATCACAGCCATCCATTCTTCTTGAACCACCAGTACAGGAACGCACAGATCAGCGCGATGGCCGCGAGCACGGTCGGATAGCCATATTCCATCTTCAGCTCCGGCATGTCGGAGAAGTTCATGCCATAGATGCCGGCGAAAGCCGTCGGCACCGCCAGGATGGCGGCCCATGAGGCGAGCTTCTTGGAGATAGCGGTTTCCTGGCTCTGTCCGACGAGAAGGCTGGCTTCGAAAGCGAAGGCCAGGACCTCGCGCAAGCTGTCGATCTTTTCCTGCACGGTGCGGATGTGGTCGGTCACGTCGCGAAACAGCGGATGCATGGCGGCATGGATCTGCGGCAGATCGGCGCTGGTCAGCCTGCGGCAGACCTCGACCAGCGGCAGGGCCGCATTGCGCAGCCGCAAGAGATCGCGGCGCAGCATGTACAGACGCTCGATATCGGCGCCGGTCATCGGCTTCAAAAGCACCTTGTCCTCGATCGCCTCGACCTCGTCCTCGATCTGCTCCAGCACCGGCATGTAATTGTCGACGATGAAATCGAGGATGGCGTAGAGGACGAAATCCTCGCCCTTGGCGAGCGAATGCGGGCAGCTCTCCCAATGCTGGCGCACGGCGGCGTATGAGGTCGAGGGGCCATGCCGGACGCTGACGATGTAGCCGGTGCCGACGAACAGATGCGTCTCGCCGAAGGTGACGCGGCCGTCGATTAATTGCGCGGTGCGGGCGACGATGAAGAGAGCATCGCCATATTGCTCGATCTTCGGGCGCTGATGCGGATGCTCGGCATCTTCGATCGCCAGATCATGCAGGTGGAATTGCGCCTGCACCCTGAGCAGAAGGTTGCGATCGGGCTCGAGCAGCCCGATCCAGACGACATGGCCGGGTTTTGCCGCCCATTCGCCGGCCTGTTCGATGGCGATGTCGGCAACCCGCTTGCCCCCCAGATAGACGCTGGATGCAATGATGCCTGATGTCGGCGAGGCCGGAGTCAGGTTCCGAACTTGTTCCATCGCAAACCTCCCGAGACTGCGACTGACAAATTGCTGCGCCTGGAGCAATTCCAGGAAAAGTGTGAGCGGTTTTCCGCCCGGAATTGCGTAAAAACAAATAGTTAGGGCGTTTCGCCGTTTCCATGAAACGGTGAGACGCTCCAGAGGAGCTTAGCCTAAATTAGAAAGCCGTTCGAGAGGCGCCCGTTCACTTAGCCGATACCACGCCGGGCAGCACAACCTTGTCGGTCTTGTCGCCCTTCGGACGGTCGGCGGGCATCTGGTCGCCGGTGACGATGTAGTAGATGGTCTCGGCGATGTTGGTCGCATGGTCGCCGATGCGCTCGATATTCTTGGCGCAGAACAGAAGATGCGTGCAGGGCGTGATGTTGCGCGGATCTTCCATCATGTAGGTCAAAAGCTCGCGGAACAGCGAGGTGTACATGGCGTCGATCTGGTCGTCCCGATCGCGCACGAAGCCGATCCTCTCGACCGAACGCGAGGCATAGACGTCGAGCACTTCCTTGAGCTGCGTCAACGCCAGGTCGGCAAGGGCCTCTAGACCGCGGAAAAGACTGTTCGGCTGGCGGCCGTCGACCGCGGCAACGCGCTTGGCGACGTTCTTGCCCAGATCGCCGACACRCTCGATATCGGCCGAGATGCGGATGGCGCCGACGATCTCGCGAAGGTCCGTCGCCATCGGCTGGCGCCTGGCGATGATGATGATGGCCTTGTCGTCGATCTCGCGCTGTCCCTCGTCGAGGACGAGATCGTCCTGGATGACCTTCTGGGCGAGGCCGTGATCGACGTTCACCAGGGCCGCCACGGCCTGTTCGACCATGCGCTCGGCATGCCCGCCCATCGCGGCGATGCGCTTCGACAGATACTTCAGTTCTTCGTCATAGGCACTGACGATATGGACGGACTGCATGGATATGCCTTCCCGGTTTATGCCGGCTGGTGCGTTCCCTCATTCCGTCGCTGATACGTGAACCGCATGACAGAATGAAGAAAATCCCGGTTAGCAACCAATATACGATCAGCGAGCCGGCAAATGAACAGTGAACGCCGCGCCCTTGCCGACCTCCGACTTGATGGACAGTCTTGCGTTATGACGGGTCAATATATGCTTGACGATCGAAAGGCCAAGCCCGGTGCCTTTCTGGGTGCGRCTGCTTTCGACATCGACACGGTAGAAGCGCTCGGTGATGCGCGGGATGTGTTCTTCGGCAATGCCCGGACCATAGTCCCTGATCGTGACGTCGAAGCCCGGCTGTTGGCCATCCTCGCTGCCGRCAATCGATACGGTGACGCGCCCGCCCGACTGGCCGTATTTGCAGGCGTTCTCGAGGAGATTCTCGAAAACCTGGAACAGTTCGTCGCGATCGCCGGGAACGACGAGCGGCCCACTTGCGAACTCCCGCTCGATGACGACGCCGTTCTCGCTGGCCAGCGGCCCGAGCGAATCGATGACGCTGTCGATCGTCTGGCGAAGATCGACCTCCGTGCCCGGCCTCAGATAGGGCTTCATCTCCAACCGCGACAGGGAGAGCAGATCGTCGATCAGGCGGGCCATGCGGCCGGTCTGGTTCTGCATGATCTGCAGGAACTGGTCGCGCGCCGCCGGATCGTTGCGGGCCGGCCCGCGCAGCGTCTCGATGAAGCCGGCGATCGAGGCGAGCGGCGTGCGCAGCTCGTGGCTGGCATTGGCGATGAAATCGGCCCGCATGCGATCGATGCGGCGCGTCTCGCTCTGATCCTTGAAGACCAGCACGTAGAGGCCGGTAGCATGACCGACCGTGGACGCGCTGACGCGGTATGTCCGCTCCACCGGGAGCTTTTCGGTGTAGTCGACCGCGTCGGCGGCGACCTGCCCTGACAGGATGCCATCGAGCAGCGCCTGCATTTCCGGCGCGCGGAACTTCAATGACAGCGACATGCCCGGCGCCAGCCCGCCGAAGGCGGCGAAGGCGGCAGCGTTGGCATGAACGATGGTGGCGGAATGGTCGAAGATGATCAGCGGATCGGCGACCGCGGCGGCCAGATACTCGCCGGAGAGCCTTTGCAGCCCGCTTGCCTCGATCGCCGCTCCTGCATCGGCCGGCTGGCGTCCGGCATCCTTGGACAGCATCGCCGCGGCCGCCAGCGCGACCAGGGCCAGCACCAGCACATAAAAGGAGACGCCGGCAAAAAAATAGACGGCAAGGACCGCGAGAACACCCGCGCCAAGCAGCCAGCGGTTGCGCGACAGCCGCGCCACCAGGGCCTGTCCCTTGCCGTCCTGCTCAGCGCCCGTCTCTGCCATAGGCCCGCGCCACCCCGCATGCCGTCGATCGGTCAGCAGTTCGCTGGACCGGCCTGGCGCATGGMCCTGAAAATCAGGATCGATTTTCGCGAAGGTTCATGCGCAAAATCAAAATGCTACAGCGTCTTTGCGCCCGAATGCGCGCTACGCTGCACAGGCTCCATAGCATGAGTCCGCAAACTGGAAAGGTTCGTCTGGATGAAAAAGGCCAAGGAAACGGCTGAAGCGGTGCCAGCCACGGCACCGATCAAGATCAAGATCGGCGGCAAGGAGCGCGAGTTCGACATCGACAATCCGGTGCTGCCCGACTGGATCGAGGACAACAAGCTCACCGCCGGCGGCTATCCTTACGACAAGAAGATGAAGGGCGAGGATTACGAAAGGGAGCTCGAAGGGCTGCAGATCGAGCTGGTCAAGGCGCAAGCCTGGCTGCAGACGACCGGCAAGCGGGTGATGGCGCTGTTCGAGGGCAGGGACGCCGCCGGCAAGGGCGGCACGATCTTCGTGGTGCGGCAATATATGAACCCGCGCACGGCACGCAACGTCGCGCTGACAAAGCCGACGCCGACCGAAGCCGGGCAATGGTATTACCAGCGCTATGTCGACCACTTTCCGACTTCGGGYGAGTTCGTCACCTTCGACCGCTCCTGGTACAACYGCGCCGGCGTCGAGCCGGTCATGGGGTTCTGCACGCCGGAGCAGCACGAGAAATTCCTCGACGAGACGCCGCATTTCGAGCGGATGATCAGCAACGAAGGCATCYATTTCTTCAAATTCTGGCTGAATATCGGCCGCGAAACGCAGCTCGAACGGTTCCATGACCGCCGCTGGTCGCCGCTGAAGAACTGGAAGTTCTCGCCGATCGATATCGCCGGYGTCAGCAAATGGGACGACTACACCAAGGCGCGCGACCAGATGATCGAGCGCACGCATAAGGAGTTCTCGCCCTGGATCGTCGTGCGGGCCAACGACAAGCGCCGCGCCCGGCTCGCGGTGATCCAGCGCATCCTGCTTTCCCTGCCCTATGACGGCCGCGACCTCGACGCCGTCGGCAAGCCCGACAAGAAGATCATCGGCGAGGGGCCGGAGTTTCTGAAAGACTAGAGTGCTTCACCGTTTCACGGAAACGGCGAACCGCTCGCAATTCCGGACGGATTACAGCGCCGCGCGCCTTTCAGCCGCGCGGCGCTGATGTTCATGCCGGCCGCTCAGGCGGCCAGGCGAGCGATCCGCTGCAGCCGCTTCAGCGTGGTGTCATCCTGAAGCGCCTGCTGGAACAGCGTGATCTCGTGGTCGATGCGGTCGCACAACACGTCCGTGTCGCCCTTGAGCAGGCTGCGCGTCTGCAGCAATGCCGTCACGGGTTTCTTGGCCAGCTGTTTCGCCCTCGCCAGCGTTGCTTCCTCGGCGCTGCCTTGCGTCACGATCTCGCCGACCAGGCCGAGCGCCTTGGCGTCCTCGGCGCCCAGCGTGTCGCCCAGGCAGAAGAAGCGGAAAGCGCCGGCATAGCCGAGCTTCTGGGGCGCCAGAATGCTGGTCGCCGCGTCCGGCACCAGGCCGAAATCGACGAACGGCACCCTGAAGGTGCTGCCCCTGGAAGCGATCACCATGTCGCAATGGAACAGGATGGTGCAGCCGACGCCGACAGCGTCGCCGTCGACACAGGCAAGCACCGGCTTGGGGAAGGTCGCCAACATACGGAACATGTCGGTGACGGCGGCGATCAGCTCTCGGTGCTTGGTGGCGTCCAGAAACTCCGAGAAGTCGCCGCCAAGGCAGAAGCATCCGGCAAGGCCGCGCAGCATGACGACGCGGACCTCGTCATTGACCGCCGCCTCGTGGAAGGTCCTGGCAAGGCTCGCATAGGCATGCCTGTCGAGCACCGGCCTTCCATCATGCGAGGACACCGTGACGACCAGCGTGTGGCCACGCAGTTCCGGTTCGGGATGGAAACTCATGACCACCTCCATCACGACGCCTGCTTCAGGCCGAGCTGACCGGGATAGCCCCGGTTCAGCACCGGCAGGAAGTGGTTGCGGCGGGCCCGCACGACCTCGAGCGTATGTTCGGTGAAGGTCAGCAGCGTCGCCACGACCTGCTGGTTGCCATAGGTGCGCTGATAGCCGAGCGGCTTTGCCAGGAAATGCAGTTGCAGCGCTCTCAGCACCCACATCGGCTCGAACTCGATGATGACCTGGTTGACGTTGCGCTTCAGGCCCCATTCGACGAAGCCGGCGATCAGCTCGGTGCCGACCGTCGAGACGCCGCGTTTGCCGTCGCGAAAACCCGGAGCCACAGCGTAGCGGGTGAGTTCCCAGACATTCGGCCCCGAGGGGGACGGACCCTCGCAGAGATCCGACAGCACGTCGGTCAGAAGATGCGGCCGGGTGGTCGGCAGCATGCGTTGGTAACCTGCCAGTTCGCCATTGCGGATGACGAGGTGATGTTCGGCCTCGTCATGATCGAACTGATCGATCTCGAGYTGGTCCKGACGATCGAGATCGRTCCACCCCATCTCCTCGACGAAGATCTTGTAGCGCAGGCGATGAACCGCCTCCCAAAGGTCGGGACGTTCCATCAATTCCTGAGTGGTAAGGGCGAAAAGCATTAGCCGTCTCCTAGGCTTAAGAGGAAGATACGGCCGTGATGTCCCTTAAAATATTGCGCGACTGCGCAGGCAAGAATTTCTAGGTCGGCACGGCCGACCTAGCTAATATAGCCACGCCTAATCGCCTCCGCGACTGCCTGCACGCGGTTGGCTGCGCCCAGTTTGCTCTTGGCGTTAAGAAGATGTTTCTCGGAAGTGTGTTCCGAGATGCCTAAAATTTGAGATATCTCCCATTCGGACTTGCCGACGGCGGCCCATTGCAGGCATTCCCGCTCGCGCGCCGTCAATTCTATGTGATCGATGACGCCGTCGGCCTTGGTGTGCAGCTGCATCGCRCGACCGATCGCGTAGGTCGATGCCAGCGAGACCATCCCAAATTCCTGATCCGACAGCTCGACGGATTCGCCGCCCAGCGAGACCATGACGATCTGGCCGTCGAGYGTGACCAGCGGAAGCGCCAGGCCGTCGCGCAACTTGAACTCGCGAGCGTCGCCCATGACTTCGTCGCTGCTTTTGTCGACCACGGTGCTTTTGGAAGCATCCCGCCATTGGAACGGCGCCTGAAGCTGCTTCATATGGCTGACGACCGGATCGTGGTCGACATAATTGCGCGCCACATAGCGCTCCAGCCAATTGCCTGGCCAATCGCAAAGCAACACGTGTTGTTTCTGCTGGCCACGCGGCGTGCCCGGCTGCGGCACCGTTCCCGCCATCAGCGCGGTCAGGCCGAAAYTCGAGGTGACGCCGAGCAGCCTCTCGCAAACCGCGGCCGCGGTGCCGGCATGCTGCAACTGGTCTATGTATTCCAGAGTTCTGTCGAACAGGCCCATCGCAACATCTACCCCATGTTGCTTCTGCTTTTCTCGTTACCGACGATAGATGGACGAACACCCCGTCGCCATCAACCCCCACTTTGCAATCTCCTCAGCTATGCCGGCAGCTTCCCCCTTCCGGCACGCAGGTCATTTGCAACGCGCTAAACCATACGCCTAATTTGACCGCTTGAAATCAAAAACCGTTGTGCCTGCCCCGTTTTCATACGAAAAGCCAAGGAACGGGGACAGGTGCGGAGCCAAATCGTGATCTTGCGGTGGATATTTCCGGCCCTGATGTTGCTCCTGACCGGCGCGGCGGYCTTTGCCGGTGCGACTCAAGGCGCGGAGCCGCAGGTGCCGGTATTGTGGGACGCGAAGGAGCGGCTGCCGAAGCCCGACCTCGCCGCGCTGCCGCGGCTTAGATTCCTCACCACCACCGATTTTCCGCCCTTCAACTTCCTCGATGGGTCGGGCCGGCTGTCGGGATTCCACATCGATCTGGCGCGGGCGATTTGCGCGGAGCTGGGCATCGTCGAGAAATGCCAGGTCCAGGCGTTGCCGTGGAGCGAACTGGAGGATGCCCTTCAGAAAGGCGAAGGCGAGGCGATCATCGCCGGCATCGCCGCGACGCCGGAAAGCCGCGARAAATACGCGTTCTCGCGCTCCTACATGCAATTCCCCGCGCGCTTCATCATGCCGAAGGCGAAGGCCTTCGCCGAGCCGATCCTCGACAAGCTGCGCAGCAAGCGGGTCGGCGTCATCGGCGGCTCGGCGCATGAGAAAATGCTGCGCGACTACTTCAACAGCGTGCAGGTGGTGACCTTCGACACACCGGAAGAGCTCTATGCCGATCTCAAGGCCGGCAAGATCGACGCCGCCTTCGGCGACGGCATGCGCTTCGCCTTC
Source organism: Mesorhizobium sp. LCM 4576 (assembly GCF_001854815.1). Classification (NCBI taxonomy): domain Bacteria; kingdom Pseudomonadati; phylum Pseudomonadota; class Alphaproteobacteria; order Hyphomicrobiales; family Phyllobacteriaceae; genus Mesorhizobium; species Mesorhizobium sp. LCM 4576. Next base: position 43,546 of record NZ_MDDT01000026.1, read on the forward strand.
TGGCTGGGCGGCTCGGATGCCGGCGGCTGCTGCCGCTTCGCCGGCGGTCCGTATCTGGCGCCCGAATATCTGGGCTCGGGCATGGCGATCGCCACCCGCAAGAGCGACACCGCGCTTGCCGCCRCCTTCGATTACGCGCTGCAGGAAATCTCGATCAAGGGCACTTTCGCCGAGTTTTACCTGCGCTATTTCCCGGTCAGCTTCTTTTAGGCCTGTAAGCTCTTTCAGGTCAGCGTGCGCAGGCGTGCTTTGGCCGCACGCGCGATCGCGGCGACGGTCAGCGTGTCGAGATCGAGCTTGAGGCGGATGAGCTGCAGCACCCTGACCTCTTCCATGCGCATCTCGAGATCGATTGCGGCGACCTCGAAAGCGGCGGCATAAGCGGTGTCGCGCAGCCRCTCGGGCAGCGCGTCGGCGACGCGCGCCAGCACACCTTCCAKCCCGTCCTTCTCATGCAACGCCTTCTGGYAGGCCTGCGCCACCTGAACCAGCCTGTCCTGGTTGAAATCGACGAATACCGGCCAGGAGCGGACGACGTCGCCGATCCGCGCCAACTCGACATCGGTCATGTCGCGATCTGAAGCCGATGTGATGACCATCAGGTGGATCAGGGCTTCGTGCGGCGTCAATGAAGGCATTCAAAACTCCTGGAAGCGTTCATGTCTTTCCCCCAAACGGGATAATAGCRCTCCAACGTAGGAGCGCCATTATGGCGCCGCAAGGAAAACCACCGCAAATCGTTGACGCTCCGGCCTCGCGCGCCTAGAGACCGGTCGACAGATTTTATCCGCCGCGCAGACGGCCATGACTGGAACTTCGACATGACGGGATCAAACATCATCGATCTCAATCCCGAGATGCTTGCCGCGGCGGCAGAGAGCAAGGCCTGGCCGTTCGAGGAAGCCAAGAAGATCATCGCCCGCTACAAGGGCAAGGACTTTCCCGAGACCGTGCTGTTCGAGACCGGCTACGGCCCGTCCGGCCTGCCGCATATCGGCACCTTCGGCGAAGTGGYGCGCACGACCATGGTGCGGCATGCCTTCCGGGTGCTGACGCAAGACAAGGTCAAGACCAAGCTTCTGTGCTTCTCCGACGACATGGACGGCATGCGCAAGATACCGGACAACGTGCCGGACCGCGCCGCGCTCGAGCCCTATTTGCATATGCCGCTGACGGCGGTGCCCAACCCGTTCGGCGGCGACTATGCGAGCTTCGCCGACCACAACAACGCGATGCTGTGCCGCTTCCTCGACACGTTCGGCTTCGACTACGAGTTCGCAAGCGCGACGCAGTACTACAAGGCCGGCCGTTTCGACGAGGTGCTGCTGCGCGCCGCCGAACGCTATGACGAGATCATGGGCGTGATGCTGCCGACGCTCGGGCCGGAGCGCCAGGCGACCTACAGCCCGTTCCTGCCGATCTCGCCCCGGACTGGCCGCGTGCTCTACGTGCCGATGATCAATGTCGACCCCAAGGCCGGCACCATCACCTTCGACGACGAAGGCACCGAGACGACGCTGCCGGTCACCGGCGGCCATGTGAAGCTGCAGTGGAAGCCGGATTTCGGCATGCGCTGGGCGGCGCTCGGCGTCGATTTCGAGATGTTCGGCAAGGACCACCAGACCAACGCGGCGATCTACGACCGTATCTGCAACATCCTCGGCGGACGCGCGCCGGAGCATTTCGTCTACGAGCTGTTCCTCGACGAGGAAGGCCAGAAGATCTCGAAGTCGAAGGGCAATGGGCTCACCATCGACGAATGGCTGACCTACGCGCCGACCGAGAGCCTCGGCCTCTATATGTATCAGCGGCCGCGGCAGGCGAAGAAGCTCTATTTCGACGTCATTCCGAAGGCGGTGGACGAGTATTACGCTTTCCTCGGCGCCTATCCGCGCCAGGACTGGAAGGAGCGCCTCGGCAATCCGGTCTGGCACATGCATGACGGCAACCCGCCAGCGATCGACCTGCCGGTGCCGTTCGCGCTGTTGCTCAACCTGGTCAGCGCGTCCAACGCGCATGACAAGTCGGTGCTGTGGGGCTTCATTTCGCGGCATGCGCCGRGCGTGACGCCGAAGACGCATCCGGAACTCGATCGGCTGACCGGCTATGCGATCCGTTATTTCGACGACTTCGTGAAGCCGACCAAGGTTTTTCGCGCCGCCGACGATGTGGAGCGCGAGGCGCTGGGGAAGCTTTCCGAGGCGCTCGGCGCTCTGCCGCCAGGCGCGGACGGCGAGGCAATCCAGAACGCCGCGCTCAATGTGGCGCGCAAGATCGAGCGCTACCAGGACCATTCCAAGCAGAGCCCGGAAGGCGGGCCCGGCGTGTCGGTCGCCTTCTTCCAGATGATCTACCAGGTGCTGATCGGCCAGGAGCGCGGACCGCGCTTCGGCTCCTTCGCGGCGCTTTACGGCATCGCCGAGACGCGCGCGCTCATTGAGCGGGCTCTGGCTGGTCAGTTGGCGGCGTGACGGCGCCGCCATCGGCCGGCAGGATCGAATCCGGCGCCACCGGCGCCGTCCCTGACGCAGCCGGCAGCGCAGGCAAGCCGTCAAGCTTCGGCGCCGGGCCGAAAATGCCCTTCCTGGCGGTGCGGGCCTTGTTCTCGGCCTCGACATAGGGACCACCCTGCGCGGCGCGCGCCCAGCCGTTCTCGACCAGCCACTGGCCGATGTCCTGATTGCCGATATGGCATTCGGYGGAAATGGTGTCGCGACCGCCCTCGGGCGGCAYGGTGCAGGCGACCGCCCGGCCACGCAGGAAGGCGCGGAAGGCTGTCCTGGCGCGCGCCCCGCAGGCCCAGCTCTTACCCGCGTCGCTGCAGGTTTCGTCGGCCTTGACGACATCCACGCCGGACACCGCGACCGCGTAGCCCTTCGCCTCGATCAGCCCGGCGGCGGCGGCGACCGGCTGGAACAGCTTAGTGCCGTTCCAGTCGTCCGGCATTTTCAACTTGGGCGGCTTGGGCGGCCCAGCCAGCGCCAGATCGCTGAGCGGCGCGCGCGGCTCCACCCGTTCGAGTTCCTGATCCGACGGCTCCGGCGGCGCCACGACATCGGGATCGATGGCTCTCGAATGAACGGCGGGCATCGGCGGCTGCGGAGCGTCGGGCGCGGGAATAGCCGAGGTCGCCGGTTCTTGCGCTGCATCGGAGCCGGAAGCGGAAAGGGTATTGTTGCCTGTGGGAAGCGCATCGGCGATGGGATCGATCTGATCGACCGTGACGACGCTTTCGTGGCCCTTGACCGTGTGTCCGCCGGCAACGACAAGCGCCGCCATGACCGGAACCGCCAGGACTGCCAGAACTGTTTGAAGAAGCCGCACCGGTCCCGGCCTACTGGCTTGCCCAGACGATGCGCGCCATCCATTCGATATCGCGCGTCGGGATGTCACGGTCCGGGTGGGCGGGGTTGAGCGAGACCAGCACGATCGATTTCACCGTTTGCCGGTCGAGCACCTTGGCCATCACCTCGCCGGCGGTGGTTTTGACGACAACACGGTCGCCCTTGCGCGTCGGCGCGCCCGGTTCGACGATCAGCACATCGCCGTTGCGGTAGAGCGGCAACATGGAATCGCCCTGCACCTGCAGCGCGTAGGACGTCTCGGTCGCCCGCGCCGGAAGCTCGACAAGGTCCCAGCCCTGCCCCGCCRGATAGCCGGCATCGTCGAAGAACCCCCCCGCGCCCGCCTGGGCGAAGCCAAGCAACGGTACGGCGCGACGCTGGTGGGCGACGGAGACGCCGYCGCGTCCTTCGACCAGTCCTGTGAATTCCTCCAGCGAAGCGCCGGTGGCCTCGATGATCTTGGCCAGCGATTCGGTCGAGGGCCAGCGCGGCCGGCCGTCGGATGRCAGCCGCTTCGACTTGTTGAAGGCTGTCGAATCCAGGCCCGCGCGCCGGGCAAGTCCGGAAGCCGATAGCGAATAGCGCTCAGCGAGAGCATCGATTGCGGCCCATACGCGGTCGTGTGAGAGCACGCGCGCACTCCTTCAAACAGGAAAAAATGCCTCAAGCCTGTCTAGCGCGCAGTCAGGTCCTTGTCCACCGGCGCTGCCGGCGGATCGTTAAGAATGCTCCACGAGCCTCGTTCGGACGCGGCGCCTATCCGATCCCGGCCAAGGCCTTCGGCAGGCTCTTCCTGAGTTCCTCAGCATCCCAGGCGGGAGGCCGTCGCCTTCGACGATGAGTTGATGATCTTTTCGGATAAAGTGGCCGATTTCCGGCAAGTCGGTCTGAGCCGAGGCGCGATCAGGCCGCTTTGGCCTGTTCGCGCAAATTCCGGTGCGACACCATGAAGGCCCGCTCGGCTTCGGTCGGCGGGCGTGGACTGGTGGCGTGGCCGAGCGCCGCGACGACCTCGTCGATGTCGAGAAAGCGGCGGCCGCCACGGTCATAGACGCCGCCCGTGGTCAGGATCAGCGCCGCCGTCTCTCGGCTATCGAGGACGAAACGGTGCCTGCCGATGACTGACGTGCCTTCCCAAGTCTCGATCGACGACACCACCTCGAAGCGGCGCCACAGCCTGATCTCACGCACGTAGGCGACCTGCAGCCCGCCGATCATCGGTGCCCAGCCGTTCTTGCGCGCCAGCGCGATCAACCCGATACGCAGGAAGATGTCGATGCGGCCAAGGTCGGCCAGCATCATGTAGYGCGCATTGTTGAGATGCAGGTTGAAATCGATGTCGATCGGCAGGCAGCGAAAAGCGAGCCGGCTTTCCTCGCCGACCCGATAAGGGCCACGGCTCGACGCCGTGACCATGGTGCGGGCCATTCGCCCCCAGACATACATGCTGGTTCGTCAGGCCGCCTGCTTTACCTCGCCCTTCTGGTAAGGGTCGAAGCGCTGGTAGAAGGTCTCGCCTTTCTCGGCCATATCGAGCAGAAGCTTCGGCGCCTTGAATTCGACGCCATATTTCTTCTGCAGGCCCTTGGCGATCTTGACGAAGCGCTTGGCGCCGATGCCGTCGATGTAGGACAGGGCGCCGCCGGTGAAGGGCGCGAAGCCAAAGGCGAGGATCGAGCCGACATCGGCCTCGCGCGGATCGGTGACGATGCCCTCTTCCATCACGCGCGCCGCTTCCAGCGCGATGGTGACCAGCAGGCGCTGCTTCAGTTCCTCATAGTCGACCTTTTCGGGCTTCAACTGCGGATAGAGATCCTTCAGGCCCGGCCACAGCTTCTTCTTCGCGGGCTTGGCCGGATAGTCGTAGAAACCCTTGCCGTTCTTGCGGCCGAAGCGGCCATGCGTGTCGACCATGGTGTTGATCAGCGCCATCTGCTTCGGATCGACCGCCTTGTCGCCAAGATCTCTGATGGTCTGCTTCATGATCTTCTGGGCAAGGTCGACGGCCGTCTCGTCGGTCAGCGCGAGCGGACCGACCGGCATGCCGGCGGCCTTGGCGGCGTTCTCGATCATCGGCGCCGGAACGCCCTCTATCAGCATCTTGTAGGCTTCCGACATGTAGCGCAGCACGCAGCGGTTGACGTAGAAGCCGCGCGTGTCGTTGACGACGATCGGCGTCTTCTTGATGGCGCGCACGAAGTCGAAGGCGACGGCCAAGGCCTTGTCGCCGGTCTTCTTGCCGAGGATGATCTCGACCARCATCATCTTGTCGACCGGTGAGAAGAAGTGGATGCCGATGAAGTTCCTCGGCCGCGCCGAATTCTTCGCCAGCGCCGTGATGGGAATCGTCGAGGTGTTGGAAGCGAAGATCGCCGACGACTTCAGCACCGCGTCTGCCTTCWCGGTGGCGTCCTTCTTCACGCCCGAATCCTCGAAGACCGCCTCGACGACGAGGTCGCAGCCGGCAAGGTCGGCATAGTCCGCCGTCGGGGTGATCAGCGACAGGAGCTTGTCCTTGTCTTCCGGCTTGGCGCGGCCCTTCTTGACCTGATCGGCCATCAGGCTGTCGGAATGCGCCTTGCCCTTCTCGGCCGATGGCAGGTCGCGGTCGAGCAGCACCACCGGAATGCCAGCTTTTGCCGTGACATAGGCGATGCCGGCGCCCATGAAGCCGGYGCCGAGAATGCCGATCTTCTTGAACTTGGTCTCCGGCACGTCGGCCGGGCGGCGCGCGCCCTTGTTCAGCTCCTGCAGTGACAGAAACAGCGAGCGGATCATCGCCGCCGCTTCCTTCGATTGCATGATCTCGGTGAAATAGCGCTGCTCGATCCGGAGCGCGGTATCGAACGGCACCAGCAGGCCTTCATAGACGCACTTCAGGATCGCGGCGGCGGCCGGGTAATTGCCGTAGGTTTCGCGGCGCAGGATGGCGATGGCCGGTGGCCAGAGATTGGCGCCGGCGGCCGAATAGATCGGGCCGCCCGGCAGCTTGAAGCCCTTCTCGTCCCAAGGCGCCACCGGCTTCAGGCCGTTTTTGATCATCGCCTTGGCGGTCTCGACAAGCTTTTTCGGCTCCGCGATCTCATGGATCAGGCCCATCGCCTTCGCCTTTTGCGGCGTCAGGTTCTGGCCGGAGGTCAGCATCTGCAGCGCCTGCTGCTGATCGGTCAGCCGCGGCACGCGCTGGGTGCCGCCGGCGCCGGGGAAGATGCCGATCTTCACCTCGGGCAGCGCCATCTTCACCTTGTCGCTGTCGGCGGCGACACGGCCATGGCAGGCGAGCGACATCTCGAAGGCGCCGCCCATGYAGGTGCCGTTGATCGCCGACACCCAAGGCTTGCCGGAAGTTTCGATCTTGCGGAACAGGCCGRTCATGTAACCGGCATTCTCGAACAGCGCCCTGGTCGCCTTGTCGAGATCCTTCTCCTTGTCGGCGGCGAAGGTCGCCAGCATCTTCTGCAGCATGGTGATGTCGGCGCCGCCGGAGAAGGAGTCCTTGCCCGAGGTGATGACGACGCCCTTGACGTCGGCATCGGCGGTCACCTTCTCGACGATGGCGTTCAGCTCGCGCATCACCTCCTCGGTGAAGACGTTCATCGAACGGTCCGGCATGTCCCAGGTGACCAGCGCGATGCCGTCGGTGTCCACCTCGAGGGWGAAATTGGTGTAGCTCATGGTCTCTCTCCCTCAGACGCGTTCGATGATGGTGGCGGTACCCATGCCGGCGCCGATGCAGAGCGTGACCAGCGCGGTGTTGAGGTCGCGGCGCTCCAGCTCGTCCAGCACCGTGCCCAGGATCATCGCGCCGGTGGCGCCGAGCGGATGGCCCATGGCGATGGCGCCGCCATTGACGTTGATCTTGTCGTGCGGAATGTCGAAGGCCTGCATGTAGCGCAGCACGACGGAAGCGAAGGCCTCGTTGAGCTCGAACAGGTCGATGTCCGACAGCTTCATCTTGGCGCGCTTCAGAAGCTTCTCGGTGACGTCGACCGGGCCGGTCAGCATCAGCACCGGTTCCGAGCCGATGTTGGCGAAGGCGCGGATGCGCGCGCGGGGCTTCAGCCCCATCGCCTTGCCGGCCTTCTTGGAGCCCAGCAGCACAGCGGCGGCGCCGTCGACGATGCCGGACGAATTGCCGGCATGGTGGACGTGGTTGACCTCCTCGACTTCCGGATGCTTCTGCACGGCGACCGCGTCGAAGCCGCCCATCTCGCCCGGCATGACGAAGGATGGATTGAGCGAGGCGAGCGACTGCATGTCAGTCGAAGGCCGCATGTGCTCGTCATGGTCGAGAATGGTGAGACCGTTCTGGTCCTTGATCGGGATCACCGACTTCTTGAAGCGACCCTCGCCCCAAGCCTTGGCGGCGCGCTTCTGGCTTTCGACCGCATAGGCATCGACGTCGTCGCGGGAAAACCCGTATTTGGTGGCGATCAGGTCGGCCGAAATGCCCTGCGGCACGAACCAGCCGGGCAGGCCGACGGAGGGGTCCATGAACCAGGYGCCGCCCGACATGCCCATGCCGACGCGCGACATGGATTCGACGCCGCCGGCGATGACAATCTCGTCGGCGCCTTGCGCGATCTTGGCGGCACCGAAATTGATGGCGTCAAGACCCGAGGCGCAGAAGCGCGAGATCTRCATGCCGGGCGCTTTGGTGTCGTAGCCGGCCTCGAAGGCGGCGGCGCGCGGGATGACCGCGCCCGCCTCGCCGACCGGATCGACGCAACCGAAGATGATGTCGTCGACAGTGCCGGTGTCGAGCCCGTTGCGTTCGCGCAACGCCTCGAGCGTCTTCGCGGCGAGCCGCACCGCCGGCACCTCATGCAGCGCGCCATCCTTCTTGCCCCTGCCGCGCGGCGTGCGAACGGCGTCATAGACGTAAGCTTCGGCCATTTTCTGCTCCTGTGGGTTTGCCGGCCGCCGCGCTCAGAGAGAGCGCCCGATCAGCAATTTCATGATCTCGTTGGTGCCGCCGTAGATGCGCTGGACGCGGGCGTCGCGGTACATGCGGGCGATCGGATATTCGTTCATGTAGCCATAGCCGCCATGCAGTTGAAGGCATTCGTCGACGACTTTGCCCTGCAGGTCGGAGAGCCAGTATTTGGCCATCGAGGCGGTGACCGGATCGAGGCCGCCATCGATGTGGCGGGCGACGCAGTCATTGTAGAAGACGCGGCCGATCGTGGCCTCGGTCTTCAGCTCGGCCAGCTTGAACTGGGTGTTCTGGAAATCGATGACCGCCTTGCCGAAGGCCTTGCGCTCCTTGACGTAGTCGATGGTGAGCGCCAGCGCCCGCTCGATCATGGCGATCGCCCCGGTGCCGATCTGCAGGCGCTCCTGCGGCAATTGCTGYATCAGCTGGACGAAGCCCTTGCCTTCCTCGTGGCCGAGCAGGTTCGAGGTCGGCACGCGCACGTCGTTGAAGAACAGCTCCGACGTGTCGTTCGACTTCAGCCCGATCTTATCGAGGTTGCGGCCGCGCTGAAAACCTTCGACCTCGTCGGTCTCGACGACGACCAGCGAGGTGCCCTTGGCGCCCTTGTCCGGATCGGTCTTGGTGACGACGATGATCAGGTTGGCGAGCTGGCCGTTGGTGATGAAAGTCTTCGAGCCGCTGATCTTGTAGTGGTTGCCATCCTTCTCGGCACGGGTCTTGACGCCCTGCAGGTCGGAGCCGGCGCCGGGCTCCGTCATGGCGATGGCGCCGATCAGCTCACCGGTCGCGAGCTTGGGCAGCCATTTCCGCTTCTGCTCCTCGGAGCCGTAGTGGAGGATGTAGGGTGCTACGATCGAATTGTGCAGGCCGATGCCGAAACCATCGACGCCGACATGGCCGATCGCCTCGATGATGGCGCTCTCATGCGCGAAGGTGCCGCCCGAGCCGCCGTATTCCTCCGGCATCGAGGCGCAGAGCAGGCCCGCCGCTCCGGCCTTCAGCCAGCTCTCGCGGTCGAAGATCTCGTTCTTCTCGAACTCGTCGTAACGCGGCGCGATCTCTTCCGCCATGAAGCGGGACGCCATGTCGTAGAGCATGCCGACCTCGTCCGTCGCCCACTGGGGCTTCGGCAGGCCAAGAATTTCGGCTGGATTTGTCGCCACGATTTCCTCCGCGTTCCGACAATTGTGGGCCGGCTTCGCCGGCCCGCCAAACCTAGAACGCTTCCGCCGGCAGCGCCATTAGCGTGTCCGCGCCACTGGAAATGCGGGCAAGCCGCGTCGCCGTTTCGGGCATGATGCGCTCCATGAAGAAACGCGCCGTCACCAGCTTGGTGTCGTAGAACGACGCCGAACCATTGKCGCCTTCCGCGAGCTTCGCCTGGGCGGATTTCGCCATCTGCGCCCACATATAGCCCAGCGCCACAAGACCGAAGAGATGCATGTAGTCGGTCGAGGYGGCCCCGGCGTTGTCGGGCTTGGCCATGGCGTTCTGCACCAGCCACATGGTGGCCGCCTGCAGGTCGTTGAGGCCCTTCTTCAGCGCCTTGGTGAAGGTCRCCATCTTCTCGTCGGCGCGGTTTTCCTCGCAGAACTCGCCGACTTCCTTGAAGAAGGCCTRCACGGCGCGGCCGCCATTCTGCGCCAGCTTGCGGCCGACGAGGTCCAGCGCCTGGATGCCGTTGGCGCCTTCATAGATCATGGCGATGCGGGCATCGCGCACGAACTGGCTCATGCCGTGCTCTTCGATATAGCCGTGGCCGCCGAACACCTGCTGGGCCATCACCGCGTGGTCGAAGCCCTTGTCGGTGAGCACGCCCTTGACCACCGGCGTCATAAGGCCGGTGTAGTCGTCGGCCGCCTGGCGGTCCTTGTCGTCACCGGAGCGATGCGCGACATCGGACTTGATCGCCGTCCACAGCGCCAGCGCCCGCCCGCCCTCGTTGAACGCCTTCATAGTCATCAKCGAGCGGCGGATGTCGGGATGGACGATGATCGGGTCGGCCTTCTTGTCCGRCGCCTTGGCGCCCGACAGCGAACGGCCCTGTAGCCGGTCCTTGGCGTAGGAAACCGCGTTCTGATAGGCGATCTCGGAGACCGAAAGCCCCTGCAGGCCGACGCCGAGGCGGGCCTCGTTCATCATCGTGAACATGGCCTTCAGGCCGCCGTTCAATTCGCCGAGCAACGTGCCCTCGGCCTCGTCATAGTTCATGACGCAGGTCGAGTTGCCGTGGATGCCCATCTTCTCCTCGATCGAGCCGCAGGAGAGCGTGTTGCGCTCACCGGGATTGCCCGAGGCGTCGAGCTTGAACTTCGGCACGATGAACAGCGAGATGCCCTTCACGCCTTCCGGCGCGCCCTCGGYGCGGGCAAGCACCAGGTGAACGATGTTGTCCGACATGTCGTGCTCGCCGGCGGAGATGAAGATCTTCTGGCCGGAAATCCTGTAGGTGCCGTCGCCGTTGGGAACGGCCTTGGTGCGCAGCAGGCCGAGATCGGTGCCGCAGTGCGGCTCGGTGAGGTTCATGGTGCCGGTCCAGGCGCCCTCGATCAGCCTGGGCAGCCAGGTCGCCTTCTGCTCGTCCGTGCCGTGGGTGACGATCGCCGCGATCGCGCCTTGCGTCAGGCCCGGATACATCATCAGCGCCATGTTGGCGGAGACCATATATTCGGAGACCGCGGTGTGGACCGTGTAAGGCAGACCCTGGCCGCCGAACTCGGCGGGCGCCGCCAGCCCCATCCAGCCGCCCTCGCGGTACTGGTCGAAGGCGTCCTTGAAGCCCTTGGGCGTGGTCACCGAGCCGTCGTCATGGCGCACGCAGCCTTCCATGTCGCCGACGCGGTTCAGCGGATGCATGACGTTCTCGGCAAGCTTGGCGCCTTCGGCGAGGATCGCCTCGACCACATCGGGCGTGGCGTCCGAGAAGCCCGGAAGATTGGAATAGCGCTGATAACCCAGCACATCGTTGAGCACGAACAGCGTGTCCTGGATCGGCGCCCTGTAGATCGTCATGCCTTCCTCCGCCCTTACGGTCCCGGCCCGACCAGCAAGTCGCCTGTCCACGTCCTGGACAGGAGGCCGGGCCAACGTCGATGCTGCGATAGCAAATATTGACGTTTGCGTAAACGTCAACTTCGTCGCAGCCAAAAATTTTTGTGAGCGTCAGGCATTGTGGCGACAAAAAAGCCGCGCGGCTATAGCCACGCGGCTTTCTGCGTCCGGGGTATGAGTGCGGGCAATCAGCCGGCGGCGCTTGCCTGCGGCGCCGCGGTGCGCTCGACGAGCATCTTGCGCACGATGGACATCGAATTGCTCAATTCACCGATGGCGTCGTCGATCAGCGCGCGCTGCTTCTGCAGGCGGGCGAGCTGCTTCTCGGACTTGTCGAGCGCCAGACGCAGCTGCTTGGTGTTGGTGCCGGTCGGATCGTAGAGATCCATCATCTGCTTGACGTCGCGCAGCGAGAATCCGACTTTGCGACCGAGCAGGATCAGCTTCAGCCGGGCCTTGTCGCGGCGCGTGTAGAGCCGGGTCGAGCCGTCGCGATGCGGATTGAGAAGGCCCTTGTCTTCGTAGAAACGCAGCGTGCGCAGCGTCACGCCGTATTTCTTGGCCATCTCGCCGATGCGGACGAATTCCTCACCGGCCTCGGCCGGAATGTCATTGGTATTGGCCGCGGCTTCGCCGGGCGAAACAAGTTTCATGGTCACTGGCTTTCCCCTGATGGCGTCGCGGTCACGGACCAAGCGTCGCCGGAATGGAAGCGGGGGCGTGCTTCCAATCGTGGTTGCAACAAATCAATCGCAAGAGGCACGGCTTCGCACCTTTTACGTTTACGTCAATTCTATATCGACAGCCGCGGGGTGACGCAAGGGCGTTGTCGAGACGGAACTTTATGCCGCACCCGGATGTGAGCAGCCCTTTAGTTTCCAAGTCGTGCCGTTCATTGCTCAACCATTAACACTCTCTTGAAAGCCCTGTCGCTAACCTCACGGGGGCGGCGTTTTGCGGACACGGCGTCGGGTTGCCCTAATTGGGCGGGGTGAGGATTTGGGGATGCACTATGAGCAGCCTATTCGCGTATAGCTTGGCCCAGTTGATCTACGCGGCAAGATCCTTGGTAGAACCTTTGCCCTTCTTTGTGCTTTTAGCCGCACTGACCAAAGGTCGGGCGATCTTCCGCGATGTCCGCGCTACCCTTTCGGAAGCCCGTATCGCGATCCTCATCCTCGTTAGCGAAGCGCTCCTGTTCGCACCCATTCTTGTGGCTTCGGCGATTCTGATCGAGCGACTGTTCGCCTGGGTTCCATGGCGAGATTTCTGGACCGGCTGGCCGCTTTGGGYGGTTGCCCTTGTCGGGGTATTGGTTGGTGATTTCGCGGGGTATTGGAGGCATCGCCTCGAACACAGCGAACTACTTTGGCCATCCCATGCGATCCACCATAGCGACACGGCCATGACGTGGCTCGCCATCTTCCGGTTTCATCCCATCAATCGGCTCAGCACCGTTTTTCTCGACGGCGCCGCAATCGCCGTGCTTGGCCTGCCGCCCTATGCCATCATCGCCAACAGCGCTGTGCGCCACTTCTACGGTGCGTTCATACATGCCGACTTGYCATGGACATACGGACACCTTGGCCGAATATTCGTGTCGCCCGCCATGCACCGCTGGCATCACGCAAAGGACAAAGCGGCCTTCAATACCAACTACGCGACAGTTTTTTCGATGATTGATATCATATTCGGAACTTACCGCGTCCCGGGGCCCTGCGACGTTCCGCTGGGTGTGTCTGACGATATGGGAAGCGGTTTCATCGGGCAGTATGTCTACCCGTTTCGCCCGCGATCCTATGCACCGGTAAGACGCGCGCGCCGGCGGAAAATAACAGGTTAACCCTCAAGCCGATCGCAATTTGCGTTCGATGGCACAAGAGTGTGACCTACCTAAAAGCTAAGCACAACGCGACTTTCGCGTTGTTGTGGTCATCGCGGTCCGTATCGATTTCACCGTCTTTCCTGTTTTGCCTGGACTTGTTCCCGACCACAATGCACATCTGGCGTCCCTTCCGACATGGGCGCCGAGAATCCTGCCCCGCGCGTTCGTCCATCGTCAAAGTTCCAGCTTCTTAAGCTTGGTTAACGCCTTGTTTACCACGTTGGGCGAAATGTGCGCATGTCGGTCATCCGTGTTTATCCTGTAGCGAATTTTTCACGGTTTTCGAAGCGCGGGTGAAAACCCGGGAAGGTTTGTCTTCCTCTGCGGCAAAACCGCTCGGCTCGCTTCGTTCCCGGCAGGCTACTGGGGAAACCGGCCTCCGGCCGGCCATTCTGAACACGGGCGCATCGATGAACAGCAAGCGGTCCTATCTCGATACACTCAATGCCGGCAGGCAGCGCCGGCCGCACGCTTCGCTCGAAGAACTGAACCGCTCGCTCGAAACGCTGGAGCAGCGGCTGGACCGGACGCGCGCCGACATGCCCGATCGCCCCGACCTGCGGCGGCCGCCGGTCGAGCCGCGCTATCCAAGCACGCAGCCTTACGGCCAGCCGCGCTGGTACGAAGACACCTACTCCGCGCAAAGACCTCTGGACCGGCCGCCGCAAAACCCGGCAGCGCAGTATCCCGGCGCGCAGAACCAGCGGCCGCAGACGCGCGCGCCGCAAAATCCGGCGCCCGGCGCCGCGCCCGCCTTCGAGCAGAACTATCAGGCGATCGCGCGTGACATCGACCGGGTGCGCGGCCAGGAAGACAGCGTCGCCATGGTCGGCAAGATCGCCGTCGAGCTGCGCGGGCTGCGCGAGGAACTGCGCCATCAGATGACCGCCGGCCTGCAGCGCGAATTCGAGGCGTTCCGCCAGGACATCGACCGCGCCATGCAGGCCAACAGCCAGCGCGGCGCGAACGGCACGCCCGACAAGAGCAGCGCCGAGCTCGGCCTCGAATTCGAGCGGCTCTCGGGAGCTATCCGGTCGCTTGCCGAAAAGAGCGACGACCGCAGCGTCAACCTGCTGCGCCTGGAGCTGGAACAGGTGAAGGGCGCGCTGGACACGCTGGCGCGCGAGGAAAGCGTGCAGAAGGTCGACCGCCGCTGGGACGATTTCGACCGCCGCTGGAGCGCTTTCGAGGACCGCGTCGACGCCGACCAGCGCAAGCGCGCGGAAGGTCCCAGTCTTTCGGTGCTGACCGACCGGCTTGAACAGATCAGCAACGCCGTCAACAACCTGCCGGAATCGCTTTCGCTGCGTTCGCTGGAGGAAAAGGTGCGCACGCTTGCCGGCGCGGTCGAYCGTTTCGCCGGCCAGCAGACCGCGCGCGGCGGCGAAACGCTCGCCATGATCGACGAGCGGCTGGACGAGATTTCCCGAGCCATCGTCGCCTCGACGGTGGYCGCGCAGGCCAATGCCTTCGATCCCGAAACCTTCGGCCGGATCGAGAAGCGCATGGCCTCCCTGGCGGTGCAGATCGAAGAGGTCGCGCAGTCGCGGCCGGGAGCGGAAGTCCTCGACCACCTCAACCTCCTCACCAGCCGCGTGGACCAGCTGGCCGGTCGCGCAGACCTGCCGGAACAGGYCATGGAGCGGCTGGGCAAGCAGATCGCTTCGATCACGGAGAAGATGGACCRCGCGCCGGCGATGCCCGACGCCGACCAGATCTTCCAGGGCCTGGAGCAGCGCTTCGATGCGCTCTCCGTGCTGCTCGAGCGCCGCCAGGGCGATGCGATCGAACAGGGCAATATGCTGTTTCGCGATCTCGAGCGGYGGCTGGACGAAGTCGCGAATCGGCTCGACCAGCGCATGCGCCAGGACGAGAGCGCCGGCATCATGGAAGCGATCGACGCCCGCTTCACCGCTTTGGACAAGCGCATCGAGACGCGCACGCCCGATCCCGCCAACGAGATGGCGATCCGTGGGCTGGAAAGCCGGCTCGAGGACATTTCCAGCCGGCTGGAATCGTCCGCGCAGCAGGTCGCGGGCATCGATCCGGCGCTGATCCGGAGCCTCGAAGCGCAGGTCGCCGGCCTGTCCGCGCATCTTTCCAGGCCCGGCACGCCGCTGCCCGAATTCGAAGACATCAGCCCGCGCCTCAGCGAGATCGAGAGGTCACTGGCCGGTACGCGCGATTCCATACTGAGCGTGGCGCGCGAGGCTGCCGAGAGCGCCGTGAAATCGCTTGCCGAGTCGACGTCCAGCACGGCGCAGACCAATGCGACGGCGGTGGCCGGCCTCGCCCAGGACTTGAAGACGCTGGAAGCGCTCACCCGTCGCTCCGACGAGCGCAACTCGCGGACATTCGAGGCGATCCACGACACGCTGCTCAAGATCGTCGACCGGCTCGGCTCGCTCGAATCGGGCGAGACCAGCGAAGCGGTCAGCGAGCTGGTCGATCCGCAACCGACCAGCAAGCGCGGCCGCGGCGGCAAGATCGCGGTGCAGGACGCGCCCTCGATGGATATCGACCAGCCGCAGCCGCTTACGAGAGACATGGCCAGCCTTGAAGGCCGCGCCGCGGCCATCATGCGCGATGAGCCAAGCGCGCCACGCACGCCGGCGGAGGCCGCCGCAGCGGCGGCCATGGCGGCGCTCGGACCGGATGCGATCGGCGGCAAGAGCGAGGCGGCCGGCCGCAGGAAATCCATGTTCAGCGGCCTGGCGCGCGCCTTCAAGGGTAAGAAGGAGGCTGACACGCAGCCGCTTGCCGGCGCTGCGCCGGTCGCCGACGTGCCGAGCGTCGACATAGACGAACCGCTCGACCCCAGGGCCGCCAACCGGCCCTTGGAACCCGGTTCCGGCGCGCCGGACCTCAACGCCATCATGAAGCGCGTGCGCGACGAGCGCGGCGGCCAACCGGTCAGGCGCAACGAGAGCGATGCCGCGAAGTCCGATTTCATCGCCGCGGCCCGCCGGGCGGCCCAGGCGGCCGCAGCCGAGGCTGACACGCTGAAGCGGCAATCGACCATGACCGGCCCGGTCAAGGCGCTGAGGATCGGCGACCTGCTCAAGGCGCGGCGCAAGCCGATCCTCATGGCGGCCGCCGCGATCATGATGGCGCTGGCAGGCCTGCAGCTGGGYAAGGCCTTCCTGGCCGACCCCGTCGAGACGGCCAACAACCAGCCCGCGCCGGTCGTCTCCCCGCAGGCGGTCGATACGGCTTCGCTCAGCGCCGCGGCCGCGCCGCAAGCCGACACGCAGAAGTCCGACGCACCGAAGATTGATGCCGCGACGGCACAGGCCGAAAGCGCGCCTGCCCGTCCTGTCAGGCAGGCGGAGCCCGTCCAAGACACGGCACCAGCCGCCTCCGTGCCCGCAAGTCCCGAAAGTGCTGCTGCCATGCCGGCCGAACCGGCACCCGCGCCGGTGGCACTTGCAACGCCCGCCGCGCCGGCGCCGGTGGCTTCCGGGGCGCCATCCGAACCCGCCACCGGGACGGATACGGATGGCGACACGCAGCCGGTGGGCAAGGAGCCTGTGGCGGCCAGTCCGGCAGCCGAACGCGCCGCGGCCAGCGGGCCGGCCGCCACCTCCGCCGACACGACAGGCGCCGTGCCGCCCGCGGCAAGCCAGACGGCGGCGGCCAAATTCGACATTCCTTCGGAAATCGGTCCGGTGGCGCTGCGCGACGCGGCCGCCGGCGGCGACGCCAAGGCGCTATTCGAGATCGGCTCGCGCTATGCGGAATCGCGCGGCGTCAAAGAAGACATGAAGGCGGCCGCGAAATGGTATGAGCAGTCTGCCGAGCTCGGCTTCGCGCCGGCCGAGTACCGCATCGGCAATTTCTACGAAAAGGGCATCGGCGTCGCGCGCGACATCAAGAAGGCCAAGACCTACTACCAGCTCGCCGCCGAGCAGGGAAACGCCAGCGCCATGCACAATCTGGCGGTGCTGTTCGCCATGGCGGCGGACGGCGTGACCGACAATGAATCGGCCACGCACTGGTTCCAGGAGGCCGCCGACCTCGGTGTCAAGGACAGCCAGTTCAACCTCGGCATCCTGGCCGCCAAGGGCGTCGGCATGAAGCAGAACCTGGAGGAATCCTACAAGTGGTTCGCGCTCGTCGCCAAGACCGGCGACAAGGACGCCGCCGCCAAGCGCGACGAGATCGCCAACGCATTGCGCCCCGAGCAGCTCGAGCGGGCGCGCGCCGCCACGGAATTGTGGAAGGCCAAGCCRCTCAACGCGGCCGCCAACTCGGCCGACGTTCCGGAATCCTGGCAGGACAGCGCACCGCAGACCACCGCCGGTATCGACATGAAGAAGGCGGTGAAGAACATCCAGCTGATCCTCAACAAGAACGGCTATGACGCCGGCGGCGCCGACGGCGTGATGGGCGGCAAGACCAAGAACGCCATCATGGCCTTCCAGACTGACAACAAGATGAAGCCGACCGGCGAGGTCGACGCACCGCTCGTCAAGGCGCTGCTGGCCAAGAAATAACGGCGGGCGCGTCGCATACGCGACGCCCTGCCACACATTTGCCTGTTAACTGATTGAGATGGTTTTTGTTTCGGCGCGGCGGGGTTTTGACCCGCCGCCGCGCCGGCGCAAGAAAAAATTGGCTTTTCGGTGCTTTAGTGTCCGGGGACGGCATTATGCGCCGACAGACAAACTGATCGAGACAGACGGGTGGGCATCTATCTCCCGATCGCGGAAATTTCCGTCAACGTCTTCGTGCTGCTGGCGATGGGCGCGGCGGTGGGCTTCCTGTCGGGCATGTTCGGGGTCGGCGGCGGCTTCCTGATCACGCCGCTCCTGATCTTCTACAACATCCCGCCGGCGATCGCGGTGGCCACCGGCGCCAACCAGGTCATCGCCTCCTCCTTCTCCGGCGCGCTGTCGCACTTCAAGCGCGGCACGCTCGACTTCAAGCTGGGCGGCGTGYTGCTGGCCGGCGGCATCGTCGGCTCGACGGCCGGCATCTACGTCTTCGCGCTGTTGCGCCGGCTCGGCCAGCTCGATCTCTTCATCTCGCTGCTCTATGTCGCCCTGCTTGGCACCGTCGGCGGGCTGATGCTGGTGGAAAGCGTCAACGCGTTGCGCGCCAGCCGCAGCGGCGCAGCGCCCGTGCTCAAGAAATCCGGACAGCACAACTGGATCCACCGGCTGCCGTTCAAGATGCGCTTCCGCGCCTCGAAACTGTTCGTCAGCGTCATCCCGGTGCTCGGGCTGGGTGCGGCGATTGGCTTCCTGTCATCGATCATGGGCGTCGGCGGCGGCTTTATCATGGTGCCGGCGCTGATCTATCTGCTCAAGGTGCCGACCAATGTCGTTATCGGCACCTCGCTGTTCCAGATCATCTTCACCTCGGCCTACACCACGCTGGTACATGCCACGACCAACCAGACGGTCGACGTGATCCTGGCCTTCCTGCTGATGGCGGGCGGCGTCGCCGGCGCGCAGTATGGCGCCAAGGCCGGCCAGCGGCTGCGCGGCGAGCAATTGCGCGCGCTCCTGGCGATGCTGGTGCTGGCCGTCGCCATCCGCCTCGCCGTCGATCTTTTCGTGACGCCGCCCAATCTCTATTCGCTGTCCGCCGCGGGCCTCAACTGATGGCGGGACCCAGAGCATTTGCAGCCGCCGTCCCGTTGTCGATGCTCCTTGCCCTTTCCCCGGCAACTGCGCAGACGCCGCCCGCCGAAAGCATCCAGATCGGCCTGTCGACCGACGCCATTTCGATCACGGCGGGCTTCTCCGGCGCCGATCTCACCATTTTCGGATCGCTGGAAAACCCAGATCCGCTGATCGCTCGCCAGGGGCGCTACGACGTCGTCGTCGTGCTCGAAGGGCCGCCGCGTCCGGTCGTGGTCCGGCGCAAGGACCGCGTGCTCGGCGTCTGGGTCAACCTGGACTCGGAGACGTTCGAAAACGTGCCGGTCTCCTATTCCGTCGCGACGACGCGGCCGCTGCAGGACATCGCCGAGCCCGCCAAATACAAGCAGCTCTCGCTCGGCGCGCAGAACCTCTACATGAAGCCCGCCGACGAGACCGACAGCCCGGCAACCATCGAGGAATTCACCGCGGCGCTGCGCGACCGCAAGGCGGCGACAGGCCTCTACAGCGAGAATGTCGGCGGCGTGCAATTCCTGTCGCAGAACCTGTTTCGCGCCACCGTGCGGCTCGCGCCCAACGTGCCGGTCGGCACCCATAAGGCGCGCGCGTTCCTGTTCAAGAGCGGCATGTTCGTCAAGGAAAGCTCGGCGCAGCTCGAAATCCGCAAGTYCGGCTTCGAGCAGTCGGTCTTCCGCGTCGCGCATGACTATTCCTTCCTCTACGGCGTGTTCGCCATATCGCTCGCCATGCTGACCGGCTGGCTGGGACGGCTCATCTTCCGCAAGGATTGATGTTTCGGGGAAATGGAAGAACCCATTTCCCGTGAAAAGAGGGTTTCCCTTTTCCCGGTTTTGCGATACATCGCCGCCTCCCAGCCCTAGGGATAAGCAACACATTCAATTTCGATAGAGCGGTCCGGCCTTCCGGTTGACGGCGCGCGATGCGTCGGCTTGCCGCTATGAAACAACGACAGGAGGCTGCGATGCGATCRGCATTCGGCGGCRTCGATTTCGGCACGTCCAAYTCCACCGTGGGCGTGATCCGCGACGGCCGGGCGCGGYTGGTGGCGCTGGAAGGCGAGCAACCCACCCTGCCGAGCGCCGTGTTCTTCAATTTCGAGGATGGCTATACCTATTTCGGCCGCCGCGCGATCAGCGACTATACAGACAGTATCGAAGGGCGGCTGATGCGCTCCCTGAAGAGCGTGCTCGGCAGCACGCTCGCCAACGAAAAGACCCGCATCAAGGCGCGCCAGATCGGCTTCATCGACATCGTCGGCATGTTCGTCGGCCATTTGAAGAAGCGGCTGGAGGAAGACACCGGCGGTCCGGTCGAGAACGTGGTGCTCGGCCGGCCCGTGCAGTTCGTCGACGACGATGCGGCCGCCGATGCGAAGGCGCAGGGCGAATTGGAAAAGGCGGCCCGCGCGCAAGGCTTCAAGCACATCGCCTTCCAGTTCGAGCCGATCGCGGCGGCGCTCGACTACGAGCAGAAGGTCACCCGCGAGGAGCTGGCGCTGATCATAGACATGGGCGGCGGCACATCCGACTTCTCGATCGTGCGGGTCTCGCCTGAGCGCGCGCGCTCAAGCGACCGCAAGGCCGACATCCTCGCCAATCGCGGCGTCCATATCGGCGGCACCGATTTCGACCGGCTGCTCAGCATCGCCCATGTCATGCCCGAGCTCGGCTATCTGACACGGACCAAGGACCACAAGCGCAACCTGCCCGCGGCCTATTTCATCGACTTGGCGACCTGGCAGCGCATCAATCTCGTCTACACCGCCAAGGCGATGAACGACCTGCGGCAGATCCGCTACGAGGCCGAACGCGCCGACCTCGTCGACCGCTTCATCCATGTCGTCGAGCACCGCTACGGCCATGCGATGGCCGGCCTGGTCGAAAGGGCCAAGATCGCGCTGACCGATCAGTCCTCGGCCGAGGTGAAGGTGTCGCTGCCCGGCGCGCGCTTCGCGGYCGAGATCACGCGCGCAGGCCTCGAGGAAACCATTGCGAGCGACATCGAACGCGTGACTGCCACGGTCAAGCAGACCATCGCCGACGCCGGCGTCGATGCCTCCGCCATCACTGCCGTGTTCCTCACCGGCGGCTCGACCGCGATCCCGCTGGCGAAGCGGCGTATCCTATCGCTGGTACCGCAAGCTTCCGTCATCGAAGGCGACATGTTCGGCTCGGTCGGCCTTGGGCTGGCGCTCGACGCGCAGCGCAAATACGCCTGACTATTCCACGCTTGCTGGCGCGTCCGCCTTTCCACCGAGATGCGCCTTCAGCGCCATCTGGGCGAGGCTCGCCTGGCGGTCGCGATGCGTGATCATGGCGAAGTCGCGTTTCGGCAAGTCGACCGGCACGGCCCTGAGGCTGYCCTCCGCCAGGGAGCGGGCAACGACGAGTTCCGAGATGATCGTCGCCCCCGCGCCGGCCTCGACCGCCTGGCGCACGGCCTCGTTGCTGGGCAGGACGAGGAATATCTGCAGCTCCGCCGGCGGGACCCCTTGGCTGAGCGCGAAATCCTCCAGCGCCTCGCGCGTGCCCGACCCGCCTTCCCTGATGATCCAGCGCAACGCCCTGATGTCGAGATTACCCRCCCGCGTCATTGGAATTTCGGGATGGGCGCGCGCCACCACCAGCATCGGGCGATCCTCGTCGACCGTGGCGCGGCGCAGGATGTCGGACTCGGTGCGGCCCTCGACCAGTCCGAAATCGGCGCGGCCGTCGAGCACATTGGTCTCCACCTGCCTGGTGTTGCCGATCGTCACGCTCAGCTTCACGGCGGGATAGGCTTCGTGGAAGGACGCCAGGCGACGCGGCAGCCAGTAGCTGGCGATGGTCTGGCTGGCCGCGATCGACAGGCTGCCGGCGACGGTCTGCGATACATCCTCCAGCACGCCGCGGGCAGCAGCGGCGCGATCCAGGACCGCCTTCGCCTCAGGCAGGAAGCGGTGACCGGTCTGAGCCAGTTCGATGTTGCGGCCGACCCGGTTGAACAGGCGCACGCCGTGCTGGCTTTCGAGCGCGCGGATCGCGGCCGACGCCGCCGACTGCGAGATGCCGAGCCGCTCCGCGGCCTTGGTCATATGGCCGTGCTCGGCGACGGCGACGAAGATGCGCAACTGATCGAGAGTCATGGCCAACTAAGAAGCAGAATCGATCGGAATTACAAGAGCTGCTTGTTAGACGCATCAATTGCTTTGTTCTAAGTTTTCACCTGAAGTTGGAAAAAATTGGTCGTCAGAGGCCAAGAGTGGGAAATGACAGGGCGCTTCAAATCCCTATTCGCGCATTGGAGCCGCCGGCTGAAGCGGCAGCTCGCCGGTGAGCGTTATCATCCCGAGCTTCACTATATGCGTGGCCCTGGTCCGAAGAAAAAAGCCAAACTGGCGGGCGGCAAGAGCGTTCGCGGATCATGAGCAATGCCGCGCCGCGCGGCGCCAATTCCGCACCTTCGCAGCGGCCGCTGGCCGACAGCCGGGCGCCGGACGAAGGCGACGGGGTCGAGACCTCGCCAAGCGTCTCCGACCGCACCGCCAAGACCACCTGCTACATGTGCGCCTGCCGCTGCGGCATCGACGTTCATATCAAGGACGGCAAGGTCCGCTACATCAACGGCAACAAGGATCATCCGGTGAACCGCGGCGTGATCTGCGGCAAGGGCAGCTCCGGCATCATGCAGCACTACAGCCCGGCGCGGCTGAGGAAGCCGCTGYTGAGGACAGGGCCGCGCGGCTCGGGCGAATTCCGCGAGATCGAGTGGGAAGAAGCGCTGACCATCGCCACCGAACGGCTGTCGGCGATCCGCCGCGCCGATCCGAAAAAGCTCGCCTTCTTCACCGGACGCGACCAGTCGCAATCGCTGACCGGCTGGTGGGCGTCGAAATTCGGCACGCCCAATTTCGCCGCGCATGGCGGCTTCTGCTCCGTCAACATGGCGGCCGGCGGGCTCTACACGATCGGCGGCTCGTTCTGGGAGTTCGGCGAACCCGACTGGGACAACACCCGATATTTCATGCTGTTCGGCGTCGCCGAGGACCACGATTCCAACCCGATCAAGATCGGCCTCGGCAAGCTCAAGGCGCGCGGCGCCAAGGTGGTTTCGATCAACCCCTGCCGCACGGGCTACAATGCCATCGCCGACGACTGGATCGGCATCAGGCCGGGCACCGACGGACTGTTTGTGCTGGCGCTGGTCCATGAATTGCTCAAGGCCGGCCGCATCGATCTGGATTACCTGCTGCGCTACACCAATGCGCCGGTGCTGGTCGTGCAAGAGCACGGGTCCGCCGATGACGGACTGTTCGTGCGCGATAGCGACGGCAATCCGCTTGCCTGGGACAGGGTGGCGAAGCAGCCGGTCAACGCAGCCGACCCGGAAGCAAAGCCGGCGCTGACCGGCAGCTACGAGGTCGCCGGACGGCGCTGCGTGCCTGTCTTCCAGCTCATCGCCGAGCGCTATCTCGACAAGACGTACTCGCCGGACGCCGTGGCGGAGCGCTGCGGCGTCAGCGCCGACACGATCCGGCGGATCGCGGCGGAACTGGCGCATGTCGCCTTCGAACAGACGATCGAGCTGCCGGTTGCCTGGACCGACTGGACTGGCCGGCGGCACGAGACGATCAAGGGCCGGCCCGTCTCGATGCATGCCATGCGTGGCATCTCGGCCCATTCCAACGGCTTTCACACCTGCCGCGCCATCCATCTGCTCCAGGTGCTGCTCGGCACAGTCGATGTGCCCGGCGGCTTCCGCTTCAAGCCGCCTTATCCGCGCCCGGCACCGCCGGGGCCGAAGCCATGCGGAAAAAACGCCCAGCCGATGACGCCGCTGGACGGCATGCCGCTCGGCTTCGTCTGCGGACCGGATGACCTTCTCGTCGACGAGGCCGGCCGGCCCACCCGCATCGACAAGGCCTATTCCTGGGAAGCGCCTTTGGCCGCGCATGGGCTGATGCACACGGTGATCCGCAACGCCTGGGCCGGCGATCCTTATCCGATCGACACGCTGATGATGTACATGTCGAACATGGCGTGGAACTCGTCGATGAACACGGTCGAGACGATTGCCATGCTGACCGACAAGGACGAGGCCGGCGCCTACAAGATCCCGTTCATCATCTATTCCGACGCCTATTATTCCGAGACGGTGGCTTTCGCCGATCTGGTGCTGCCGGACACCACCTATCTCGAACGGCACGACTRCATCAGCCTGCTCGACCGGCCGATCAGCCACGCCGACGGGGCCGCCGACGCCATCCGCCATCCGGTGGTGCAGCCGGACCGCGACGTGCGGCCTTTCCAGTCGGTGCTGATCGATCTCGGCGCGCGGCTCCGCCTGCCCGGCTTCGTCGACGAGGACGGCTCGGCGAAATACCGCGACTATGCCGACTACATCGTCAATCACGAGCGCACGCCCGGCATCGGCCCTTTGGCCGGCTGGCGCGGCAAGAATGGCGGCGCGATCGGCAGGGGCGACGTCAACCCCGACCAGTTGCAGCGCTACATCGACAATGGCGGCTTCTGGCACCACGATTTTTCCGACGACCAGCGCTATTACAAAATGGGCAACCGCGCCTATCTCGATTTCGCCGTCGAGATGGGTTTCATCGCCAAGGCCGAACCGATTGTCTTCCAGCTCTATTCGGAGCCGATCCAACGTTTTAGATTGGCCGCGCGCGGCCATGGAAAAGTGCAGCCGCCGGAGGCCGAGCGCGGCCGTATCGAAGCCTATATGGACCCGCTGCCCTTCTGGTACGCGCCCTTCGAGGACAGCGCCGTCGACCTCGAAAAATATCCGCTGCATGCGCTGACGCAGCGGCCGATGCACWTGTACCATTCCTGGGGATCGCAGAATGCCTGGCTGCGGCAGATCACCAGCCAGAACCGGCTGTTCGTGCATGCGGACACCGCCGCCAACCTTGGCCTTGCCGACGACGACTGGGTATGGATCGAAAGCGTAAACGGAAGGGTGAAGGGTCAGATCAAGCTGATCGACGGCGTGAACCCGGACACGGTGTGGACCTGGAACGCGATCGGCAAGCGGCGCGGCAGCTGGGGCCTGAAGGACGATGCGGCGGAGAGCAATCGCGGCTTCCTGCTCAACCACATCATCGGCGACCAGACTGCAGCCGACGCCAGCGGCAAGCGCTATTCGAATTCGGACCCGGTCACAGGACAGGCGGCATGGTTCGATGTGCGTGTGCGGATCGCAAAATGCGCGCCTGACGAAGCCGGCTTCACCGAGCCGCAATTCGAGCGCTTCCGCCAGCCGCCACATTTCGAACCTGCGCCCGAAGTGCTTCGCTTCGGCGCGGAATTCCGCATGAAGAGGGAAGCCGCCGAATGACCTGCCTTCCCGCCCGGACCGAGAAGAAGCTCGGCCTCGTCATCGACCTCGACACCTGCGTCGGCTGCCAGGCCTGCGTCACGGCCTGCAAGGAGTGGAACACCGGCGGCCATATGGCGCCGCTGACCGACATCGCTCCCTATGGCGGGCATGTCGACGGCGTCTGGTTCAACCGGGTGCACAGCTACGAGCACACGACCGAGATGGGCGGCCGCACGGTGAACTTCCCGCGCTCCTGCCTGCATTGCGAGCAGCCGGCCTGCGTCACTGTCTGYCCGACCGGCGCCTCCTACAAGCGCGTCTCGGACGGCATCGTGCTGGTCGATGAAGACAAATGCATCGGCTGCAAATTGTGCAGCTGGGCCTGCCCCTATGGCGCGCGCGAGTTCGACACGGATGTCGGCGTGATGAAGAAATGCACGCTCTGCGTCGACCGCATCTACAACGACAATCTTGCCGAGGAGGACCGCGTGCCGGCCTGCGTCGCCGCCTGCCCGACCAGCGCCCGGCATTTCGGCGATCTCGGCGATCCGGCCTCCGCGATCTCGCAGCTTGTCGAGGAGCGTGGCGGCGTCGCGCTGATGCCGGAGCTCGGCTACAAGCCGACCAATCGGTACCTGCCGCCGCGCGCCCGCAGCCAACGCGCGGCGAAGGTCGACGCGCCGGCGCTGGAGCCGATCAAGGCCGAGGGCGGCTTCCTCGGCTGGATCGACCGCATGCTTTCGAATTAGCTGATCATGCATCCCGCTTTCTCGGTCGTCTTCTTCACCACCGCCACCGGCGCCGGCTACGGCCTGCTGGCGCTGCTCGGCCTGCTTGGCGGGCTTGGAGTAATCCCCGCCGATTTCTGGCTTGGCCTTGCCGGCATGGCGCTGGCGCTCGGCCTGATCGTCGCTGGCCTCTTGTCCTCCACGGGCCATCTGGGCCGGCCCGAGCGTGCATGGCGCGCCTTCTCGCAATGGCGCAGCTCCTGGCTGTCGCGCGAAGGCGTGGCGTCGGTCGCGACCTTCATTCCGGCCGCGCTGTTCGGCATCGGTTGGGTGTTTCTCGGCGAGAGCGGCGGCTGGGTGGCGGCCGCGGGCCTGCTGGCGGCGGCAGGCGCGGTGACGACCGTCTGCACGACAGGCATGATCTACGCTTCGCTAAAGCCGATCGCCCAATGGCACAGCCGCTACACTTTGCCGGCTTATCTCATTTTTGCGACGATGACCGGAGGCGTTCTCGCCAACGCTCTGCTCCAGGTGTTCAAGCTCGGTTCAACGGCGATGCTAGCCTGGGCTCTGCTTGCCACGCTCGCCGGCTGGGCCTGGAAGCTGGCGACATGGCGCCACAACGACCGGCTGGAGATTCCGACAACCGCCAACACCGCGACGGGCCTTGCCGGCGGCACGGTGCGGTCGATCGAATGGCCGCACACGGAAGAAAACTATCTGCTGAAGGAAATGGGCTTCCGCATCGCGCGCAAGCACAGCGCGAAGCTGCGGCGGATCACGCAGGCGCTGGCTTTCGCCGCGCCAGCCATCCTGCTGGCGACCGTGTACTTCCTGCCATGGCCGATAGGCGCAATCGCATCGGTGCTTGCAGCGATCGCGCAACTCGCCGGCATGCTGGTCGAGCGCTGGCTTTTCTTCGCCGAGGCGAAGCACACGGTCACGCTCTACTATGGACGATAAAGGACCTCAGYCCGGCCGCAGCATTGAGCCGGAGATCRCAAAAATGCGTTCGGCGCCGAGCATATAGGCAACAAGCGTCTCCAGCCGGAACAGGCCGGCATAGGCGCGGTCGAGCACGTTGAGCGAGCCGGTATAAGCGCCGAAGGCCGGCATGATCATGCGGCCGCCGTCGCCGGCGAAGCAACGGCGCCTGACCGAGCGGCCGCGCTGGACAATGCGGGCACAAGGATGGAGATGGCCGGCGATCTCGCCCTCGACGCGAACCTTCGACGGTTCATGGCGAAAGAGCAGCGAGCCGATGGCAAGTTCCCGCACCGTCTCGCCGGGCAGATCGGCGGGCGCATCGGGATCGTGGTTGCCGGCGACCCAGAACCAGTCGCGGCCGGCCATCATCGCTTCAAGCTGTTCGCGGAAACTCCGGTGCATGCGTTCAGCACCGCCGCCGTCATGGAAGGAATCGCCCAGGCTGACCACGATGCGCGGCTGATAATCGGCGATCACTGCCTGCAGCCGCAGCAGAGTAGCGCCGGTATCGTAGGGTGGGATCAGCGCGCCGCGCCGGGCGAAAGACGAGCCTTTCTCGAGATGCAGGTCGGAGACCGCAAGCAGCCGAAGATCGGGGAAATAGAGGACGCCGCGGCGATCGCAGACAGCGCGCTCGCCGGCAATGCCGACAAGGTCGRCCTCGGCGATCAGCGTTGCGCGCGACAGCGAAAAATTCATCCCCCTCAACTCTCTTTCAGCCCGTCATCTCGGGCCCCATGGCCTCCTCGACGAGGGTGGCGGCATCCATCAGCAGCGTCTCGTCCGCCTCGCCATTGACCGGCATCTTGCCGATTTCGAGCATGATGGGCACGGCCAGCGGCGAAATCTGTTCGAGATTCTTATGCATGATTCGGYCGCGGATGCGCGAGAGCATCTCGGCAAGTCTGCTGACATCGAGCAACCCGGTTGCGGCATCCGTACGGGTGGCCTGCAGCAGAATGTGGTCGGGTTCATGGCTGYGCAGCACGTCATAGATCAGGTCGGTCGAAACGGTCACCTGCCGGCCGCTTTTCTCCTTGCCGGGGTGGCGTTTTTCGATCAGTCCGGAAATGAGCGCGCAGTTGCGGAAGGTGCGCTTCAAGAGCCARCTGTCGGCGAACCACGCTTCGAGATCGTCGCCCAGCATGTCCTGATCGAACAGCGTGGCCAGCGACGGTTTCGTGTTCTTGAACATCCAGCCCATGTCTGCCAGCGACCAGATGGCCAGCGCATAGTCTGTGGCCACGAATCCGACCGGCTTGGCTCCCGCCCGATCCAGCCGCCGGGTAAGCAGCATGCCGAGCGTCTGATGCGCAAGCCTGCCCTCGAACGGATATGCCACCATGTAATACCGGTTGCCGCGCGGAAAGGTTTCGATCAACAGGTCGTCGCGTTTCGGTAGGACCGACTTGTCCGCCTGAAACCGCAACCAGTCAGCGACCTGCTCGGGCAGTTTCTTCCAACGTTGCGGATCGTCGAGCATCGCCCGCACCTGCTCGGCGAGGTAGGTCGAAAGCGGGAATTTGCCACCGCCATAATAGGGCACCTTGGCATCGCTGCCGGGCGCGTTCGAGACGAAACACTCATTCTCGCGGATGCCTTCGAAGCGCAGGATCTTGCCGGCGAACATGAAAGTGTCGCCATGGGTCAAAGTCTCCAGGAATGCTTCCTCGATCTTCCCCAGCACCCTGCCGCCGCGCGAGGCTGCCCCTCTGCTGCCGGCCTGAACATAACGCACATTGAGCGCCGGCACCTCGATGATGGTGCCGACATTGAGCCTGTATTGCTGGGCGACGGCTGGATTTGAAACCCGCCACAAGCCTTCCTTGGTCTGCCGGATGCGGGCGTAGCGTTCGTAATTTCTCAGCGCGTAACCGCCGGTGGCGACGAAGTCGATGACCCGGTCGAATGTCGGCCTGTCCAGGCTGGCGTAGGGGGCGGCCGTTCTTACTTCATCGAACAACGCATCGGGATGGAACGGCGCCCCACAGGCGCAACCCAGCACGTGCTGGGCCAAGACGTCCAGACCGCCATTGACCAATGGTGGCGTATCCTGCGCGCCGAGATAGTTGGCGTCGAGCGCGGCGCGGCATTCCAGCACCTCGAAGCGGTTGGCAGGGATCAGGATCGCCTTCGAYGGCTCATCCATGCGGTGGTTAGCGCGGCCAATGCGCTGCGCCAGACGGYTGGCTCCCTTCGGTGCGCCGRCATGCACGACCAGATCGACATCGCCCCAGTCGATGCCGAGGTCCAATGTCGAGGTTGCGACGATGGCGCGCAACGCGTTTTCGCCCATTGCCTTCTCGACGCGGCGGCGCTGGGCGACGTCCAGCGATCCGTGATGAAGCGCGATCGGCAGCGTGTCTTCATTGACGCGCCATAGTTCCTGGAACAGCAGCTCGGCCTGGCTGCGCGTGTTGACGAAAAGCAGCGTGGTCTTATGCCGCTTGATCTCGCGGTAGATTTCAGGCGTGGCGTAGCGGGCGGAGTGACCGGCCCAGGGCACCCGCTCTTCCGAGTCGAGGATCGATATCTCGGGCTTCGCGCCGCCTGYGACGACGATGAGCTCGGACATGTCGCCCGGAGAAGCCTGACTGACCAGCCAGCGCCGCAGTTCGTCCGGCTCGGCGACCGTCGCCGACAGGCCGATGGTCTGGAGATCGGGGACAATGCTGCGCAAACGCGCCAGGCCGAGCGCCAGCAGATGCCCGCGCTTGGAGGTGACCAGCGAATGCAGCTCATCGAGCACGACATAGCGCAGATCCTCGAAGAAGCGCTTGGCGTCGTTCGAGGCGATCAGCAGCGCGAGCTGCTCGGGCGTGGTGAGCAGGATGTCGGGCGGCGCCAGCTTCTGCCGCTGACGCTTGTGCGACGGCGTGTCGCCAGTGCGTGTCTCGATRGTGAGGGGCAGGCYGATCTCCTCGACCGGCTTGCCGAGATTGCGCTCGATGTCGACGRCCAACGCCTTGAGCGGCGAGATATAGAGCGTGTGGATGCCGCGATGCGCTTGACCCGGTTTTCGCTTGGGACGGTTGGCGAGCTCGGTCAGCGACGGCAGGAAGYCGGCCAGCGTCTTGCCGGCGCCGGTCGGCGCGATCAGCAGCACCGATTGGCCGCTTTGAGCCTTCGCCAGCAGGTCCAATTGATGGGCGCGTGGAGACCAGCCCTTTTCGCCGAACCATTTGACGAATGGCTCAGGCAGCAGGACGGCGGCATTCCGTTCGGCAAGGCGCGGCTGCTCGGTCACGCGCAACAGGTAGCGCGGCGGCGCGAAATCGCCAAGGAAAATCAGAACAAAAGGGGATCGTTTTTCCCTTCTCCCCTTGTGGGAGAAGGTGGATCGGCGCGCAGCGCCGAGACGGATGAGGGGTGTTCCAGCTTGGCGCCAAGCTACCCCTCACCCGGATTGCCATCCGATTTGTGAAGAACAAATCGGGACAATCCGACCTCTCCCACAAGGGGAGAGGTAAAGGGCGTTACGGCCTCCTGAACCCCGTCGGGCCGCCATAGAGGTAGCCGATGCGGTCGACCGCCTCTTTCAGCCCCTCGCGCGAGACCAGCATGGTGTGGCCGTTGGCGTGGATCATATTCTTCTCGTCGGTCATAACAGCGACATGACCCTTCCAGAAGACGAGGTCGCCGCGCCGAAGTCCTGAATAGTCCGCACCCGGCTCGAACGGCGTGCCGATCGATGCCGCCTGCATGTCGGAATCGCGCAGCACATCCTTGCCGGTCATGCGCATCGCAAGCTGCACCAGACCGGAGCAGTCGATGCCGAAGCCGGAAACGCCACCCCACAGATAGGGCGTGCCGAGGAAACTTTCGGCGACCGTGACGTAATCGTCCGCCAACTCGACGATCGGCCGCAAATGGCGGGCRATGACCGCCTGGCCGGATGGCAGAAGCGCGTAATGCGTGCCGCGCGTTTCGGCCGAACCGGTTACCGTGACGGTCGAGCCCATCGACAGCTGTCCGTCGATCGGAAAGCGCAGATCGGGGCCCGGATAGAGGAAGGTACGCGGTACCGAAACGATGTGCGTGGGCGCATGGTCGCGCTGGCCAAGAAGATTGTCCGCCACATAGCCGACATAGCCGTCGCGCTCGGCCTGCACCCAGGCCCAACCTTCGGCTTCCTCGAAGACAAGCACGTCGTCGCCGAACAGCGCCTGCGTGTTGACGCCCGCATCGGGGCGCGGCGCCTTGCGCAGGTCGGCGACCGGCGTCGTGATACGCGCCGGACGGCCGGTGACGAAGCGGTCGGCGGCGACCTCGCCCTTCAGCCTCRCATCGGCAAGGTCGGAGCGGAAGGCATGAAGGCGGGCATCCCTGGCTGTCAAATCGATAATCCAGTCGAATTTCTGTTGGAGCATGATCTTATCCGAAAACCGGTTCCCACTTTTCGGGATCATGCTCTAGATGGGCAGGTCATGCGCCCTGGCGACGATACCATCGCCGAAGCGCTSGACAAAGAGCGCGCCTTCCACCGTGCGCCGGATCAGCACGTTGCGCTTGTCGAGCTCGTCGCGATGGCGCGAGACCAGCTTCAGCGCGCCCATCGTGTCCAGCGCCCGGGTGATGACCGGCTTGGTGACGTTGAGCTTTGCCGCAAGCCTGCGCACCGTGTGCGGCGGCGGATCGAGATAGATGGTGAACAGGATCGCCGTCTGGCGCATCGTGAGATCGGRCTCGCCGTCGCGCACCTGGGCGAGYATCACCTGCTGCCACAGTCGCAAGGCCTGGCTCGGGCGCATCGAGATCGACATGCGCAAAGCATGCCGGCAAATTGTTTCGGTTCCGTTTCAGTGACGGCGTTTCGCCGCTACGCTCCAAAACGCCCGGCGATGACTTGCTCCAGCGCGCGAATGCCTTGCGCCTCGCCGCCGGTCAGGCCGTAGGGGCGGTCGGTCGGGTTCCAGGCGAAGATGTCGAAATGCGCCCAGCTGTGGGTCTTCTCGACGAAGCGCTTGAGGAAAAGCGCCGCGGTGATCGATCCGGCAAAGCCGTCCGCGGTCACATTGTTGATGTCGGCGATCTTCGAGGAAAGCTTTGCGTCATAGGGACGCCACAACGGCATGCGCCAGAGTGGATCCTCGACCGAAACGGATGCCGCGGCAAGATCGGCCGCAAGCGCCTCGTCGGCGGTGTAGAAAGGCGGCAGATCCGGCCCCAATGCGACGCGCGCGGCGCCGGTCAGCGTCGCCATGTCGACCAGCAAGGYCGGCTGCTCCTCGTCGGCCAGCGCCAGCGCGTCGGCGAGAACCAGCCGCCCTTCCGCA
This sequence comes from Mesorhizobium sp. LCM 4576, assembly GCF_001854815.1. Classification (NCBI taxonomy): domain Bacteria; kingdom Pseudomonadati; phylum Pseudomonadota; class Alphaproteobacteria; order Hyphomicrobiales; family Phyllobacteriaceae; genus Mesorhizobium; species Mesorhizobium sp. LCM 4576. Next base: position 75,701 of record NZ_MDDT01000026.1, read on the forward strand.
TCCGTGTTGCCGATCTCGACCGTGATGCCCTTGCGGCTCCTCAGCACATCGCCCGGCCGGAAGGCATTGCCGGCGATCGAATTCTCGACGGCGGGGATCAACACGCGCAGCCGGACATTCAATTTGGCCGCCATTATCATGGAGGCGAGACCCAGCACGTTGGCGGCGCCTCCCATATCCTTCTTCATCAAAAGCATGCCCGACGACGGCTTGATGTCGAGGCCGCCRGTGTCGAAGCAGACGCCCTTGCCGACCAGCGTCACCTTCGGCGCATCGCCCGGTCCCCAGGTCATGTCGATCAGTCGCGGCGCGCCGGTCGAGGCCCGGCCGACCGCGTGGATCATCGGGAAATTCCGCGCCAGGAGATCGTCGCCATGGATTACGGAGATATCGGCGCCATGGGCGGCCGCGAGGTTCCGGACGGCTTCTTCCAGTTCGAGCGGCCCCAGGTCGCTGGTCGGCGTGTTGACGAGGTCGCGTGTCAGGAACACGCTGTCGGCGACGCGGCGAACATGCGTGGCGTCTGCGCCTTCCGGAAGCGCAAAGCGCAAGGCCCTGCCAGGCTTCTTGCCGTAGCGTGTGAAGACATAGCCCCCGAGGACCAGCGCGAGCGCGGCGAGATCGGGCTGCGCGGGGGCCGACGCGAAATGCCAGTCGCCCTCCGGCAACGCCCTTGCGAGCGCGCCTAGGGCAAGCGTGCTTTCGCCGTCGCCTATGCCGAACAGCGCGCCGGCAAGGCTGCCGCCCTCGCCCGGCAGGACCAGCACGCGCCCCGCATCGCCGGAAAAACCATTGGCCCTTGCCCAGGCGGCGGCCGGCGGYGGCAGCGCCGCGGCATCAAGGGCATCCCTTGCCACCAAATAGACAGGCAAGGCGGTTTCCGGCTTCTGCTCGACGAGTTCGACAGGCATGTGATGATCTCCGGCCGAACAGCTTGAGTCGGCGCTTCTTAACGGTCCGTTAGGGTTAACAGAATATTTCTGCGGGAGGGAAGACGGCCAACCAATGGCCGCACAGGAATGGAGACCGGGCGCCGATGCCGACCGAAGCGTTCAACCTTTCAGCCAACCGTATGATCACCGCGGTCTTCACGGCGGCGCTGGCGGCCAGCGTTGCGGGCTGTGGTAGCACCAGCAAGTTCACCACCGGCTCCATCTCGCGTTCCGACAGCAAGCCGCTGGAAACGATGTCGGCAGACGACTTGCACACCGCAACGTCCAGGCTCGGCCAATCCTACGCCCACAATCCGAACGACAAGCGCCTGGCGATAAATTTCGCGGCGGCGCTGCAGATGGACGGCGATGCCGACCAGTCGCTGGCCGTGATGCGCAAGCTGGCGATCGCCTATCCGAAGGATCGAGACGTGCTTGCCGCCTATGGCAAGGCGCTTGCCGCCAACGGCCAGTTCGAGCCCGCCCTCGACGCCGTGCGCCGCGCGCAGACGCCCGAATATCCGGACTGGAAGCTGGTGTCGGCGGAAGCCGCCATTCTCGACCAGATGGGGCAGAAGGACGAAGCGCGGCAAGACTATCGCAAGGCGCTGGAACTGAAGCCGAACGAGCCTTCGGTGCTCTCCAATCTCGGCATGTCCTATGTGCTCGAAGGCGACCTGCGCACGGCCGAGACCTATATGCGCTCGGCCGCGCAGCAGCCCGGCGCCGACAGCCGGGTGCGGCAGAACCTCGCGCTGGTCGTCGGGTTGCAKGGCCGCTTCGACGAGGCCGAGAAGATCGCCTCGCAGGAACTGTCGCCCGAGCAGGCGCAGGCCAACATCGCCTATCTGCGGCAAATGCTTGCCCAGCAGAACGCCTGGAGCCAGTTGAAGGATCAGGACAAGGACAAGGCGAAAGTCGCCACGAACTGAACGCGGCGGGCGCTGCCAAGCATCGACCCCCGCTGAAATCAAAAAGCCGCGCGGACCCCGCGGCTTTTTGAAGGGRACGGCTCTATCCCTTTGTTTTTACGCAATTCCAGACGGAACGCTGCGGCGAAGTCGCCGAGCCTAAAGCGCGTCGCGATCTTCAGATTCGCTCCATGCGCTTTAGGTTTTTGATTTTGCGCATGTCTTTATCCCAAAACCGGGTCCCACTTTCGGGTGACATGCTTTAACCGCCCGATACTTTTCCTGGAATTGCTACTGGCTCGAGGAACTGTGCTGGTCGCCGAAGATGCCGCGCTGGCTGACCTGGATGCCGGCCGGACCCAGAATGATGGCGAACAGAACCGGCAGGAAGAACAGGATCATGGGCACGGTGAGCTTCGGCGGAAGCGCCGCGGCTTTCTTTTCGGCAGCGTTCATGCGCATGTCGCGGCTTTCCGAGGCGAGCACGCGCAGCGCGTGCGCCACCGGCGTGCCGTAGCGTTCGGCCTGGACCAGGGCCTGCGACACCGACTTGACCGATTCCAGGCCGGTACGGCTTGCCAGGTTTTCATAGGCGATCTTGCGATCCTGCAGATAGGACAGCTCGGCATTGGTGAGCACGAATTCCTCGGCAAGCGCCACCGACTGCGCGCCGACTTCATCGGCAACCCTGCGCAAGGCCGCTTCCACCRACATGCCGGATTCCACGCAGATCAGCATCAGGTCGAGCGCGTCCGGCCATGCCAACTGGATCGACTGCTTACGCTTGGTCGCGCGGTTGTTGACGTAGAGGATCGGCGCGTAGAAGCCGCCATAGGCGACAACGACACAGACGAACAGCTTGATGGAGGCCGGCTGCTGCGGCAGGCCGCCGAGCACGAACAGATAGACGGCCGCCAAGGCAAAGCCGACGAATGGCAGGACGAGGCGGAAGAACAGGAAGCGCGTCAGCGGGTTCTGGCCGCGAAAGCCGGCGACCTTGAGCTTCTGGACGGTGTTTTCGTCGGCAAGGGCGCGCCTGAGATCCAGGCGGTCGACGATGTTGCGCATGCCGATGGACTGCTCCTCGCGCAGCCCCTTGCGACGGCGGTCGGCCTCATTGGCCAGCCGCGCACGCTGTTCGGCACGCAATTTGTCGCGCTCGATCGCCACGGTCTTCATGCGCGACTTGAGCGACGTGCCGCCGAACGCCGRCATGAGCGTGAAGACGGTCGCAAAAACGGCAATGCCGACCAGCATCGCGATCAGGAAAGAAGGGTCGGTGAGTGTTTTTACGACCTGCTCTGTCACGGGATCCGTGCCCCTACACTTCGAAGTTCATCATCTTGCGCATCACCAGGATGCCGATCGACATCCACACACCCGAGCAGCCGAGGATCAGGTTGCCGACATTGGTGGTGAACAGCGGCATGATGTAGTTCGGGCTCGACAGATAGACGAGGAAGGCAACGACAAAGGGCAAGGCGCCGATGATGACGGCGGATGCCTTGGCTTCCATCGAAAGCGCCTGGACCTTGGCCTTCATCTTCTTGCGGTCGCGCAGGACGCGCGAAAGGTTACCCAGCGCCTCGGACAGGTTGCCGCCGGCCTGCGACTGGATCTGGATGACGATGCCGAAGAAGCCGGCCTCGCTGCATGGCATGGTCTCGGACATGCGCATGGCGGCGTCGGGCACCGACATGCCCATCTGCTGGGAATCGACGATGCGGCGGAACTCGGACCGGACCGGTTCGGGCGATTCGTTGGCGATCAGGCGGATCGCATCGTTGAGCGGCAGGCCGGACTTGACCGCGCGCACGATGATGTCGAGCGCGTTCGGGAACTCTTCCAGGAAGGCCTTGACGCGGCGTGTACGGCGAAAGGAGACAAACCAGCGCGGCAGGCCGAGGCCGCCCACCAGCAGCGCTCCGGGCAGAGCCCACAAAGGCGCGCCGGCGAAAAAGAGAAAGCCTGTCAGCACGATGCCGCAGACGGCCGAATACATGTAGAAGCGCTCGATCGGAACCTGCATGCCGGCCTGACGGATCTGAACCTTCAGCGGCGGCTTCCTGACGTTTTGGTCGTTGGTCTTCTGCTTCTCGTCGAGCTGCCTGAGGGAGTCCTGGAGGTTTTTGCGCCGCTTGACCGCTTCCGCGGCGCGGTCGCGCGTGGCTTTCACCACAGACCGGTCGGTTTCGGCGGTCTTGATGGTCTGAAGCCGCTTGCCKGCCTGCTTCTCGTTATCGATGCGCGTGAACAGGAAAGCGTAGGCCACCGCGCCGGCGCTGAAGCCGGCGAGCACGATGAAAGCCAGTACGGTGGTGTCAATTCCAAACATCGACCGGGGCCCCTACACCTCCAGATGCGTTAGAGCGGGATGCGCTGAATAGATGTCGGCACCCCGCGCTATCTGTTTGTTTCAGCCGCATTTCTGCGACGCCAATTGGTTCCACTTGGCTGCAAAATGCTCTAGTCAGCGCGTTTCTCCATCGCCTCGAGCGCGGTGGCGAGGCGCTGCTCCTCGCCATAATAGCGGGCGCGGTCCCAGAAATGCGGGCGGCCGATGCCCGTCGACACATGTTCGCCGATCAGCCGGCCGCTCGAGTCCTCGCCCTTGATGTTGTAGAGGACAAGATCCTGGGTGATGATGACGTCGCCTTCCATACCGACCACTTCGGTGATGTGGGTGATGCGGCGTGAGCCGTCGCGCAGGCGGGCCGCCTGGATGATCACGTCGATCGAGCCGACGACGATCTCGCGCACCGTGCGCTGCGGCAGCGAGTAGCCACCCATGGCGATCATCGATTCGATACGGTTGAGGCATTCGCGCGGGCTGTTCGAGTGGATCGTCCCCATCGARCCGTCGTGACCGGTGTTCATCGCCTGCAAAAGGTCGAATACTTCCGGTCCGCGCACTTCGCCGACGATGATCCGCTCCGGCCGCATGCGCAGGCAGTTCTTGACCAGGTCGCGCATGGTCACCTCGCCCTCACCCTCCAGATTGGGTGGCCGGGTTTCGAGACGGACCACATGCGGCTGCTGCAGCTGCAGTTCCGCCGAATCCTCGCAGGTGATGACGCGCTCCTCGCGGTCGATATAGTTGGTCAGGCAGTTCAGCAGCGTCGTCTTGCCGGAGCCCGTRCCGCCCGAGATCACGACGTTGCAGCGGACGCGGCCTATGATCTTGAGGATTTCCGCGCCTTGCGGCGAGATGGCGCCGAACTTGACCAGCTGATCCAGCGTCAGCTTGTCCTTCTTGAATTTGCGGATGGTGAGCGCGGTGCCGTCGATCGACAGCGGCGGCGCAATGACGTTGACGCGCGAGCCGTCGGGCAGGCGCGCGTCGCAGATCGGGCTCGATTCGTCGACGCGGCGGCCGACCTGGCTGACGATGCGCTGGCAGATGTYGAGCAGCTGCTGGTTGTCGCGGAAACGGATGCCGRTCTGTTCGACCCTGCCATTGACTTCGATGTAGACGTTCTTGGAGCCRTTGACCATGATGTCGGCGATGTCGTCGCGGGCAAGCAACGGCTCCAGCGGCCCATAACCCAGAACGTCGTTGCAGATGTCCTCGAGCAGCTCTTCCTGCTCGGAGATCGACATCGCGAAGTTCTTGATCGCGATGATGTCGTTGACGATGTCGCGGATTTCCTCGCGCGCGCTCTCGGGATCGAGCTTGGCGAGCTGCGACAGATCGATCGTATCGATCAGCGCGGAGAAAACCTGGCTCTTGGTGTCGTAGTAGGTCTCCGAGCGCTCGCGCTGAACCCTTCTTGGCGGCTCCGGCGCCATGGGCGGCGCTTCGACGGGGCGGCGCGCAGGCGGCGCGGCCGGAGCGCTGGACGGCGGCGCGACCGGTCGTTCGGCCGTCATCGTTCCCGTTGGAGCGGCGGGAGCGGATGCCGGCGGACGGAATTCAGGCGTTGCCCGCTTGCCGTCGTCTGTGCCTCTTTTACCAAACATGATCGACTACCCGATGCCGCTCAATCAGCGTCACTTCTTGTTGCGCGAGAGCTTGCCGAGGATCGAGCCCAGGCCTGCCTTCTTCCTTGTCTTGATTTCGCTGCGTCCGGTCAGCACATGCGCTATCTCATTGATGGTCGCGACGACGGGGCTCTTGGCGTCCATCTCGGAGAGCATGCGGCCATTGTTGGCGKCATTGCCGAACAGCAGCGGTTCGAAGTTGATCACCGCCATCGGCGTGATGCCGAGCGGTTCGGCGAAATCGGAAGCCGCGATCTCGGGCCGCTTCGGAACGCCCGTCTGGTTGATGATCAGCTTCGGCGAGGGATCGTTYGGACGCAGCCGCTTCAGCATATCCACCATGTTCTTGGTGTTGCGAAGGTTCGCGAGCTCGGGCGTGGYCGTGATGACGATCTCATCCGCCTTGATCAGCGTGCTCTTCGTCCACCCRCTCCAGATGTGAGGGACGTCGAGGACCAGCAAAGGCGCGCTACGCTGGGCGGTCTCGATGACCTGCGCGAAGGCCTCAGGGTCGAAATCATAGACGCGCTCGAGCGTGGAAGGAGCCGCGAGCAGCGACAGATGCTCGGCGCATTGCGCGAGCAGACGGTCGAGATAGACCTCGTCGACCCGCTCGGGCGAAAACACCGCCTCGGCGATGCCTTGCGCCGGATCCTGATCGAAATTGATATTGGCGGTACCGAAGGCGAGATCGAGATCGGCGATGACGACTTCGGACTTGAACAGGGAAGACATCGCCCAGGCGACATTGTGAGCGATGGTCGAGGAGCCGACGCCGCCCTTGGCGCCGATGAAGGCGATCGAACGGCCGATCGGCTCCGCTTCCGGATCGACGAAGATCGACGACACGACGCTGACGATGTCGGTCATCGAGACCGGCGCGATGACATATTCGGAAATGCCGGAGCGGATGAGCTCGCGGTAAAGCCCGACATCATTGTAGTGGCCGATGACCACGACCTTGGAGGACGGATCGCAATATTCCGCGAGTTGGCCGAGTTGTTCGAGCAACTGCTGCGGTTCGCTGCGCGATTCCAGCAGGATCAGGTTCGGTGTCGGCGCGGACTGGTAGAACTCGATCGCGGTCGGAATACCGCCCATATGGACCTTGAGATGGGCTTTGGCCATGCGGCGATCCTCGCCGGCGCGTTCGACGGGGTTGGCGACGCCTTCGGTCTCGCAAAAGGCCTGGATCGAAATGCGCGGCACCGGGCGCAACGCCTGCATGGCGGCGATGTCCTGCTGCGAAAGGTCGCCGGTCTCCGCGGGCGTGTCGTAGGCAAGATTGCTCATCGTCATGCTCTTTCCGTCGTCTGGCGCGGATCAGTACGTCACTTCAGAATTGCTGAGGAATTCGTCGGAGATGCCCCTCGCGCGATACGTGTCGATCACCGCGCCGCGATTTTCCGCGTCGATGTCGGACTGCTTACGCGGTCCGATCAGATCGTTGGGATTGGCCACCTGGGCCGCGAGATTATTCTGATAGGAGCAGCCGAAGTCGGCATAATGCTTGTTCTCCGACGTCTCCGTCAGGTCATCTGGCCAACGGCCGCATTTGTCGGTCTGTGCTCGCACCGCGACAAAGGCGACGCGCACCGGCGCGGACGCTTCCGGCACCGCCGACTGATAGGACGTCATGACGATGCGGTTGCGCTTGACGCCCGCCGCCATGGCGAGCCGGGCAAAATCGCGGCCTGCCGAGCGGGCGGCAACTTCGTTGGCGGAGCCGGCGGGCATCGCGATCGTCAGGGTCGGCGCGGCGCTCTTGTCGTAACCGTCGAGAAAACCGAGCAGCGTGTCACGTTGTGCGCCCGTCATGCCGCGATCGCCGGCGCCGACCGGCAGATCGATCTTCTGGTTCTTCTCGGCGATGACGATCKGATGGGTCGTGCGGTAATCGTCCGGAACCGATCCGACCGTGATGCTGTCGCGATTGGCGCATCCGGCGAGCGACGCCGCAAGGGCGATCGCCAGCGCCGGAACCAYCTGCCGGCGGACCCTTGCGATGCCGGATGCTGTCCGGACCGTCACGACCTTCGATGCTGACTTGGACATATCCGCATTCCCACTCATTTGTAGATGAAGCCGACGACGCCGTGATAGCGGCCCGACGRCCTGTCGGTCTGCATGGTGCCGTAGACGCGGTTGACGCGGCCGAGGAACATGCCGGCGCCGTCGCTCGGCGGATTGAAATTGTCGTCCGGCTTGGCCAGGTCGTTGCGTGCCACCGGCCGCGTCAGATAAGGCGTGATGATGATGACGAGCTCGCTTTCGTTGCGCACGAAATCGCGGCTGCGGAACAGCGTGCCGAGGACGGGGATCTTTGTCAGTCCGGGCAAGCCGTTGACGGCCTGCCGGACATCGTCGCGGACGAGACCGGCAATCATCATGGAGCCGCCGGAGGGCAATTCGACCGTAGTATCCGCAAGACGCTTGCGCAACGACAGGATATTGGTGCCGGGGCTCGTCACGCCGGAGGAAAGCGCCACGGATCCTTCGGTGGTCGGCTCGGAGACGGCTGTCCTGACTTTCAGGCTGATGCGACCCGGCGATAGAACCACCGGCTGGAACTCCAAACCGATACCGTACTCGATCTTTTCCGTCGTATAGTTCTTTAGGCCGGTCTGGTTGTCGGTGGACACATTGGCCGTGACACCGGTCACCATATTGTATTCGCCGCCTACCTTAAATGTGGCCTTCTCGCCTGAGACGGCGGTCAGGGTCGGTTCGGCCAATGTCTTCATGACACCCGACTGCTCCATGGCATTGATGTAGGCCATCAGTGACGAGTTGCCGATGCTTAAGCCCGAGTTCGATAGCTGCTTACCCAAGCCCGTGAAATTGTCGCTGACCGCGCTATAGCTGATGCCGTTGCTGCCGCCATTGCCAACCATGTTGACCCCAAGCTGCTTCATCACGGACCGGCTCACTTCGGCGACGGTCACCTTCAGCGTCACCTGATCGTCGCCGATGATCTGCAAGAGGTTGACGATCTTGGAGGTCCGGCGCTCCTGGTCGGGGTTGTTGATGTCGACGCCGCCATTGACCGAGCCGCCGGCGGCGGTCTGCGAATATTGACCCGTCGTCGCTTCACCGCCGGAGACGAAGATGGTTGCCAGGTCGACGGCGCGCTTGGCATCGAGCGGCGTGTCGACCATGCCGGTCAGGACCACGTTGTCGTTGAGAAGCTCGACCTTGATCTGCGAGGACGGGATGAAGCGCTTCAGATAATCCTCCAGCCCGGCGACGTCGCGCTCRACGGCCAGATCCAAGCTGACGATCTGCTCGCCATTGGGGCCGAAGACAAAGATGTTGGTTTCGCCGACCGCCTTGCCGAACAGGTAGATGCGCCGCGCCGTGCGGGTCACGGCATCGGCGACCGCCGGATTGGCGACCAGGATGTCGTAGGYGTCGCTCGGCAGGTCGATGACCACGGACTTGTTGAGGCCGAGCTTGACGCGCTGCGTGGCGACGGAAGCCGACACGCCGGCGCTCGCGGCCTTGGCTTCGACCAGTCCCGGGGCGCTGGTGCCTACCAGGAAGGAACCGATCGCCACGGCGGCCAGGACAGGCAGCAGTTTACCGTTGAGCCTCATTTCCTTGCTCCCACCTCGGAAACCTCGCCCGACTTGATCAGCCGCACCGTTCCGCGCCGGCCATTGCCGTTGACCAGATAGTCGGCCTCGTCGGTACTCTTTTCGTGGATGTCGGTGATCGGCCGCAGCGCGAGCGTCAGGCGGTCCGCCATCTGCTGCGCCACCGTGATGATCTCCGCCTGCTGCGGCGTCAGCTCCAGCGTCGCGGTCTGGCCGACCCTGGTCTTCTTGCCCTCTTCGTCTTCCTGGATGGTCTGGTCGATGGCCAGCACGCGGATGTTCTTGAGGATCGTCTCGGTGTTGAAGCCGCTGCCGCCATTGCCGGTGTCGGCGCGGCGGGTCATGATGACGTCGACGAAGTCGTTGGGCAGGATGAAGCCGCCGGCGGACGTGTCGGCCGATATAGCGGTCGCGACGGCGCGCATGCCGGAAGGCAGGATCGACGACATGAAGCTCTGCCCCTCGCCGACCRGCTTGGAGCGCCGCAAAGGTTCGCCGGTATACATGGCGACGCGGGCGACCGAGCCCTTGAGCTTTTCGACCGCGTCAGGCTCGGCGGCGCGGGTGATGAAATTGGCGTTGACGCCATCGGCCGGCCATTCTTCCCAGCTGATGTTGTTGGCAAGCGGGCTGCCCATCGGCACGTCGCCTGAAAGCACCAGCACATCCTGCAATGCGAWCGCCGGCTGCTTGGGCGCATCGACGACGACCTGAGGCGGCGGCGCCACGACCATGTTCTTCGCCACATAGCCCGCGCCACCCGCCGCGACAGCAGCCACGCCCAGAATAATCAATCGGGATGCTGGCATTCGTCCGAAACCCCTTCGCCTAGTGGGCAAACCACCTCGCCAGGCCGGACTTTGCAGCTGCAATCGTCAAAACAAGGTTAATGCAATGCTTACGATCGTGATTAATTTAAGGTTTACTCAAATTGGATGGAACGGCCCGCCGTTAACAAAAAAGGCGGCCTGGCCGCCTGGTGACCGCCGACATCAATGTCGCCATGCCTATGTCGTGAGCCTCCCCAGCGCCCAGACCATCAGCGGCGAATCCGGGAAAGTGATCAGTCCACCCGCGCCCAGCGCAATGCCATATGGGACGCCGACGCTCTCGTTCGCGAAATGGCGCAGAAATCGGTTGTGGCCGGTGTACATGGGGAGCGGCGATTTCCGGTAAGCGAGGATTGCGACGGTCAGCAGGCCTCCGATGAAAGCCGACGTCACCAGATAGCCGATCAGGTTGATGTTGAGGCCCATCCAGACCGCCGTCGCGGCCAGAAGCTTGGCGTCGCCGCCACCCATCCCGCCGAGCGCAAAAAGACCGAATGTCACTGCCAGCACCAGGGCGCCTGCCGCGAAGTGCCAGCCATAGGTCGCCCAATCCATGCCGGTGAGCGGAGCGATCAGCGCAAAGGTCGCCACCAAAAGCACGGGCACGCGATTGGCGATCGTCATCGACAGCGTGTCCGAGATCGCCGCAAAGAGCATGCAGAAGGGGAAGACGACGAAGATTACAGCTTCGATCATGACGCGACGCCTGCGATGAACTCTGCGTCAGCCTAGGCATATTGGATTAACGATTGATGAGGGCCGCCGTTCGAATCGCATGTCCGCATGAGAGCTAATCCAACGATGAAGGGCCGCCCTGGGGCGGCCCTTCATTTGCCGAAGAGGCGCTATCCGCGGCTGTTACGGGGCCGCCGGGGCCGCAGCGGTGCCGGCGACGCCATTAAGAGTGTTGGCGATGCCGGAGAACTTGGCATTCAGCGCGCCGCCGAGCTGGGAAGCGCCCATCATGATGGCGAGCGCGATGAGGGCCGCGATCAGACCATATTCGATGGCGGTCGCGCCGGATTCGTCCTTCACGAAGCGTGCAATGAGATTAGACATTCGAGAGCTCCTACTCCACGTGTTACAGCACTTCCGTCAACTTCTCTTTGCGGTTGATCGGATGCTGCAAATCTAGGGAGAAGCCGTTTCAATCGGCTTAATAAACAGCCTTACCGATTCCTTTCCGGTGGCGAACGCGCTGCGTGGTTAACCGTGACCTAAACATCGCCAGGGAGCTCGGGCTCCCGGAAAACCGGCGCTTGTGCAATATTCCTAAAACAGCAACCGCCATCGACGCATGACCCACCATGCAAGCCGATCCTTAATCATGCAGTGGCCGGCTTAACCGTTGCTTCACCAATCTCGTTCATGTTCCGTTGAAGAATCTGCCCGCCGGGAGCGCTTCAATGACGTTGTCGAGATCGCTGTTTCCAGTCGCCGCGCTGCTGGCAACTGCCGCCTTGGTCATGCCGGCCTGGGCCGGCGCCGGCATAGAAGTCACCATGAACCAGGCAAAGATCGTCAAATTGTCACGCGCGGCCGACACGGTCGTCATCGGCAATCCGGCGATCGCCGACRCCTCCGTGCAGGACGCCTCGACCATCGTTCTCACCGGCAAGGGCTTCGGCGTCACCAATATGGTCGTRCTCGATTCGGACGGCAGTCCGATCATCGATGAACAGGTGACCGTCGTGCGACAGGCCGCGTCCTCGGTGCGCATCTACAGACGCGCCGAAGTCCAGACCATGTCGTGCACGCCCTATTGCGAGAGCGCATTCAAGAGCGAGGCCGAGAAGGCTTCCGAAGCCGAAATGAGCGCCGGACACTGAGCCCTGCGAGGGGCGAACCCACCGGCATTAAAGACAGCTTAAAGCTCGCCCAGCGAATTTAACGATCATCCAAACCGGACCTCAATGGGTTTTCGCTAACCTTGCCGACGGTACCGCAAAGGGATCRRCAGGAACGCGATAYGAGCAAGGATGCCACATCCGGCAACGGCATGGACAGCAAGGCGCACGCCCGATCGCGCCCAGGCTTCTTCAGCGACAGGCGCGRCAGCACAGCGATGGAATTCGCGCTGCTGGCCATCCCGTTCGCGCTTCTCGTCTTCGCCATCCTCGAGAGCTGCATTTCGTTCGCCGGCCAGGAGGTGATGGCCAATGTCACCGATGACGTGGCCCGTCAGTTGCGCACCGGACAGTTGCAGAAGACGAATGTCACCGCAGCCTCGATCAAGCAGCTGATCTGCGGCAGGCTTGAAATCATTGTGGCCCAGGACTGCCCGGGATTGTTCGTTGATCTGCGCGAATATTCGAGCTTCGCGGACGCGGCAACGGCGGGCTTCAGAATAGACGGCAACAACATCGTGCTGACGCAAGGCGGAGGTGACAAGACCTTCACAGTTTCGCCAGGGCTGGCCGAATCGATCAACATGCTACGGGTGTTCTACAAATGGCCGGTGATGACGGATCTGCTGGCCAAACAGATGCAGAATTTCACTGACGGCACCACGCTGCATTTCGCGTCCGTGACCTGGCAAAACGAACCATTCGACGACAACTGAGGCCGGTGGACGACTGAGACTGCGTCGGCTTGGAGGACAGGATGTACCGTGCGGGGRCACATTGGGGGATTTCGGCCATCGTGGCGCGAGCAAGGCGGTTTGTCCGCGATCGGCGCGGGGTCGCGGCGATCGAGTTTGCTTTTATCGTGCCCGTGCTGCTCATCATGTATTTCATCACGATGGAAGCCTCACAGGCCATCGAGACCAGCAAGAAGGTCAGCCGCATCGRCAGCATGGTGGCCGATCTCGTAACTCAACAGCAGGCGGTCGTGAAGGYCAACCTCGACGCTATAATGAAGATCGGCGGCACGACGCTTTTGCCCTATAACCGCTCGGCTCCCTCGATCATCATCACCGCAATACAGATGTCGGACGAGGCGTCGCCTAGAGCGACGGTGGCGTGGTCGCGCAAGCTGGTGGGCGCGACATACAGCGCCGGCGCCAAAAAGGGCGATCCCGTTACCGTTCCGGCAACGCTTAATATCCGCAACACTTTCCTGATCCGGGTGGAAAGCGACCTTKGCTATACGCCCGTCATCATGTGGGACAAGGATAACAAGGATCAGAAGGCGCTTGGATTGTTGTCCACCTTCAGCGACATCAATATGAGCGAGACTTACTATCTGAGGCCTCGCCGGAGCCCGACGATTCCTTGCAGCGACTGCTGACTTGCTATTCCTTGCCGCCTRTCAGTCGCACGATGGCCAGAGCCATCGCGTAGTCCTTCGGCAGGGCGGGCGTAAAACCGCCGGAATGCGCCCGCTCCAGCAGGTCGTACACATCGGGCGTCTGTGACTTGAGATTGGTCAGGAAGACCGTCAGCCGGCGTTTCGCCTCGGGGTCGAGATCGCTGCGGACGGCGTGCGGCCCGTAGCGCAAGAGGGCCGAGGTCCACAACACCCGAAGCGACGCCTCGGCGATGCCAGCCGCCTCCAGCCGCGCGACCGTGCCGTCGGAATGGCTGGGTTGGCCGTCGGCAGCGGCCGTCTCCCAGCCGAATAGGGCGTCGGCCTCGCCGCCAGCCAGCATCGTCTCGGCCGCGGTGGCTGAAGCGGCGCGCGCCAGGAAGGGCGAATCCCGCGCGATCCTGACGCCTTCGGCCGACAGTGCCGCCAGCGGCAGCAGCGCGCCGCCGACGTTGTCGGCCGGCGCGATCGCGATCCGGTGCGAAGCCATGGCGGCAAGGTCCGGAAGCCTGCCGTCGCGCGTCACCAGGACGGAACGGATGCCGACGGCGCCGTCGGCATCGACCGGCGCCACCAGAGGTTCGACGCAGCCGCAGCGCTCCGAAGCCGTGGCGTAGGCGAGAGCCGAATAGACCGCGTATTGCACGCGCCCGCTCGCCTGTGCCTCGATCAGCGCCGCATAGTCGCGCGCGACGACAAACTCGACCTTCATGCCGAGCGCATTGGCGTAGGCGTCGGTGAGGCGCGCGAGCCCTGGAATGGTGTTGCCGCCACCCGGTTCAGCGACGATGCCGATGCGGAACGTACCGATGTCGTCACGCCAGTCGGCGCGTGCCGGCCATGCGGCGGCGCCGAACGCCGCGAGTGCGGCCGCGCACATTTTCACGGCCTGCCGTGCCGCGGTTCTGCCGCGCCTTGCCATACCTGCTTCGCTCCCGCCRCATCCGCGTCTCGCCGCAACTATGGCGCCAAGCCGTTGCGGTTCGGTTTCCGATTTGCCAACACCGCCGGGGAACCTTATGTCTGGCAGTGAGCACTGACAACAAAGATGCCCATGGCGCGCGCGTTCCTGTTCGTTCTCGATTCTTTCGGCATCGGTGGCGCCGCCGACGCCGAGCGCTATGGCGATGCCGGCGCCGACACGTTCGGACATATATTCAAGGCCTGCGCCGACGGTCGCGCCGACCGGGAAGGGCTGCGCAGCGGACCGCTCGCCCTGCCCAACATGATGTCGCTCGGGCTTGGCCGGGCAGCGCAAACCGCGACGGGATCGAGAACCGGCACCGACGCGCCGCCGATCGCCTCGGCTTTCCACGGCGCCGCCCAGGAAGTGTCGAGCGRCAAGGATACGCCTTCCGGCCACTGGGAGATCGCCGGCCTGCCGGTGCATTTCGACTGGGGCTATTTCCCCGATACGGTGCCGGCCTTTCCGGCCGGACTGACCGACGCGATCATCCGCGAAGGCCAGCTGCCGGGCATCCTCGGCAACTGYCATGCGCCCGGGACCGAGATCATCGAGCGTTTCGGCGAGGAGCATATCCGTACCGGCAAGCCGATCTGTTACACCTCGGTGGACTCCGTATTGCAGATCGCCGCGCATGAAACGCATTTCGGCCTGGAGCGGCTTTATGAGCTTTGCCTCACGGTGCGCCGGCTGGTCGACCCCTTGAAGATCGGGCGCGTGATCGCGCGGCCATTCGTGGGCGAGACGCCCGCTACGTTCCAGCGCACCCACAATCGCCGCGACTATGCGGTGCCGCCGCCGGAGCCGACCCTGCTCGACCGGCTGACCGGGCGCGGCAGCAAGGTCATCGCCGTCGGCAAGATCGGCGACATCTTCGCTCATCGCGGCATTTCGGAAGTGCGCAAGGCCGGCGGCAACATGGCGATGTTCGACAAGGCGCTCGGCGCCATGGACGATGCCCACGATGGCGACCTGGTCTTTGCCAATTTCGTCGATTTCGATACCGAGTTCGGCCACCGGCGCGATGTCGCCGGCTATGCCGCGGCGCTCGAGGCCTTCGACCGCCGGCTGCCGGAGGCATTTTCGCGCATCAGGCCGGGCGACCTTCTCATCCTTACCGCCGACCATGGCAACGATCCGACCTGGCGCGGCACCGACCATACGCGCGAACGCGTTCCGGTGATCGGCATCGGGCCGGGGCTGAAGGGTGGCGACATCGGACTGAGGCCGACCTTCGCCGACATCGGCGAAACCGTCGCGGATCATCTCGGCCTGGCAACCGGCCGCCATGGAACATCCTTCCTCGCGACGATAGGCGGCCATGCCTGAGCTGCCTGAAGTCGAGACGGTTCGGCGCGGACTGCAGCCGGTCCTGGAAGGGGCGCGGCTCGTCAACGTCGAGGCACRCAGGCCCGATCTTCGCTTTCCTTTTCCCGAACGCTTTTCGGAGCGGCTTGCCGGCAAGACCCTGACGGCGCTTGGYCGGCGCGCCAAATACCTGACGATGCATATCGAGGACGGCCTGGTGCTCATCTGTCATCTCGGCATGTCGGGATCGTTCCGGGTCGAAGCTGCCGGAAGCAGCGATATCCCTGGCACCTTCCACCAGGAGCGCTCGAAAAGCGCAGCGCACGACCATGTCGTGTTCGACGTGGCCTCGACAACGGGYGAGCGATCGCGCGTCATCTTCAACGACCCGCRCCGCTTCGGCTTCATGCTGTTTGCCGAAGGGCCGCCGGACACGCATCCGATGCTGGCGGGGCTTGGCATCGAGCCAACCGGCAATGCGCTCGATGGCCCCCTGCTCGCCTCGCTGCTGAAGGATCGCAGATCGCCGCTCAAGGCGGCGTTGCTCGACCAGCGGCTGATCGCCGGGCTCGGCAATATATATGTCTCGGAAGCCTTGTGGCGCGCCGGGCTCTCGCCGCTGCGCGAAGCCGGCACCATCGCCGGGTCGGCCAAGAAGGCGAAGGAACAAAGCGAGCGCCTCGCCGAGGCGATCCGCTCGGTCATCGCCGATGCGATCGCCGCCGGCGGCTCCTCGCTGCGCGACTATGTCCAGGCCGACGGATCGCTCGGCTATTTCCAGCATTCCTTCGCGGTCTACGATCGCGAGGGGGAGCCGTGCCAGAAGCCGGGCTGCCGCGGCCACATCGAGCGCATCGTGCAGAGCGGCCGCTCGACCTTCTATTGCCGGACCTGTCAGCGGTAAGCTAGGAACAGTATCGATCATCGATCATCCCACTGCCGCGGAAGGAGCGAACCATGACCTATGAAACCATCCTCGTGGAAACACGCGGCAAGGTCGGGCTGATCACGCTGAACCGGCCCAAGGCGCTCAATGCGCTGAATTCGCAAGTGCTCGCGGAGGTCCTGGCGGCGGCGAGCGCGTTCAACGCCGATCCCGCCATCGGCGCGATGGTGCTTACGGGCTCGGAAAAGGCGTTTGCCGCCGGCGCCGACATCAAGGAGATGCRGGCGCTGTCCTTCGCCGACGCCTACAGCCAGGACTTCTTCGTCGGCTGGGAGGAACTCACGCGGACGCGCAAGCCCATCATCGCGGCGGTCGCGGGCTATGCGCTCGGCGGCGGCTGCGAGCTGGCCATGATGTGCGACTTCATCATCGCCGGCGACAATGCCAAGTTCGGCCAGCCCGAAATCACGCTCGGCGTCATGCCGGGCATGGGCGGGTCGCAGCGGCTGACCCGCTTCGTCGGCAAGTCGAAGGCGATGGACATGTGCCTGACCGGGCGGATGATGGACGCGGCCGAAGCCGAGCGGAGCGGACTGGTATCGCGGGTGGTTCCGGTCRCCGAGCTCACCGAGGAGGCGCTGAAGGYRGCGGCGAAGATCGCCGAATTCTCGCTGCCGTCGGTCATGATGACCAAGGAGGCCGTCAACCGCGCTTACGAGACGACGCTCGCCGAGGGACTGCGCTTCGAACGCCGCCTTTTCCATTCGCTGTTTGCGCTCGACGACCAGAAAGAAGGCATGGCCGCCTTCGTCGAGAAGCGGAAGCCGAATTTCACCAACCGCTAGGCCATGCCGCCCGATGATTGAAGCGGATGACGACGCGCCGCGCTTTCAGTCTGCCAAAAAGACCGCCCAAAAAGACTGCCCAGTGGCGTTGACGCGTCGGAAAAGCTGAACTATAAGCCGCACCAACCGAGGCGGCCCTGTGGCTGCCCGTTTGTTTTTTTGCGCCCTGCGGCACCCCGCTGGCGCCCACCAGATCAGAAGAGAGGCATCATGGCCAACACGTCTTCGGCCAAAAAGGCAACGCGCAAGATCGCCCGCCGCGCAGCGGTCAACAAGAACCGCCGCTCGCGCGTCCGCACCTATGTCCGCAAGGTCGAAGAGGCGCTGGCCGCCGGCGACAAGGCCGCGGCGGTGGAAGCCTTCAAGGCGGCGGAGCCGGAATTGATGCGCGCCGCCACCAAGGGCGTCGTCCACAAGAACACGGCTTCGCGCAAGGTCTCGCGGCTGGCCCAGCGGGTCAAGACGCTGTCGGCCTGACCGACTCCTCTTTCACTCCGTCGATACTGAACCCGGCCGTACAGGCCGGGTTTTTTCGTTTGCCGGCAAGTACTTAAAAAGTTTGCTCGTGAGCAACGCTTATGACGCGATTCCACTACCAGTAATGTTTTGCCGGCATATTCAGCGTCGCCGACGTCGGCACGCCCTCCCCGCGGCAACTGCCCAAATTTGCCTGCCAGGAAATCCGTAGGTTTTTCATGGACTTACGGCGGGTCATCCACAGCTTGTTCAACGCACGTTCGAGCAGCAGGGCAGAAGTAGCTGTCAAGAGAATTATTTCAGAATATTTCGTTATAGGCGGCCTTTTTCATATTCGCCGGAAAAGGGTTTGAATCACAATGGCTTTGTCAAAACGTGCCGTCCCGACAGCCGATTTCAAGCCCCGTCCGGTAACCAGATTCGTTAAAAAACCGTTAGATGTGGCCTTGCCCTATCCACAGCGATTTCGGTAATGTCCATCCATCGAAGGGACGGGCTCTAGCCCCCTGACCCAGCCTGAATCGGCCRGCAAAAAATGGCGGAATTCATGACGTGGAGCAATTCCGCGTGCGGCTTGGTTTGTCTCTTCGGTGCGGGTAGGGGACTGGCGTAATTGTACATGGCAGTCGATGTCTCACCGGCGTTTTCGCCGGAGGGCGATGCATTGCCTTGTCTTTGTCGGAAGCCGGCGTGCGGAGCCGGCAGCTGGTCCCTTGCGCGAGTTGCGACGACGTTGCCGGCGGCGGCAATGAATCGCGGCTGAATGAGGTCGCCGGATCAAGGATGCAGGAGGCGCATCCCCGGTGGAAAAAGGGTACGAGAAGACAAGGGACTTTGATCATGCAAAGCGGCATCGAGAGGGAGATAGCGGGCGAGCTCCCATTTCCGGCAACTTTTGTCAAAGGGGGCGACGTGGCGGTATCCAGCGACGCGGAACAGAAGTTCGAACGGGTCAAGGCTCAGTTGAAGGCGCGTCTTGGAGCCGAGGTCTATTCGAGCTGGTTCGGTCGCATGAAGGTTGCCGAGGCATCCCGCGGCATTGTGCGCATCTCCGTGCCTACAGCCTTCCTGCGGTCCTGGATCAACGGCCATTACCTCGAGCTCATCGCGGAGCTGTGGCGGCATGAGGATCCGGACGTCCTCAAGATCGAGATCGTCGTGCGCACCGCCACGCGCCAGGGGCGCAACCCTGTCGAGCCGGAGGTGGCGCCGGCGCGCAAGATGACCAAGCAGACGCATACCGCGCTCGCCAACGGCACCGCGAGCGCCGGGCGCGCGGAACAACGGGCGCCGGCGCCGCGCCCGGGCGCGTCCGCGGAACCGGAGTTCCGCCACAATGTGCTGGGGTCGCCTCTCGACCCGCGCTACACTTTCGCCTCCTTCATCGAAGGACCGTCGAACAGGGTTGCCTTCGCCGCGGCMAGGGCGGTGGCGGAATCGCAGTCGAGCGCGGTGCGTTTCAACCCGCTTTTCCTGCATGCGACCGTCGGGCTCGGCAAGACGCACCTGCTGCAGGCGATCGCGGCGGAATCGCTACGGCACAACCMGAAGTCGCGCGTCGTCTACCTGACCGCGGAATATTTCATGTGGCGCTTCGCCACCGCGATCCGCGACAACAATGCGCTGACGCTGAAAGAGCAGCTGCGCGACATCGATCTCCTGATCATCGACGACATGCAGTTCCTGCAGGGCAAGTCGATCCAGCACGAATTCTGCCACCTCATCAACATGCTGCTCGACAGCGCCAAACAGGTCGTGGTCGCGGCCGACCGGCCGCCGTCGGAACTGGAATCGCTGGAGCCGCGCGTGCGTTCGCGACTGAATGGAGGCGTGGCGCTGGAAATGTCGGCGCCTGATTTCGCCATGCGGCTCGGCATGCTGAAGCTGCGCCGCGCCACCGCCAAGACCGATGACACCTCGCTCGACATCTCCGACGAAATCCTGGAGCACGTCGCGCGCACGGTGACCGGCAGCGGGCGTGAGCTCGAAGGCGCCTTCAACCAGCTTCTGTTCCGCCAGTCGTTCGAGCCGCAGATCTCCATCGACCGTATCGACGAGATCCTCGGTCACATCTACCGCTCCGGCGAGCCGAAGCGGGTGCGCATCGAGGACATCCAGCGCATCGTGGCGCGTCACTACAACGTGTCGAAGACGGAGCTTCTGTCCAACCGGCGCACGCGCACGATCGTCAAGCCGCGGCAGGTGGCGATGTATCTGTCGAAGGTGATGACGCCGCGCTCGTTGCCGGAGATCGGACGGCGCTTCGGCGGCCGCGATCACACGACGGTGCTCCATGCCGTGCGTAAGATCGAGGACCTTTCGGGCGCGGACAACACGCTGGCGCAGGAACTCGAACTGCTCAGAAGGCTGATCAACGACCAGGCCTGAGGGGGCGCAGAAATAGCCGGCGGCGCGCTTCGCCGGCTTTATCCCCAGAAAGCCCGCGCTGCCGGCCGTAACCGGTGCCGCGGGCTTGCGTTCGCAGGCTTTTTACTGTCAGCTTACAGAGATTCTGGAAGCCTTTCAGGGCTTTCGCGGGATGCCGCCTGCCGGTAACCCGTTCATTCTTGAAGCGAGCCTGTTTGGTCATGCGTGTTATCCTGGAACGGTCAAATCTCCTGAAGTCCCTCAACCACGTCCATCGCGTGGTCGAGCGGCGCAACACCATTCCGATCCTGTCCAACGTGCTGCTCAGCGCCGAGGGCGCCAGCCTCGAGATGAAGGCCACCGACCTCGACCTCGAAGTGACGGAGGCGACGCCTGCCAAAGTCGAGCGCGGCGGCGCGACGACGGTGCCGGCGCATCTGCTCTACGACATCGTGCGCAAGCTTTCCGACGGCGCCGAGGTGATGCTGAAGACGGACGAGGACGGCAACGCGATGACCGTCACCTCCGGCCGTTCGAGCTTCCGTCTGCAGTGCCTGCCGCAATCCGACTTCCCGGAGCTTTCGGCCGGTTCCTTCTCGCATATCTTCCGGCTGGAATCGGCAGCGTTCAAGGGGCTGATCGACAAGACCCAGTTCGCCATCTCGACCGAGGAAACGCGCTACTATCTCAACGGCATCTACCTGCACACCGTTGAAGTCGGCGGCAAGCTGAAGCTGCGCTCGGTGGCGACCGACGGGCACCGCCTGGCGCGTGCCGAGATCGACGCGCCGGCAGGCTCCGAGGGCATGCCCGGCATCATCATTCCGCGCAAGACGGTGAGYGAGCTGCAGAAGTTGGTCGACGATCCCGATGTGGCGGTGACCACGGAGCTGTCGGACACCAAGATCCGCTTCACCATCGGCAGCGTCGTTTTGACCTCGAAGCTGATCGACGGCACCTTCCCCGACTATCAGCGCGTCATCCCGACCGGCAACGACAAGAAGCTGATCATAGACCGCCAGAGCTTCGCCGCGGCGGTGGACCGCGTTTCGACCATTTCCTCCGAACGCGGCCGGGCGGTGAAACTGTCGATCAATGACGGCCAGCTGACCTTAGCCGTCAACAACCCCGACTCGGGCAGCGCCACCGAGGAACTGGCGGCCGACTATTCGTCGGACCCGATCGAGATCGRCTTCAACGCCAAATACCTGCTCGACGTCGCCGCCCAGCTCACCGGCTCKGAGGCCAAGTTCATGCTGGCCGACGCCGGTTCGCCCACGCTGATCCATGACATGGCGGACGAAACCGCGCTCTATGTGCTGATGCCGATGCGGGTCTAGGTCCGGGACAGGCGTATATGTCGCCGTGACCGCGGATGCGAAACAGCTTCGGCAGCAAAGCTATATAAGTAAGCTAACACTTACGAATTTCCGTAACTACGCGGCGCTTTCACTCGACCTTGCGCCCGGCGCTGTGGTGCTGTCGGGCGACAATGGYGCGGGCAAGACCAATCTCCTGGAAGCGATCTCGTTCCTGACACCTGGCCGGGGCCTGCGCCGCGCGCCCTATGCGGATGTGGCGCGCGAAGGCGGCGATGGCGGCTTCGCCCTGCATGCGCGCATCGAGGGGCCGGAAGGCCAGGTCGAGATCGGCACCGGCATATCCGGCGGCGACGCCGCCGGCGAAGGCGGCAGGAAGGTGCGGATCAACGGCGCGCCGACGCGATCGGCCGAGGATATGCTGGAATGGCTGCGGGTCGTCTGGCTGACGCCGGCTATGGACGGCCTGTTTCCCGGGCCTGCGGGAGACCGCCGCCGCTTCCTCGACCGGCTGGTGCTGGCGATCGACCCCGGCCATGGCCAGCGCGCGCTCGACTATGAGAAGGCCATGCGAGGCCGTAACCGCCTGYTTACCGAAGGCTCGCGCGACGGCGCCTGGTTCGAGGCGATCGAGACGCAGATGGCCGAGACGGGGGTGGCGATCGCCGCGGCACGGGCCGAGCTGGTGCGGTTGCTCGCCGCCATGATCGACAGATTGCCCGGCAGCGGGCCGTTTCCACAGGCCGACATCAGCCTTGCCGGCGACCTGGAGAGCGAGGTCGCCGTCGCGCCGGCCRTCGACGTCGAGGAGCGCTTCCGCCGCGCGCTTGCCAACGGCCGCGAGCGCGACCGCGCCGCCGGCCGTACGCTCGACGGCCCGCATCGTTCCGATCTCCTGGTGCGGCACCGGCCGAAGTCGATGCCGGCGGAACTGTGCTCGACCGGCGAGCAGAAGGCGCTGCTGGTCGGCATCGTTTTGTCGCATGCCAGGCTGACCGGCGAGATGTCGGGACTGACGCCGATCCTTCTCCTGGACGAGATCGCCGCGCATCTCGACGCGGGCCGGCGCACGGCGTTGTTCTCGATCCTGGAAGAATTGAACTGCCAGGCCTTCATGACCGGCACCGATGCCGCCTTGTTTTCGAGCCTTGCCGGCCGGGCACAGTTCCTGACGGTCGATCACGGCAGCGTTGGGCTGACGTCCAGCCCTTGAAGCCATTTCCGCGCTGCGCCACGAGGCTTTGCCTCGCGTCATGCCAAACCTTCGCCTTGCGTGTGGACCACAAGGCTTCGCCTTGCGCTTACTGACAAGGCTCTGYGCGAGCGATATGGTTCGGCTATGATCGACGCCGCCCTGACCGACGAAGAGCTCGAACGCTATGCCCGCCACATCGTGCTGCCGGAGATCGGCGGGCCGGGCCAGCAGAAGCTGAAACGGTCGCGGGTGCTGGTGATCGGCGCCGGCGGGCTCGGCGCGCCGGTGCTGGAATACCTTGCGGCCGCCGGCGTCGGCACGCTCGGCATCGTCGACGACGACACGGTTTCGCTGTCCAACCTGCAGCGGCAGGTGATCCACGGCAGCGACACGATCGGCATGGCCAAGACCGACAGTGCCGCCGCGGCGATCATGCGCATCAACCCCAACGTCACGGTGGAATCRCATCGCCTGAGACTGACGGCGGAGAACGCCCCTGCCCTCGTCGCGCGCTACGATGTCGTTGTCGACGGCTCCGACAATTTCGAGACACGCTACGCGGCCGCCGATGCCTGCGCCGGTGAGAAGAAACCCCTCGTCACGGCCGCCGTCGGCCGCTTCGACGGCTCAGTGACGGTGCTGAAGCCGTTCGAGACAGGCGCCGACGGCAAGCGCAATCCGAGCTATCGCGACCTGTTCCCGGAAGCGCCGCCCGAAGGGCTGGTGCCATCCTGCGCCGTTGCCGGCATCGTCGGCGCGCTGACGGGCGTCATCGGCACGCTGGAGGCGATGGAGGCGATCAAGCTGATCACCGGCATAGGCGAGCCGCTGATCGGCCGACTGCTGCTCTACGATGGCCTCACGGCCCGTTTCGACACCATCCGCTACAAGGCCGTCTGAGCGCATGGACCAGAGCGTCGGCATCTCCATAACCGGCCTTCCGGCGCATTTCGACCGATGGGACGATCTGCTCGCGCTGATCCGGCGCGCCTTTGCCTATATGGACGGCATCATCGACCCGCCGTCGTCGGCGCATCTTTTGACCGCCGATACCCTTGCCGAGAAGGCGAAACGGGAAGCCGGGTTTTTGGCGATCGAGAATGGCCGCGTCGTCGGCTGCGTCTTCGCGCTGGAACGGGCGCAGGATTTCTATGTCGGCAAGCTCGCGGTCGARCCGCGGCTGCAGGGCCAAGGCATAGGGGCCCGGCTGATGCGGGCGGTCGAGGATCTCGCCCGCGAACGCGGCAAGGATGCGATCGAGCTGCAGACCCGCATCGAACTGACGGCAAACCATGCAGCCTTCGCCCGGCTTGGCTTTCGCGAGAGCGAACGCACGGCGCATGCGGGCTATGACAGGCCAACCTCCATCACCATGCGCAAGGTGYTTCTATGAGCCTTTCGCTCAGCCCGGAAGAACAGGCGATCGCCGCCCGCCGGGACGGCGCGGGCATAGCGATGCGCATCGTCGCCGAAAGCGCCCGCCTGCTCGGTGCGCCGCGGCTCATCCCGATCGCCTCCACGCATATCGACGGCGCTCTCTATCATGGCGATTCCGGCACGCTGTTCGCGGAGAAGCTGGTCGAGGGCGGCGCGCGGGTCGCGGTGCGCTCGACGCTCAATGTCGGGGCGCTCGACCTGATGGGTTGCTCGCGCATCCGCCTGGAAGAGCCCCAGCGTGGCATGGCGCTACGGATGATGGAGGCCTATCGCAAGCTCGGCTGCGAGCAGAGCTGGACCTGCGCGCCCTACCAGGCCGGGCATAGGCCGGCGCTGGGCAGCGACGTCGCCTGGGGCGAGTCCAACGCGGTCGTCTTCTGCAATTCGGTGTTGGGCGCGCGCACCAACCGCTATGGTGATTTCCTCGACATTGCCTGCGCGATTGTCGGCCGCGCGCCGGATTACGGCCTGCATCGGCCCGAAAACCGCCGGGCAAGGCTCGTTTTCGATGTCTCGGGCCTGTCGCCATCCTTCCTCGCCTCGGAGATCGCCTGGCCTGTCCTGGGCAGCCTCTATGGCCGCGAGGTGGGCAACGCGATCGGCGTCGTCGCCGGCGTGGCCGCTCATCCCGGCGAAGACGCGCTGAAAGCCTTCGGCGCGGCGGCCGCATCGTCGGGCGCGGTGGGCCTTTTCCACATTGCGGGCGTCACGCCCGAGGCTCCCGACGTCGAAGCCATCCTGGCCGGGCCGGAGCCGGAAGCGGTGATCCGCGTGACGCCTGAGATGGTCGCCAAGGCCCGCGCGGGCCTGTCGACCGCGGCGGCGACCAAGACCATCGACGCGGTGGCGATCGGCAGCCCGCATCTGTCGAACGCCGAGTTCGACAGCCTGGAACGGCTGATCGCCGGGCGGCGGCTTGCGGTGCCGATCTATGCCTGCACCGGCCGCCACGCGCTCGCCCAGCTGGAGCGGGACGGCCGGCGAAAAAGGCTCGAGGCGTGCGGGGTCGTCATCGTCGCCGATACATGCGTGGTGGTGACGCCGATCATGCCGGAGCTCGGCCCAGAGCTCGGCAATGGCGTGCTGATGACCAATTCGGGCAAGTTCGCGCATTACGCGCCGGGCAACACCGGCTACGCGGTGCTCTACGCCTCGCTCGCCGACTGCGTCGAAAGCGCGGTCCTCGGCAAGCCGGTTTTCACGGATATCGCCGCATGAGCGCGGCAGCGGAAATCCTGGTGCCRGGCAAGGCGGGCGAAGGCGAGGCGCTGGTGCTGACGGCGCCGATCAGCTTCTGGGGCGGCGTCGACCCCAAAACTGGCCGCATCGCCGATGTCCRCCATCCGCAGCACGGTGAAGTCATTTCCGGCCGGGTGCTGTTCCTGCCCGRCACGATCGGCTCGTCGTCCGCTTCGGCGGTGCTGATGGAGCTCGTCCACAACGGCCGGGCGCCGGCCGCCCTGGTGCTGCACGAGCCCGACGCCATCCTGTTGCTCGGCCTGATCGTGGCGCGGGAAATGGGCTGGGAAACGCCCATGGCAATACGGCTCGAGCGCGGCGCGTTCGATGCCTATCGCGGAGCCGCGGTGAGAGTTGGCGCGGACGGCGCCGTTACCATAGCCGTTTAAAGCCTCAGGTCCTGAGCGGCAGCACACGATCCGGCGGACGGTGGCCGTCGAAGAAGGCGCGGATGTTGATGATCACCTTCTCGCCCATGTCGATGCGGCCCTCGAGCGTGGCCGAACCCATATGCGGCAAAAGCACCACCTTGCCCTTGGCGGCGAGCTTCAGCAGCTTGCTGTTCAGCGCCGGTTCGTGCTCGTAGACGTCGAGGCCGGCGCCGGCGATCTTGCCGTCATGGATGAGCTTGACCAGCGAGTCCTCGTCGATGATGTCGCCCCGCGCGGTGTTGACGAGGTAGGCCGAAGGCTGCATCAGCGCCAGGCGACGACCGGACAAAAGGTGGAACGTCGCCGGCGTCGAGGGACAATTGACCGAGATGATGTCCATGCGGGCCAGCATCTGGTCGAGGCTTTCCCAATAGGTCGCCTCCAACTCCTCCTCGACGGCCGGCAGCACGCGGTGCCGGTTGTGATAGTGGATCGACAGGCCGAAGGCCTTGGCCCGCCTGGCGACCGCCGTGCCGATGCGGCCCATGCCGACGATGCCGAGCCGCTTGCCCCAGATGCGCCGGCCGAGCATCCAGGTCGGCGACCAGCCGGCCCATTTCTTCTCGCCGGTCAGCACATTGGCGCCTTCGGCGAGCCTGCGCGGCACGGCGAGCATCAGCGCCATGGTCATGTCGGCGGTGTCTTCGGTGAGCACATTCGGCGTGTTGGTGACGGTGATGCCCTTCTTGGCGGCCGCCGCGACATCGATCTTGTCGACGCCGTTGCCGAAATTCGCGATCAGCTTGAGGTTTTCGCCGGCCTGGGCGATCAGCGCGGCGTCGATATGGTCGGTGATGGTGGGGACCAGCACATCGGCTTCCTTGACCGCCGCAACCAGCTCGGGCTGCGTCATCGGCCGGTCCTCGACATTCAGCCTTGCGTCGAACAGCTCGCGCATGCGCGTTTCGACCGGATCGGGCAGCTTGCGCGTGATGACGACGAGGGGCCGTTTTTTGCCTGCCATTTTATCYCCGAAGCTTCCTGGATCAGGATGACGTCTCGTTGAATCGCCGTCCTGATCCTACTCTTTTTTGGAGCATGATCTTTTCCGAAAACCGATTCCCACTTTCCGGGATCATGCTCTCGAAACCGATCTCGTTGAGACCTCTTTAACCAAGACCGGCGAAACTTGCAGCCAGTCGCGGCATCAGCCCACTCCTGTAACAAGCGGTGCCGCCGAAGACAAAGAAAAAGGGGCGCCCGTCCCGACGGACCGGCGCCGAAAGGAACGAAAGTGTCTGGTTTCGCGTCGCTTCGCCTGGCCTTCAGCGCGGCCATTCTCGGTGCCCTGCTTTGCGCGCCGCAGGCTTTGGCGCAAAGCGCGGCGGCACCCGCCCAAACCATAACGCTCGGGCCGAGCGGCCTGCCGCTGCCGCGCTTCGTCAGCCTGAAGCCGGCCCGCGTCAATTCGCGCGTCGGGCCCGGCGCCAATTATTCCGTCAACTGGATGTATCTGAAGGCCGGCCTGCCGATGGAAGTCATCCAGGAATTCGACACCTGGCGCCGCGTGCGCGATGCCGACGGATCGGAGGGCTGGATCAATCAGTCGCTGCTCTCAGGCCGCCGCACCGCGATCGTCGCGCCCTGGCAGCGCGGCAAGGGCGGGCGAATCAACCTGCTCGACGAACCCGACAAGGATGCCGGTGTCGTCGCCATCATCGAGCCGGGCGTGATCGGCTCGATCAAGAAATGCGACGGCCAATGGTGCGAAATGACCTTCGACGGCCATACCGGCTGGATGGCGCAATCGCAGGTGTGGGGCGCCTATCCCGGCGAGAAGGTCAAGAACTGAGTTCGCTGGCCTTGCTGTTACGGTCGCGGCCGATGYGGCCGAGATGCGTATCCTGAAAACCGGTGGGCAGCTTGAGGCCGTAGCCGAGGGCACGGTCGATGGCGATGTGCGCGATCCAGATCAGCGCTACGGCGGTCGTGACCCGGCCGGAGAGCAACGCGCCCGCAAGCAGGAGGACGAGCGGAGCAATCAGGATATGCAAGGCGTTGTAGGTAGCGGCGCCGAAGCGTGGCCCGGCGAGGTAGCCCAGCATCGACAGGTCCGGCGCAAGGATGAGCAGCGCAAACAGCCACCAGGAAAAGCCGGATATTGCGTAGCAAACGATTGCCAACGCGGCGACGGTGACCCATTCAAACCGGACAATCAGGTCGACCGGGCGCATGGAAGACGGATCAATCGCAGCGTTTGGGACGCAGTCTAACCACGATGTCGACGTTGGCGATCTCCATGCCCTCCGGCGGCGCCGGCAGGTTGGAGACGGTTACCGGTCCGCTTTCGATATCGAAAATGCGGTTCTCGCCTTCGATGTAGAAGTGGTGGTGATCGGACGTGTTGGTATCGAAATAGGTTTTCGACCCCTCGACCGCCAGGATGCGCRGCAGGCCGGCCTGGGTGAACTGGTGAAGCGCGTTGTAGACCGTCGCCAGCGAGACCGGCACGCCGGYGGCGATCGCCTCTTCGTGCAGCTCCTCGGCCGAAAGGTGGCGGTCGCCTTTGGCGAAAAGCAGATCGGCCAGCGCAATGCGCTGACGCGTCGGCCTCAGGCCGGCTTCGCGAACCCGCTTGTCCACAGCGACATTTTCCTTCCGGTAGCCCGAATCCATCTCTTCGCTTCGAAGCTTGTTGCCCAGCCCATCAACAGGTCCAGAGTGGCAAAAAGACGTCAAATGCCAAAACCGGACATCAATCGACATATATTCTGTAGTCCGAATGCGATCAATAGCGCGCATTGACCCGGGCAGGCGCACGGGTTAAGCGCAAACGCCGGTTTCCGGCCGCAAACAGAGTGTGTTAGGAAACCAACGAGAAGGGCGCCCTGCCGCCCGCGAAGATCACGGGGACGGAAATTTGATGGCGGATCAAAAGTCCAGCTACGATTACGAGGAACTGCTCGCCTGCGCCCGCGGCGACCTGTTCGGGCCAGGCAATGCCCAGTTGCCCTACCCGCCGATGCTGATGTTCGATCGCATCACCGAGATCAGCGAAACCGGCGGCGCTTTCGACAAGGGCTTCATTCGCGCCGAATTCGACATCAAGCCGGATCTGTGGTTCTTCGCCTGCCACTTCATCGGCAATCCGATCATGCCCGGCTGCCTCGGCCTCGACGCCATGTGGCAGTTGACCGGTTTCTATCTCGGCTGGCTGGGCGAACCCGGCAAGGGCATGGCGCTTTCGACCGGCGAGGTGAAGTTCAAGGGCATGGTGACGCCGTCGGTGAAGAAGGTCGAATACGGCGTCGACTTCAAGCGTGTGATGCGGGGCCGGCTGGTGCTCGGCATCGCCGATGGCTGGCTCAAGGCGGATGGCGAACCCATATACGCGGCTACGGATCTGAAGGTCGGTCTTTCCAAGCAGTCGGCCGCCTGACCGTTTTTCGCCACGGCGTCCGCGTAGCCGATGGACGCCACGTCAGTTTATTTGCGTATGATCACAAGCGAAAACCGGCTAGGTTTTTCGCCTGAATACGCCGGAAGGAGTTGCGAATGAGACGGGTCGTAGTGACAGGGCTCGGCATTGTGTCGTCGATCGGCAACAATGCCAACGAGGTGCAGAGCTCGCTTTACGATGCCAAATCCGGCATCAGCTTTTCCAATTCCTTCGCCGAACACGGCTTCCGCTGCCAGGTCTGGGGCGCGCCGACGCTCGATCCCACCCCGATGATCGACCGCCGCGCCATGCGTTTCCTGAGCCAGGGCGCGGCCTGGAACCACGTCGCCATGGACYAGGCGATCGCCGATGCCGGGCTCGGTGAAAGCGACATCACCAATGACCGGACCGGCATCGTGATGGGCTCCGGCGGTCCTTCGACCCGGACCATCGTCGAAGCCGCCGAAACCACGATCAAGAACAACAGCCCGAAGCGCATCGGCCCGTTCGCCGTGCCGAAGGCCATGTCGTCGACCGCGTCGGCCACCCTGGCGACGTGGTTCAAGATCCACGGCGTCAACTATTCGATCTCGTCGGCCTGCTCGACCTCGGCGCATTGCATAGGCAATGCCTATGAGCTCATCCAATGGGGCAAGCAGGACGTGATGTTCGCCGGCGGCCACGAGGACCTCGACTGGACCATGTCGGACCTGTTCGACGCCATGGGCGCCATGTCGTCGAAGTTCAACGACAAGGCGTCGACCGCTTCGCGCGCCTACGACGTCAACCGCGACGGGTTCGTCATCGCCGGCGGCGCCGKCGTGCTGGTGCTGGAGGAACTGGAGCACGCCAAGGCGCGAGGCGCCAAGATCTATGCCGAGATCGTCGGCTATGGCGCGACATCCGACGGCTACGACATGGTCGCGCCGTCGGGCGAAGGCGCTATCCGCTRCATGCGGCAGGCACTCTCCACGGTGTCATCGCCGGTCGACTATATCAACACCCACGGCACCTCGACGCCGGTCGGCGATTCCAGGGAAATGGGCGCCATTCGCGAGGTGTTCGGCGACAAGATGCCCTATATCACCTCGACCAAGTCGCTCACCGGCCATTCGCTGGGGGCCGCCGGCGTGCAGGAATCGATCTACTCGATTCTGATGATGCAAGGCGGCTTCATCGGCGAGAGCGCCCATATCGAGGAGCTCGATCCGGAATTCGAAGGCATGCCGATCGTGCGCAAGCGTATCGACAACGCCAGGATCGACACCGTCCTGTCCAACTCCTTCGGTTTCGGCGGCACCAACGCAACGCTGATTTTCCAGCGCTATTCCGCATAGAGCCGGCGTTTTTATAAGGATTGCCTTTTATGGACGGGTTGATGAAGGGCAAGCGCGGGCTTGTCATGGGTGTCGCCAACGACCATTCGATTGCCTGGGGCATCGCCAAGAAGCTGTCGGAACATGGGGCGGAGCTCGCCTTCACCTACCAGGGCGACGCCTTCGGGCGGCGGGTCAAGCCGCTGGCCGAGAAGGTGGGAGCCTCGCTGATCGTGCCTTGCGACGTCGAGGACAGCGCCTCGGTCACCGCGACCTTCGAGACCCTCGGCAAGGCCTGGGGCGGGCTRGATTTCGTGGTCCACGCCATCGGCTTTTCCGACAAGAACGAACTGAAGGGCCTCTACGCCGACACCAGCCGCGACAATTTCGTGYGCACCATGGTGATCTCCTGCTACTCCTTCACCGAGATCGCCCGCAACGCCGCCAAGCTGATGGGCAATGGCGGCTCGATGATCACGCTCACCTATGCCGGCTCGGTCAGGGTGATGCCGAACTACAACGTCATGGGCGTCSCCAAGGCCGGGCTGGAGGCCAGCGTGCGCTACCTCGCCAACGACTACGGCCCGCGCGGCATCAGGGTGAACGGCATCTCGRCCGGGCCGGTGCGGACGCTGGCCGGCTCCGGCGTGTCCGATGCCCGCCACATGTTCTCCTACCAGCAACGCAATTCGCCTTTGCGC
The DNA here is from genome assembly GCF_001854815.1 of Mesorhizobium sp. LCM 4576. Classification (NCBI taxonomy): domain Bacteria; kingdom Pseudomonadati; phylum Pseudomonadota; class Alphaproteobacteria; order Hyphomicrobiales; family Phyllobacteriaceae; genus Mesorhizobium; species Mesorhizobium sp. LCM 4576. Next base: position 107,064 of record NZ_MDDT01000026.1, read on the forward strand.
CGCACCGTGACCATCGACGAAGTCGGCGGCTCGGCGCTCTACCTGCTCTCCGACCTGTCGTCGGGCGTCACCGGCGAAATCCATTATGTGGATTCCGGCTATCACATCGTTTCGATGCCGGCACTGGAGGAATTGAAGCAGACCGACGGCTAGATCGTGATGGCGTTTCGTTGAATCGCCATTACGATCTAACTCTTTGTGGGGCATGATCTTTCTCCGAAAACCGGTTCCCACTTTTCGGGATCATGCTCTCGCGCATTTCACCGTTTCATGGAAACGGCGAAACGCGCTATCTTTTTGTTTTACGCAATTCCGGGCGGAAAACCGCTCACACTTTTCCTGGAATTGCTCCGGCGCGAATAGTTTGCGGCCGCGATAGTAGCGTTCCAGTAAAATTGCATTCATCGGCGGAAACTCATTTTAAGGAGATGTCCGCTATAAGGGCCCCTAATCTAGGGACCGTGCATGCCTGCAGTCAGCAATCCCAAACGGACTCCGCTGTTCCGGCTGATCACCATCGCCAGCTCGGGCATGGGCAGTTTCATCCTTGGACTATGGGGGCTGCGGTTCGGCTTCGGCGACGGCATGGCCGGCATACCAGCCGAAACGATGGCCGACGTCATCGCCGCGCTCTGCGCTCTAGCCGCCGGCGGAGCCGCGCTGTCGTTCTTCGCGGGCGTCGATGAATCGGTGGCCTATGTCTTCAAGGAAACCCATTTCGACAAGCTGACCGGCCTGCTGGCGYGTCAGGCGATGGTCGGCAAGATAGCCGAGGCCGCCTCCGGGACGATCCGAACCGGCGAGCCGATGTTCCTGATCGACATCGATATCGACCGCTTCAAGCAGATCAACGACGCCATCGGCTACAGCCAGGGCGACGAACTGATCCGCGCCTTCACCAGCAGGCTGAAGGAGGTTATGCCGAAGAACGCGGTGATCGGGCGCATCGGCGCCGGCGAATTCGGCGTGCTGCTGCCGGACCGCGACATCAGGGGTTCGATCGAACGGCTCATCGAGAAGCTCATCAACGAGATGATGGAGCCCTATCAGCTGCAGAGCCATCTGCAGTCGGTCAGCCTGTCGGTCGGCATCGTGGCGATGCCGAAGGACGGCGYCGACCCGGTCCTGATCCTGCGCCGCTCGAACCTTGCGCTGCAGAACGCGCGCGCCAGCGGCATCGGCAACTGGTCCGTCTTCCACGCCGATATGGGCCGCGTGGCGGATTATCGGCAGTGGATCGAGTCGGAACTGAAGACCGCCTTCGACCGCGGCGACTTCAGCCTTCACTACCAGCCGCAGCTCAACCTGCCGAGCGGCCGCGTCGTCGGCTATGAGGCGCTGATCCGCTGGAAGCATCCGGAGCGCGGCATGATCCCGCCGATGRAGTTCATTCCGATCGCCGAGGAAACCGGCATGATCAACCCGATCGGCGAGTGGGTGCTGCGCAAGGCCTGCAGCGACGCCCGGTACCTGCCGCAGGACTGTTTCGTCGCCGTCAACATCTCGCCTGTCCAGTTCATGACCAGGGATTTCGTCGGCATCGTGCGGGACGTGATGGAATCGACCGGCATCAAGCCGTCGCGGCTGGAGCTCGAGGTCACCGAGACGGCGATGATGCAGGATCGCGACCGCGCCGCGGCGATCCTGGAGCAGCTTGCCGAGATGGGAATCTCGGTGGCCGTCGACGATTTCGGCACCGGCTATTCCAATTTGAGCTACCTGATCGACTTCTCCTTCGGCAAGCTGAAAATCGACCGTTCCTTCGTCAGCCGCATCGACACCGACTCCAGCTCCGGCGCGATCGTTTCGACCATTGTCGGCCTGTCGCGTGCGCTGGGCGTCGGTATCATCGCCGAGGGCGTGGAGACCGAGAACCAGGCCACGCTGCTTCGGGCCGCCGGCTGCGAGGTTGTGCAGGGCTATCTGTTCGGTCGGCCGGCACCGCTCAAGGTCGAGCTCGGCGAAGCCCGGCCCGCCTTCGGCACGCATGAGCCCGCCCGCATCGTCAGCGTGCAGTAAGCGCCGCTTCTTTCCCGACGCAATTCCGGACGGAAAACCGCTTCACACTTTTCCTGGAATCGCTTGTTCCTGGCGCAATTCCGGACGGAAAACCGCTCACACTTTTCCTGGAATTGCTTTAGCGGCGCGCCGAAAACACCTTGAACATGCCGTCGCGGGCGATCTCGGCATGGCTGGAAAAGGCCGCCGACAGCACCTGCTCGTAAGGAAGCTGGCGGTTGGCGACCATGAACAGGCGGCCGCCCGGTTTCAGCGCCTTCGACGCCGTGCGGATCATGCCCGCGCCGATTCCGGGTTCGGCTGCGCGGCCGCTATGGAAAGGCGGATTCATGACGATCGCGTCGTAACGCCGTTCGACCGCCTCGGCGAGCAGATCGGTCCAGAAGAAGCGTGGCTCGATGGCGCCATGGACGTTGACCCTGGCTGCTTCCAAGGCTTCGAAATCCGCTTCGTAGAGATCGAGCGCGGTGAGGCCTTGCGAACGCTRCAGAACTTCCGCCGCCAGATAACCCCAGCCGGCGCAGAAATCAGCGACATTGCCTTTGAGATCGTCAGGCAGGTTCGCGGCCAGCAGTGTCGAACCGGCATCGATCCGATCGAAGGAGAACATGCCAGGCTTGGTYTTGAAGCCACCTTCGACGACAAGATCGGGGTTGCCGGCGCGCAGCGTCGCCGCCGCCTCCGTGCCGGCCCGCCGGAACCAGAAAGCAACGCCGTGATGCTTCGGCAGATGGCCCTCGAGCGGCGCCAGCGCGTCGATCCGCTTGCGCAGGCTGTCGATGCCGTCGTCCTTGCTGCCGGCAACGACGACAGGCGCGCCCGGAGCGATGCGCTCGACCGCTTCCGCGATGCGTAACTCATTTTGCCCGCGATGCCGGCCGGCGAGCACGAGGGCGATGTCGTAGCCCTCGCCTTCCGCCCGCGGCGTGACTGYGTGGCCGGACGCCTGCAAGGCGCGAAAATGTGGCCTGAAACCCTGCACGAGATGCAGCGCCGCCTCGAAGCCGGCAGGCAGACGGAAGCCGGGCTCGGCACCGAGGAAAAGAACGCGGGCACCCTTCCCGGGCAGCGGCAGCGCCTCGGCCTCGAACGGGTAGAACAGCGTCTTCAGCGGCTCCGCGGCCATCCATCAGCTCCGTAGAACTCTTTGTCGTGCCCTGAAACAAAACGGGCGCGACCTTGCGGCGCGCCCGTCTCAAACTATCCAGCCAAACCGATCAGGCGGCGTCTTCCTCGCCTTCGGCCTTCTTCTTCTCCTGGACGATTTCCTTGCCGGTCGCCTGGTCGACGACCTTCATCGACAGGCGGACCTTGCCGCGCTCGTCGAAGCCCATCAGCTTGACCCAAACCTTGTCGCCTTCCTTGACGACGTCGGAGGTCTTGGCGACGCGCTCATTGGCGAGCTGCGAGATGTGGACGAGACCGTCGCGCGGGCCGAAGAAGTTGACGAACGCGCCGAAGTCGGCCGTCTTGACGACGGTGCCTTCGTAGATCTCGCCGACTTCCGGCTCGGCGACGATGGTGTGGATCCACTTCTTCGCCGCCTCGATCTCCTTGGCGTTCGCCGAAGCGATCTTGACGGTGCCGTCGTCCTCGATGTTGATCTTGGCGCCGGTCTTCTCGACGATCTCGCGGATCACCTTGCCGCCGGAGCCGATGACGTCGCGGATCTTGTCGGTCGGGATGTGCATGACCTCGATGCGCGGCGCGAACTCGCCGAGCTCGGCGCGGGCGCCGGACAGCGCATGCGCCATCTCACCCAGGATATGCAGGCGGCCGTCCTTGGCCTGGGCCAGCGCGATGCCCATGATCTCCTCGGTGATGCCATCGATCTTGATGTCCATCTGCAGCGAGGTGACGCCATTGGCGGTGCCGGCGACCTTGAAGTCCATGTCGCCGAGATGATCCTCGTCGCCCAGGATGTCGGAGAGCACCGCGAAGCGCTCGCCTTCCTTGATCAGGCCCATGGCGATGCCGGCCACCGGCTTTGCCAGCGGCACGCCCGCATCCATCAGCGCCAGCGAGGTGCCGCAGACGGTCGCCATCGACGAAGAGCCGTTGGATTCGGTGATCTCCGAGACGATGCGCAGCGTGTAGGGGAACTGCTCCGCCGAAGGCAGCATCGGATGGATGGCGCGCCAGGCAAGCTTGCCGTGGCCGATCTCGCGGCGGCCCGGCGAGCCCATGCGGCCGGTCTCGCCGACCGAGTAGGGCGGGAAGTTATAGTGGAGAAGGAACTTCTCCTTGTACATGCCGGTCAACGAATCGACGAACTGCTCGTCCTCGCCGGTACCRAGCGTGGCGACGACCAGCGCCTGGGTCTCGCCGCGGGTGAACAGCGCCGAACCGTGGGTGCGCGGCAGGACGCCGACTTCGGAGACGATCTTGCGCACGGTCTTGAGATCGCGGCCGTCGATGCGCGAGCCGGTGTCGAGGATGTTCCAGCGCACGACCTTGGCCTGGAGCWCCTTGAAGACGCTGCCGATCTGCTCGGAAGTGTACTTGGCTTCCTCGCCTTCGGCCGGAGCGAACGCGGCCTTGACCTTGGCCTTGACGGCGTCGACCGCGGCATAGCGCGACTGCTTGTCGGTGATCTTGTAGGCGTCGCGAAGCTCGTCGCCGACGACCTTCAGCATCTCGGCTTCGAGCGCGGAGTAATCCGGCGCGGTGAAGTCGCGCGGCTCCTTGGCGGCGACCTCGGCCAGCTTGATGATCGCCTCGATCACCGGCTGGAAGCTCTTGTGGCCGAACATGACGGCGCCGAGCATCAGGTCCTCGGAGAGTTCCTTGGCCTCGGACTCGACCATCAGAACGGCATCGCCGGTGCCGGCGACGACGAGGTCGAGCTTGGATTCTTCCATTTCGTCGATATGCGGGTTGAGGACATATTCGCCGTTGATGTAGCCGACGCGGGCGCCGCCGATCGGACCCATGAAGGGCACGCCCGAAAGCGTGAGCGCGGCGGAGGTGGCGACGATCGACAGGATGTCGGGATCGTTCTCGAGATCATGCTGGACGACAGTGACGACGATCTGGGTGTCGTTCTTGTAGCCGTCGGCGAAAAGCGGGCGGATCGGGCGGTCGATCAGGCGGGAAACCAGCGTTTCCTTCTCGCTCGGACGGCCCTCGCGCTTGAAATAGCCGCCCGGGATCTTGCCGGCGGCATAGGTCTTTTCCTGGTAGTTGACCGTCAGCGGGAAGAAATCGAGGCCGGGCTTCGGCTCCTTCATCGAGACGACGGTGGCCAGAACGACGGTCTCGCCATAGGTGGCGAGCACCGCGCCGTCAGCCTGGCGCGCGATCTTGCCGGTTTCCAGGATGAGCGGACGGCCGCCCCATTCGATTTCCACTTTGTGTTGATTGAACATATCTTGTCCTTCATATGCGGAAAGGGCCGCGCCGTCCTAGCGGTCACGGGTTCTCCCTTTCCTGGCTTCCTTCGGGCAGCCACGGGCAAGACAACGGGATGCTCGATCAAGTCCGGCTCCCCAAGCCGAGCGAGCATCCTGCAATCCTGCCCCATGACCGTCCATGGGCGGCTCCGGATAGCCCTCTGCAGTCCGGAACCCGGTTGGCCAACTGGTTGGYCGGTTGGCCAACTGGTCGGCCGACCTTGCGCATGACGCCGGAAACCACTGCTTCCGGAACGCGCCATGCGCGGAGAAGAATTCCTTTTTCAGCACCGATGCACCGGACCATCCGATGCGCCAATGCGCGACCGGCGGGCCCCTTCGAGGGCCCGCCGGTCAATTCGTCAGCGGCGCAGACCGAGCTTGTCGATCAGCGTCTGGTAGCGCGCGTCATCCTTGCGCTTGAGATAGTCAAGCAGGCTGCGGCGCTGGGAGACCAGAGCAAGCAGACCACGGCGGGAATGGTTATCCTTCTTGTGATCCTTGAAGTGCTCGGTCAGGTTCTTGATGCGCTCGGAAAGGATGGCAACCTGGACTTCCGGAGATCCGGTATCGCCCTTGGCGGTCGCGAATTCAGTCATCAATTCCTTCTTGCGATCGGCAGTGATCGACATCGTGCTTTTCCTTATCTGTTGGAGGAAACGGGACGCCCACAGCCGGGATGTCGTCCAGCAAGGGCCAGTGCAAGCGACGCGTCAGGGCGCGAAGCTGCGGCGCWTATARTGCAATTCCGGGAAAAACACCAGCCCAATTGTCAAGCCGGCTTGTCGCAGGTTCTGGTTGCGAAAACCAAAGCATGTCTCCCGAAAGCGGGAACGGCTTCGGGGCAAAGACATGCGCAAAATCAAAAGCCTAAGACGCGGGGAGCGAACCTGAAAGATCGCGGCGCGCTTTGGAAGAATTCAAAGGCTAAAGCCACTTCTTCCATTTGAAGAACGCAATCAGACCGACCGCAACGATCGCCATGAACATGAGCGAGGCGGGATAGCCGTAATAGGCCTTCAGCTCGGGCATGTTCCAGGGTGAGCTTTGCGGATCGAAATTCATGCCCCAGACGCCGACCAGGAAGGTCAGCGGCATGAAGATCACCGAGACGATCGTCAGATAGGAAATGACGTCGTTGGTGCGGGCCTGAGTCAGCGACACATGCATCTCGATCAGGCCCGTTAGCATGTCGCGCTGGTTCTCGACCAGCTCGATCAGGCGCAGCGAATGATCGAGCGTGTCGTTGAAGAAGATCTTGGTCTCGGCCTTCACGAAGGGCACGTCATTGYGGATCAGCGTCGCCAGCGCGTCGCGCATCGGCCACAGAACGCCTTTCAGCACGTTCGCGTCGCGCCTCAGTCCATGCAGCTGGCRCATCTGATGCTTGTGCGGCTTGTTCAGCATCTCGTCCTCGATGCCGTCGACCAATTCGCTCGCCGCTTCGATTGGCGGGAAATAGCTGTCGACGATGGCATCGATCAGCGCATAGGCAAGATAGTCGGCGCCGCGCGAGCGCAGCCGGTTCGGCATCGCGGCCGCGATGCGCTTGCGCACCGGATCGAACGGATCGCCCTCGCGTTCCTGGAACGTGACGACGAAATTTCGGCCGAAGAACAGCGCGATCTGCTCGTAGCGATGCGCGGTGACATCGTCGATCATGCGCATGACGACGAAGGCATGATCCTCGTAGAAATCCACCTTGGGCCGCTGGCCGGTATTGACGACGTCCTCCAACGCCAGCGGGTGGAGGTTGAAGATGCGGCCGATCTCCTCGATCAGCGCGATGTTGGCGAGCCCGGTGCAGTCCAGCCAGACGACAGGCCATTTCTCGCAATGAGTGTTGAGATCGTCGATCGAGGCATTGTCGATGGTTTCGTATTTCTGGGACGAGATCAACGTCAGCCGAAGCTCGCTGCGCCGCGCCGCCGGATCGGCGATAAGCGTGCCGGGCGACGCCCCGACCGGAGGCCGACGGGTTCTCAGCGGCGCCCGCTTCTTGCCAGTGTCAGCCTTTGCCATGAGTTCTCTGGGCTCTCGCGCTCAGCTGAAGACTAGAGCGATTCCAGGAGAAGTGTGCAGCGGTTTCCGTCCGGAATTGCACAAATAACGAAGACCTGTACCGGAATCACCCGACAAAGACCCGCTTGGGCTTGAACATGCCTTGCTCGATGGCGCCGATGGCGACGAGCTTGCCACGCGCGGTGGCGCAAGCCTCCTCGGCCTCGACCGGCGCATCGCGGCCGCGAATGATGACGGGATTGCCGAGGCGGATCTTCGTTGCCGCGTCGTCGCTGACGGCGACCTGCGGCAGGCAGTCGAGCGCCGCCGCCGTTTCGACCARCAGCGCGTCGATGGTGCTGAAGTCGATCGGGGCCGCGGCTTCGTCCGGGCCCGCTTCTGTCTTATCGCCAAAGCGGGCTGCTTCCAGCTCGGCTACTGTGACGAAATCCTCCGGCGTGAACGGCTCAACCTCGATGCGGCGCAATTCAGCGATATGGCCGAAGCAGCCGAGGTCGCGACCCATGTCGCGGGCCAGCGAGCGCACATAGGTGCCCTTGCCGCATTCGACCTCGAAGACGGTTTTGTCGGCATTGTGCTCGATAATATCCAAACGGCCGATTTCAATTTCCCGCGCGGGTATCTCGMCCGTCTCGCCGTCGCGGGCGAGGTCGTAGGCGCGCTCGCCGGCGATCTTGATGGCCGAGAATTGCGGCGGCGTCTGCATGATGACGCCGGTGTATTTCGGCAGCAGCGCTCTCACCTCGGCTTCGGCCGGGCGGCGGTTGGAGCTGTTGGTCACAGGGCCTTCGAGGTCGTCGGTCGAGCGCTCCTCGCCCCAGGCGACGGTGAAGCGGTAGACCTTGGCGCCGTCCTGCACGTAAGGAACGGTCTTGGTCGCCTCGCCGAGCGCGATCGGCAGCATGCCGGAGGCGAGCGGATCGAGCGTGCCGGCGTGACCGGCCTTCTCGGYCTGGAACAGCCATTTGATCTTGGAGACGGCCTCGGTCGAGCCCATGCCCACCGGCTTGTCCAGCACCACCCAGCCGGAGACCGGCCGCCCCTTCTTCTTGCCGCGACGCGCCACCTAGTCCTCGTCCTTGTCGTTGTTCTTGCCGTCGCCGAGATCGCGCGCGACTTCGGGCGATTTCAGCAGTTCATTGATCTTGGCGAAATTGTCGAAGGAGGTATCGAGCCGGAAGCGGAACTCCGRCATGTACTTCATCTGCCTCAACGCGCCCGAAACACGGCCGCGGATGAATTTCGCATGCCTGTTGAGCGCCTCGACCACGGCGTTGTCGTCGCCGGCGCCAAGCGGCGAGACGAAGGCGGTGGCGATCTTGAGGTCGGGCGACATGCGCACCTCGGAAACCGAGACGACGCTGTTTTCGATCACCGGATCGATGACCTCGCCGCGCTGCAAGGTCTCGGAAAGGGCGTGGCGCACCTGCTCGCCGACGCGCAGCATGCGCTGGGAGGGGCCTGATTGTGTCGAACGGGACATTTTCTTCGGTCCTGAAATCGTGGAGCGCGGGATGGGACCGCGCGGCATGTCTCAAATGCACAAGGGGTATGGGCGGCAGCCTTGCGGCCGCCGCCCGTTTCATTCCGGCAAGTATACCTGAATTTAGAGGGTCCTGCTCACCATCTCGACGCGGAAGCACTCGATGACGTCGCCGGCGCGCATGTCCTCGTAGTTCTGGAAGGCCATGCCGCATTCCTGGCCGGCCGGCACTTCCGAAACCTCATCCTTGAAGCGCTTGAGCGTCTTCAGCGTGCCTTCGTGGACGACGACGTTGTCGCGGATCAGGCGCACGCCCGCACCACGCTCGACCTTGCCTTCGGTGACGCGGCAGCCGGCGATCTTGCCGACCTTCGAGATGTCGAAGATCTCGAGGATCTCGGCATTGCCGATGAAGGTCTCGCGCCGTTCCGGCGAAAGCATGCCAGAAAGGGCCGCCTTCACGTCATCGACGAGGTTGTAGATGATCGAGTAGTAGCGGATCTCGATGCCCGCGGCGGTCGCCGCGGTGCGCGCCTGCGCGTTGGCGCGGACGTTGAAGCCGATGATCGCCGCTCCGGACGTCTCGGCCAGCGAAACGTCGCTTTCGGTGATGCCGCCGGCGCCCGAATGGACGATGCGTACCCTGACCTCGTCATTGCCGAGCTTTTCAAGGGCGGCATTGATCGCCTCGATCGAACCCTGCACGTCGCCCTTGATGACCAGCGGGAATTCCTTCAGCCCGCTCGTCTGCAACTGCGACATCATCTGCTCGAGCGAGCCGCGCTGGCCGGCATGCCTGGCCACTGCCTTGTCGCGGGCCAGGCGCTGACGGTATTCGGTGATCTCGCGGGCGCGCGCCTCGTTGTTGACGACGGCGAAGCGGTCGCCCGCCTGGGGCGTGCCCTGGAGGCCAAGCACCTCGACCGGCATTGCCGGCGGCGCTTCCGGCACATGCTCGCCGCGATCGTTGACGAGCGCACGCACACGGCCCCATTCGTTGCCGGCGACGATGATGTCGCCCGGCATCAGCGTGCCGGTCTGCACCAGCACGGTGGCGACGGGGCCACGGCCCTTGTCCAACTGCGCCTCGATGACCGCGCCTTCGGCGGTGCGGTCYGGGTTGGCCTTGAGGTCGAGGACTTCGGCCTGCAGCAGGATCGCTTCCAAGAGCTTGTCGAGATTGGTGCCCTTGGTCGCCGAAACCTCGACGTCCAGCACCTCGCCGCCCATCGATTCCACGAACACTTCGTGGCGCAGCAGCTCGGTCCGTACCTTCTGCGGGTCGGCGTCGCGCTTGTCGATCTTGTTGATGGCCACGATGATCGGCACGCCGGCCGCCTTGGCGTGATTGATCGATTCGATCGTCTGCGGCATCACGCTGTCGTCGGCCGCCACCWCCAGCACCGCGATGTCGGTGACCTGGGCGCCGCGGGCGCGCATGGCCGTGAAGGCGGCGTGGCCGGGCGTGTCGATGAAGGTGATCTTCTGACCGTTCTTCTCGATCTGGTAGGCACCGATATGCTGGGTGATGCCGCCGGCCTCGCCGGAGACGACATTGGCGTTGCGGATGGCGTCGAGCAGCGAGGTCTTGCCGTGGTCGACATGGCCCATGATGGTCACGACCGGCGGACGGGACACCAGGTCTTCCGGGCGGTCGGCGATGTTGAACAGGCCTTCCTCGATGTYGGACTCGGCGACTCGGCGGACGGTGTGGCCGAATTCGGAAGCCACCAGCTCGGCCGTGTCGGCGTCGATGACGTCGCCCGGTTTCAGGATCTGGCCCTGCTTCATGAAGAACTTGACCACGTCCACGGCGCGCTCGGACATGCGCTGCGCCAACTCCTGGATGGTGATGGTTTCGGGCAGGATCACTTCGCGCATGACTTTCTCGCGCGGCTCATTGTGCAGCGCGCGTTTGAATTTTTCCTGGCGGCGACGCATCGACGACAGCGAGCGGCCGCGCGCGTCGTCATCCGACAGCGCCGAGTTCAGCGTCAGCTTGCCGCGGCGGCGATCTTCCTCGCCCTTGGTCGGCTTGGCCGGGCGAGCCACTTCGGGCGTCGCAAGACGGCGCGGCGGCGCGCTGGCTCCAGCACCGGCACCCGTGCGCCTCGGCTTTGCCTCTTCCTCGTCATCGGCCGTCGCGACGTCGGCAGCCTGCGGCGCGCGCCGGCGAGCCTCTTCCTCGGCACGGCGCCGCGACTCGGCCTCGGCCTGCAGGCGCGCTTCCTCCTCGGCCTGACGGCGCGCGGATTCGTCACGCTCGCGCTTGCGGCGTTCCTCTTCCTCGGCGCGGCGCTTGGCATCTTCCTGAGCGCGCAGGCGATCCTCGGCCTCGCGGGCCTTGGAGCCTTCCAGCGCCCTGCGGCGCGCTTCCATCTCGCCGCGCGAGAGTTCGTTCAGAACCATGCCGGAACGCTCCGGCTGCGGGGGCGGCGCCTTGGGCGCTTCCTGCACGGCAGGCGCGGCGGCGACAGGAGCGGCGGGCTTCGGCGTGAAGACAGACGGCGCCGCCGGCTCCGGCTTGTCGCCCGGCAGCGAGAACTTGCGCTTCTTGGTCTCCACGACGACCGACTTGGTGCGGCCGTGCGAGAAATTCTGGCGCACGGTGCCCTGCTCGAGGCCGGGGCGCTTCAGCGTCAAGGTCTTCTTCGGCGTAACGCTCAACGTCTTGTCGTCGCCCGATTTCGTATCGCTCATTCCATATCCTCTGCGGCATCATCTTCGTCAGCAACGGCCGCAAGCATTGCCAGATCGTTCGGGGTACCGCCCCGATATCGGTCGAGCGCAACAACGCGCTTCTCAACCGCCAGTCCCGCGTCCTGCGCGAGGACGGCAGCATGTATCACATTTGTACCCCCCAATGCCAAGCTCAACTCGGCCTCAGGGAAAAGTTTGTAGGCAAGGATGGCGGGGCCGCCGAGATGGACGGTCGCCCGCCGCGCCTGACTGATCTTGCGGACGCCATCGTCCGAAGCCTCGGTCGCATGCAGCACGAGCAGCGCCTGCCCGTCGCGTACCGCGGCTTCGACCTTGGCGGCGCCAAGAACGACGGCGCCGGCCTTGCGAGCGAGGCCAAGCATACCCAGAGCGGATCTGGAAAGCAGCCCGTCGACCATGCCGCCAATGTCGGCCGGAACGGTCACCTGTGCCTTGAAAGCACGGGCAAACAGGTTCTTCGCCGCTGCCTTCTCGATATGTAGGCGATCGGCGGTGACCCAGCAACCGCGGCCAGGCAGATTTCTCTTGATGTCCGGAACGACGGCCGAATCCGGGCCGACGACGAAGCGGATCAGTTCATCCGCTTCGGCCTGCCTGCGCGTAACGATGCAAGTGCGATCGTTCATCTCGTCCACGGGCTTTGTGATTGGTGGTCACCTCACGCACCGACGGTTTCGTCGGCCGCGGCCTCTTCGGCGGCGAGTTCTTCCTCGGTGATCCAGCCGGCCAGCTTGCGGGCGGCAAGCACCATCTGCTCGGCCTCGGCGCGCGAGACGCCGTGGCTGGCGAGCACGCCCGGATAGACCTTGGTCTCGCCGTCCTTGCGCTCTTTCCAGCCGATCAGGTCGTCCGCGGCATAACCGGCGAAGTCCTCGATGGTCTTCACGCCGTCCTCGCCGAGCGTCACCATCATGGCGGTGGTGATGCCGGGAATCTCGCGCAGCTCGTCCTTGACGCCCAGCGCCTTGCGCTTTTCGTCATGCTCGGCCTCGATCTTTTCCAGGTATTCGCGGGCGCGGGTCTGGATTTCCGAGGCGGTGTCCTCGTCGAAGCCATCGATCGAGGAGATTTCGTCCGAGTCGACATAGGCGACTTCCTCGACGCTGGTGAAGCCTTCGGAGGCGAGCACCTGGCCGACCATCTCGTCGACGTCGAGAGCTTCCATGAAAAGCGCCGAACGCTCGACGAATTCCTTCTGCCGACGCTCGCTCTCCTCCTGCTCGGTCAGGATGTCGATATCCCAGCCGGTGAGTTGCGAGGCGAGGCGCACGTTCTGGCCGCGGCGGCCGATGGCCAGCGACAGCTGGTCGTCCGGCACCACCACCTCGATGCGCTCGGCGTCCTCGTCGAGCACCACCTTGGCGACCTCGGCAGGCTGCAGCGCGTTGACGATGAAGGAAGCGGCCGAAGGTGACCACGGAATGATGTCGATCTTCTCGCCCTGCAACTCGCCGACCACCGCCTGGACGCGGCTGCCGCGCATGCCGACGCAGGCGCCGACCGGATCGATCGAGCTGTCGCGCGAGATGACGGCGATCTTGGCGCGCGAGCCCGGATCGCGGGCGACCGACTTGATCTCGATGATGCCGTCGTAGATTTCCGGCACTTCCATGGTGAAGAGCTTGGCCATGAACTGCGGATGGGTGCGCGACAGGAAGATCTGCGGCCCACGCTGCTCGCGGCGCACGTCATAGACATAGGCCCGCACGCGGTCGCCATATTTGTAGTTCTCGCGCGGGATCAGCTCGTCGCGGCGGATGATCGCCTCGCCACGGCCGAGATCGACGATGACGTTGCCGTATTCGACGCRCTTGACGGTGCCGTTGACGATCTCGCCGATGCGGTCCTTGTATTCGTCATACTGGCGATCGCGCTCGGCCTCGCGCACCTTCTGAACGATGACCTGCTTGGCCGACTGGGCGGCGATGYGGCCGAAATCCATGGGCGGCAGCTGCTCGGCGATGAAGTCGCCGATCTGGGCGTCGGGATTGCGCTCGCGCGCCGAGGAAAGCGCGATCTGCGTTGCGTAGTCCTCGACCTTCTCGACCACTTCCATCAGCCGCTGCAGCTTCATCTCGCCGGTGTTCGGGTTGATGTCGGCGCGGATGTTGGTCTCCTGGCCATAGCGGGAGCGCGCCGCCTTCTGGATCGCATCGGCCATGGCGGCGATGACGATCTGCTTGTCGATCGACTTTTCACGCGCGACCGCGTCGGCGATCTGCAGCAGTTCAAGCCTGTTGGCGCTTACAACCATTGTCTTTCTCCCGATTTCGCGCCGGGCGCAYGGCCCGGCTACTCAATCAACTTTCCTGTTCGGTTTCGTTTTCTTCGTCCGCGCCGGCGTCTTGYGCTTCGCCGCGGCGTTTCCTGGCTTCCTTGCGCGCCCGGTTGTCCTTCGACAGGGCATCGCGGATGAGATCGTCGGTCAGCACCAGCCGGGCCTCGGCGATCGCGTCATAAGGCACGCGCACCGTCGGCTCCTCGCCATAGGCCGCCTTGTCGCGCTCGATAAGGATGCCGTCGGCGTCAGCCTCGGCGATCTTGCCTTTGAACCGCTTGCGGTCACTGACAAGAACCGACGTCTCGAGCTTGACCAGATGGCCGGTCCAGGTGGTGAAATCCGACTTGCGCACCAGCGGCCGGTCGATACCGGGCGAGGACACTTCGAGATGATACGCCTTTTCGATCGGATCCTCGACATCGAGCGCCGGCGACACCGCGCGGCTGACCTCTTCGCAATCCTCGACGGTCATCGTGCCGTCCTCGCRCTCGGCCATGATCTGCAGAGTCAACCCGTTCTGGCCGGTCAACTGCACCCRCACGAGACGGAAGCCGATGGCCTTGAGCACCGGCTGCACGATCAGCGCAATGYGCGCATCGATGCCGCTTTCGCGGATGATACGGTCGTCGGCCTCGCTTGCCGCTGCAGTCATCAGATCCCTGTCGCTTTTTGGCTTCCGGCCGGCAGGTAACAAAAAAGAGCGGGACCGGGTGGACCCACTCTTCGTCATACCGACCAAGAATTTGAGGCTGATATAGACGATTGCCGCCGGCGTTTCAAGCCTTCAGGCACAGGCTAGCGGTGTCTACAGCTGGCGTGGCCATCGCTGGGCTGCATGCATCACCGTGAGTATCGCGATCTCGTCGCCGACAACACGGTAGGGAATTATGTACGGGATATCAGCCAAGACCAGCTCTCGTGTCCCTTTCACCCGTCCAACGCGGCCCATTGCCGGATGTTCGGCAAGATTGTCCACGGCAGAAACAATGCGGGCAACGACCCGTGCCGCGGCTGTTGGATTGTCCTTTTCGATGAAAGCGCCAATCTGGTCGAGACGGCGCACGGCGCGCTCTGTCCAGCGAATCCGCTTCATCGCCCGGAGGCCGGTTTCACGTATTTCGCTATGACGCCGGCCAGATCCTTCTCACTTGCAAATTCCCCTCGATCGGCTTCATCGAGRCCTGCCTCGATCTCGGCAAGTTGCCATTCTTCCCTGGCGACATAGTCTTCGATCGCTTGGGCCGCCACGTAGGAACGAGATCGATCAACCTTCTCCGCCAGTTGATCGAGCTTGGCCACGGTCTCATCGGGAAGTCGTACGGTGAAGGCGCTCATAATCCTGTCTCCGCTTTGGTTCACTATGAATGTGATGGAACCACGGTGGTTCGTCAATCCGCGTATCGTGAGCAGAACCTGGCTTGAGCTCGCGCTGTGGTGTGCGAAGACAGCGCTTCTGAAGCGGTCGGCGCTGGGAGCTGCCGCCTATGTCCGGATAAAGGTAAGGTAAGCAGGCTGGCGTCCCTCGCGGATGGCCTTGGCCTCGTAGCGGGTGCCGGGCCAGCCCTCATAGGGCCGGTGCCAGCCGGCAGCGTCTTCGGCCTGCCATGCGAAGGCGCCGTGGCGCCGGCAGGCAAGCAGCGTCCAGTTCACATAGCTGTCGATGTCGGAGGCGAAGYGGAACCTGCCGCCCGGCTTCAGCACCCGGGCAAACCGGCCGAGATTGGCGGCGCTGACGAAGCGCCGCTTCCAGTGCTTCTTCTTCGGCCACGGATCGGGATAAAGCAGGTCAATGCCGTCGAGCGAGCCTGACGGCAGCCAGTCGAGCAGGCGCGTGGCATCGTCGTCATAGACCCTGAGATTGGCAAGCGGCGCCTTGCCGAGCGCCGTCATCATCTTGGCCATGCCGTTGACGAAGGGCTCCACGCCGATGAAGCCGGTCTCCGGCGCTTCCGTGGCGCGATGCAGGAGATGCTCGCCGCCGCCGAAGCCGATTTCCAGCTGCAGCGCCGAAACCTGTGCCTTGAACAAGGTCTTGAGGTCAGCCGGCGCTTGCGCCGTCAGGTCAATCCGGTACTCGCGCAGGCCGCTTTCGAGGGCAATCGCCTGCTGCGGGYGTATGGTTTTGCCGTGCCGGCGGCCGAAGAATCCTTCGGTCGCCCGGCTCGGCCTGTCCTTTGCGTCCGCTGGCGTCAGGCGGCAACGGCGTCCTTGAGCGCCTTGGCGAGATCGGTCTTCTCCCAGGAGAAGGAACCGTCGCGGCCTGCCTTGCGGCCGAAATGGCCGTAGGACGAGGTTTTCGCATAGATCGGCTTGTTGAGGTCGAGATGACGGCGGATGCCCGACGGCGAGAGATCCATCACCTTGCGCAGGGCCTCCTCGAGCTTCGCTTCCTCGACCTTGCCGGTGCCGTGCAGGTCGACATAGACCGACAGCGGCTGGGCGACGCCGATGGCATAGGAGAGCTGGATGGTGCAGCGGTCGGCAAGCTTGGCCGCCACCACGTTCTTGGCGAGGTAGCGCGCCGCATAGGCCGCCGAACGGTCGACCTTGGTGGTGTCCTTGCCCGAGAAGGCGCCGCCGCCATGCGGTGCCGCGCCGCCATAGGTGTCGACGATGATCTTGCGGCCGGTGAGGCCGGCGTCGCCGTCAGGCCCGCCGATGACGAACTTGCCGGTCGGGTTGATGTACCAATTGCAGTCCTCGGCGATCCTCAGGTCGCCAAGCGCCTCCCGGATATAGGGCTCGACTACCTTGCGGACCTTCTTGGAGTCCCAGCTCGCATCGAGATGCTGAGTGGAGAGCACGATCTGCGTGACCTCCGCCGCCTTGCCGTCGGCATAGCGCACGGTGWCCTGGCTCTTGGCGTCCGGGCCGAGCTTGCCGGCCTCGCCATTGCCTTCATGGCGTGCCGCAGCCAGCAATTCGAGAATCTTGTGGCTGTAATAGATCGGCGCCGGCATCAGGTCGGGCGTCTCGCGGCAGGCGTAGCCGAACATGATGCCCTGGTCGCCGGCGCCTTCCTCGCCCTGCCGGTCGGCGGCGTTGTCGACGCCCTGGCCGATGTCGGGCGACTGGCCGTGCAGCAGCACGTCGATCTTGGCGGTCTTCCAGTGGAAGCCGGACTGCTCGTAGCCGATCTCGCGGATCGCCTTGCGGGCAACAGACTTGAACTTGGCCGGGTTGACCACCGGATGGCCGGACGCATCCTTGAGGACGTTGCCCGCCTTGTCCTTCTTCAAAAGCGTGTCGGGGACGCGGACCTCGCCGGCGATGACGACGCGGTTGGTGGTGGCCAGCGTCTCGCAGGCGACGCGCACCTTCCACGGATCCATGCCCGTCTTCTTGGCTTCGCGATAGACCAGATCGACGATCTCGTCGGAGATACGGTCACAGACTTTGTCGGGATGACCCTCGGAGACGGATTCCGAGGTGAAGAGATAATTCTGCCGCGTCACGGGTGTCCCCTCTTGAAAAAAGATCGGCAGGGCTGCCGATTTTGGCGCGCCACGTGTTAGCGGTGCCGGGCGCTGCTCGTCAAGCGGCGCGACGGTTCTGGCATGAATGTAGGCAAGGCCGGCTATGCCACCGGCGGCAGGGGCGCCGCCGGTGGCATAGGTAAAAATCAATCGGCGTCGTCGGCGGAGAGCGCCTTCACCAGATCGATGATCCGGCGACGCACCTTGACGTCGCCGATCTTGACGAAGGCCCGGTTGAGCTGAAGCCCTTCGGGACTGCCGCAGAATTCGATGGCGAAGGCCATCGAGGAGTCTTCGGCAAATCCCCGATTGCCGCCGCCGGTCTCCTCGCCCGGGGCGTCCTCGAAAAAGAAGGCGACGGGAACGCTCAGGATGGAGGCGATCGCCTGCAGACGGCTGGCGCCAACCCTGTTCGTGCCTTTTTCGTACTTCTGGATCTGCTGAAAGGTGATGCCGAGATTTTCACCMAGCTTTTCCTGGCTCATTCCAAGCATATTGCGACGCAGCCGGATACGACTCCCGACATGGATGTCGATCGGATTCGGCTTCTTCTTGTTCTCTTCTGTCATTTTTTCCTCGCCGAATTTTTCCGGCTTTTTCTATTTTGTTCCGCCCATATGAAGCCGGAGCCACCTGCCCCAACAGAACCCTCCAACCGACTTCGAGAAAATTTTAGGCGTTACAGTATGAGTTTCTAATGTGCCGACTGTCAATTCACCCGTAGCCGCTGCCTTACATTCAATGTGAAGGCGGCGAGCGCAAACAGCAACATGATCAGCAATCCGTTAATGCGCCGCTGGTCGGGAGACAGGAGGGCGCGCCCAGAGACCGGCACATTCGCGTCGATGGCGCCGCGCGCGTCGACGGCCAGCGCATCGACGATGCGCCCGCGCGAATCGACGACTGCCGAGATGCCGTTGTTGGCCGCGCGCAAYAGAGGCAATCCATTCTCCACCGCGCGAATCTGGGCCTGCCTGAAGTGTTGATACGGGCCCGGCGTGTCGCCAAACCAGGCGTCGTTGGTGACGTTCACAATTAAGTCAGATGACGCAGCGTCGACGGCGACGAGATCGGGAAAGATCACTTCGTAGCAGATGAACGGAGCAGCSCGCAGGCCACCCGGCACGGCGATCGGATGCCGCTCGTTGCCGGCGGCGAAATTCATCGGCCCGGCAACGAGTTGGCCGATGCCGAAGCGTTCGAAAAGATCGGCGAAGGGCAGATACTCGCCGAAGGGCACCAGATGCACCTTGTCGACCGCATCGACGATCTCGCCCTTGTCGTTGATCGCCACGACGGAATTGTAATAGCGGCTGCCGGYGCTCGCGGATCCGCCCTCCTCGCGCACGACACCGGCAATCAGCATCTGGCCGTCGGCCAGCATGTCGCCCAACGCCGTCAGCGCGTCCGGACGCTCAGTGAACAGGAACGGCACCGACGTTTCCGGCCACAGGATGAGCTGCGGCTTGGCATGTCCCTCTTCCGGCGCTTTCCCCGATATCCCCAACAAAGTTGCGAAGATGCGGTCGCGCACCGAGGCGTCCCACTTCTCGCTGAGATCGACCGCGGGCTGGACGATGCGGACATCGATCGAACGCGTCGGCTTGACCGGGGTGGCGAGCCGGAAATAGCCGAAGCCGACATCGGCGGCGACAAGGATGACGAACAGGGCGATCCCCAGCCTCAGATGCCGGCGCGCCGCGACCAGCGCGGGAAGGGAAAACAGGAAGACGGCGAGCGCGTTCATGCCGATCATCCCGGTCACCGACACGCTCTGCATCAGGAGCGGCACCGGCATCGCCGCGTAGCCTACGGCGTTCCAGGGAAAACCTGTGAAGAGGAAGTCGCGCAGCCACTCGRCAAGGCCGAAGCCGAAGGCAAGGGCGGCGATGCGGCCGATGTCGCTGCTCCAGAACAGCCGCGCCACCACGGTGGCAAAGCCGTAGAAGAAAGCCAGCGCGAAGGGGATGCCGACAACGGCGAAGGGCAATGCCCAGGCGAAGCTGTCGGCCTCGACCAGCAAGGCCTGGCCGATCCACCACAGGCCGGCGAGGAAATAGCCGAAGCCGAACCACCAGCCGGTGGCGAAAGCCGGCCTCAGACGCCGGAACCAGCCGTCGGAAGCCTCGCCCGTGGCGCCGTCGAGCAGCCAGACGAGCACCGGAAACGAGACGAAGCAGACGGCGAAGAAGTCGTAAGGCGCCTGGGCAAGCACCGCCAGCGCTCCGGCGGCAAAGGCCACCAGCGCCCGCCGCCACCCCCAAAGCAGAATTATCCGGCCGGCAAAGCGCTGCATCAAGCTTCCCAAGTCGCGCGAATCAGGGAGCTAGAGATTTAACAGGCTGTACCGCCCGATCCAAACCCGGATAAGCGCGGGCTGACACACGATGGCGCTATCTGTGCCACCCCTCGATGCGCAGGCCGCTCAGTCGCTCGGCCTCGTCCTTGGGCACAACACGCACGGTGCGGGTGAATGTCCAGACATGGCCTTCGGGGTCACGGGCGCGATATTGACGCTCGCCGTAGAAATGATCCGTCGGCTCTTCCAGAATTTCCGCGCCTGCCGCGCGCGCTTTCTCGCAATGAGCATCAAGGTCTTGCTGCAAACGGATATAGACGGCTTGCGTGTTCCTGCCACCGACGGAGGCGGGACTGGCGATATGCTCATCCCATTCGGAATCGACGATGATGTAGCCGTCGCCGAAACGCATTTCAGCATGCACGAGCCGACCGTCGGCATCGCTCACCAGCATGCTCGGYTCGAAGCCGAAGGCCGCCTGCAGCCAGGCCAAGGCCGCGCGCGGATCCTTGTAGAAAACACCCGAGCCCAGAACCGCGTGCTTGAACGGATCGTCCATCGCCATCGGAGGGCGATATCAGGCCTGTTCGGTGCGGGCCGCGCGGCGGCGCTGACGCTCGCCCTTCTGGCTCTGCACGATGCGCACGCGCTTGACGCGGCGCGGGTCGGCGTCGAGCACATGGAACTCGAAGCCGGGAATGGCCTGCACGACTTCGCCCCTGGCCGGGACGCGTCCAAGCGTGTTGAAGATCATGCCGCCGATGGTGTCGACATATTCGCCATGCTCGCCGGCCGCGAAATCCCCGCCGATCATCTTGGCGACCTCGTCGATCTCGGCCTTGCCGTCGACGACGAAGACGCCGTCGCCGGTCTGCGTGATCATCGGCTCGTCGTCGTCATGCTCGTCCTCGATGTCGCCGACCACCATCTCAACGATGTCTTCCAGCGAGGCGAGGCCATCGGTGCCGCCGTACTCGTCGATGACCAGCGCCATCTGCGTGCGCGTCGTCTGCATGCGACCCATCAGGTCGGAGGCCAGCATCGAGGGCGGCACGAACAGCACCTGGCGGATCAGATTGAGATCGCCGATGGTGCGCGCGAGATCGACCTGCGCAAGGTCGAGCGCCGTCGTCACCGGCGCCTTCGCCCTGGCGCGGCCTTTCTTGACGCGGGCGACCTTGGTGATGTGGGCGAGCACGTCGCGGATGTGGACCATGCCGCGCGGGTCGTCGAGCGTCTCCGAATAGACCGGCATGCGCGAATGGCCCGATTGCTCGAAAAGGCCGAGCAGGTCGCCAAGCGTGGTGTTGATCTCGACCGCCTCGATATCGGCGCGCGGCACCATGACATCCTCGACCCGCACTTCGCGAAGGCGCAGGATGTTGTTGAGCATGGCGCGCTCGCCAGGCGAGAAGGCGCCGGCATCGGTCGCCGTTTCGGCAAGCGCGCCGGCGATCTCCTCGCGCAGGCTGGTGYCGTTGCGGTGCCGGAACAGGCCGAGCACCCGGTCGAAGAGGGAAGGACCGGCATGCGTCGCTTCAGCGGCCGCGCTGCCGGTGGGAATACTCGGACTTGAGCCCTCTTCCGTCTTTTCGGAAGGCTTGGCAGCACTGCCGGCGTCCGGACGGGCGGCAGTTTCTGGTGTGTCGTTCATCGCCATCGGGTCAATTGAGCTTTTTTGTTACGCGTAGGGATCGGGAATGGCAAGCCTCGCAAGCGCCGCGCGCTCGATCGCTTCCATCTCGTCGGCCTCAGCGTCGGTCTCGTGATCATGGCCCAAAAGATGCAGCAGGCCATGGATGACGAGATGGGTGAGATGGTTCTCGAGCGGCTTGTCTTCCAGGGTAGCCTCGCGCGCCACCGTCTCGGAGGCGAGCACGATGTCGCCCAGCATCGGCGGCAGCTRGCCGCCCTTCGGGAAGGAAAAAGCAGGGAAAGACAGCACGTTGGTGGGCTTGTCCTTGCCGCGCCACTCGGCATTGAGCGTCCGGATATGGGCATCGTCGGAAAAAACGACGCTGAGCTCGGAAGCCCCGCCCGCGCCGGTCTCGGCAAAGGCGGCCGCAACGGCGCGATCGACGAGGCGTGTCAATTCGACCTCCGCGGGCCAGTCCCCTGCCTCGACGAAAATATCGATATCGACCGGCGTTTCGCCGCCAAGTTCCGGATTTGGAGCCATTGCGCCTTTGATCAGCTTTCGGCGCCCAGGCCTCGCGCCAGCTTGCCGTCGCGGTCATAGGCCTTGACGATCTCGGCGACCAGYGGATGGCGCACCACGTCGCCCTCGTTGAAGCGGACGGTGACGATGCCAGGCACGCCGTCGAGGATGCGCAGCGCCTCGACCAGCCCCGACTTGGTGTTGGGCGGCAGATCGATCTGGCTCGGATCGCCGGTGACGATCATGCGCGAGTTCTCGCCGAGGCGGGTCAGGAACATCTTCATCTGCATCTGCGTGGTGTTCTGCGCCTCGTCGAGGATCACCGCCGCATGCGCCAGCGTCCRGCCGCGCATGAAGGCCAGCGGCGCGATCTCGATGACCTCGGCCGCGATCGCCCGCTCGACCTTGTCGGCCGGCATCATGTCGTAGAGCGCGTCGTAGAGGGGCCTAAGATACGGATCGACCTTCTCCTTCATGTCGCCCGGCAGGAAGCCCAGCCGCTCGCCGGCCTCGACCGCGGGGCGCGACAGCACGATGCGCTCGACCATGCCGCGTTCGAGCAGCATGGCCGCATGGGCCACCGCCAGATAGGTCTTGCCGGTGCCGGCGGGGCCGATGCCGAAGACCATTTCGGAACGCTCCAGCGCCCGCATATAGGCGTCCTGGGTGAGCGAACGGGCATAGATCGTCTTCTTGCGCGTCGAGATCTGGGCGGCGGAAACCTTGCCCTTGCGCTCCATGGTCGGCAGCGTCAGCTGGTCGTCGGCCGCAATCGCCATGCGCACGGCGCCGTCGACGTCCGACTGGCCGATGTCGACGCCCTTCTGCAGGATGCCGTAGAGCGTATCCAGCGCGCGGCGCGCCTGTTCGGCGGCCGAAGCCGAGCCCTTGATCGCAAGCTGGTTGCCGCGCGAGCGGATATCGACGCCGAGCTTCTGCTCGAGCCGGGCCAGATTCTCGTCGAACTGACCGTAAAGGGCGCTGGCAAGCTTGTTGTTGTCGAAGGTCAGTACGATGTGCGCCATGTCGGAAGCCCCGGACGCCTGGTTCTGGGGCGGATTCTTCAGTTCGGCAGCGCTCAACCGTCTCTCCTCATCTGCCGAGGCTTGCGGCTATGCAGGTCGTTTCCCCAAAATCACGGGACGACATGCATCAGGCCAACTCGGCGAACAGGCTGTTGGGGCCTGTCTTCGTGATTCGTACGTCAATAATGTCACCGATTCCACCGGCCTTGTCGTCAACAATAACCGGGTTCAGCCATGGCGAGCGGCCGACGATCTGGCCGGGGCGGCGACCGGGCTTCTCGATCAGCGTGCTGACGGTGCGGCCGACCAGGCCGGCGATGAAATTCCGCTGCTGCTCGTTGATCAGCGCCTGCAGGCGCTGCAGCCGCTCGTCCTTCACCGTTTCGGCGAGATGCCCGTCCATTTCGGCGCCCGGCRTGCCGGGGCGTGGCGAATATTTGAACGAGAAACAGGCCGCGTAACCCACCTCGCGCAYCAACTCCAGCGTCGCCTCGAAATCCTCCTCCGYCTCGCCCGGGAAGCCGACGATGAAATCGCCGGACATGGCGATGTCGGGGCGTGCGGCGCGGATACGCTCGATGAGCGCCAGATAGTCACGTGCCGTATGCCTGCGGTTCATCGCCTTCAAAATCCGGTCGGACCCCGACTGCACCGGCAAATGCAGATAGGGCATCAAGGCGGGCAGGTCACGATGCGCGGCGATCAATTCGTCGTCCATGTCGCGCGGATGGCTGGTGGTGTAGCGCAGCCGGGCCAGGCCGGGGATTTCCGCAAGCCGAAACAGCAGACGACCGAGGCCCCATTCCTCGCCGTTTTCGCCGACACCGTGCCAGGCGTTGACGTTCTGGCCAAGCAGCGTCACCTCGCGCACGCCGGCTTCGGCCAGGCGCTCGGCCTCGGCGACGATCTGCGCCACCGGGCGCGAGACCTCGGAGCCGCGCGTGTAAGGCACAACGCAGAAGGTGCAGAACTTGTCGCAGCCTTCCTGCACCGTGAGGAAGGCGGTGACGCCGCGCTTTGCCAATTCGGCGCGTTTCGGCTGCGGCAGATGCTCGAACTTGTCCTCGATGGCGTATTCGGTCTCGACGATCTTCTCGCCGCCGCGAACCCGCGCCAGCACGTCCGGCAGCCGGTGATAGGTCTGCGGGCCGATGACCAGATCGACCGCCGGCGCGCGGCGGATGATCTCGGCGCCTTCGGCCTGCGCCACGCAGCCGGCGACACCGATCAGCAACTCGCGGCCGGCCCCGGCGCGCTCGGCCTTCATGTCACGGATGCGGCCAAGCTCCGAATAGACCTTCTCAGCCGCCTTCTCGCGGATATGGCAGGTGTTGAGCAGCACCAGATCGGCGTCATCGACGGCGTCGGTGGCGACATAGCCGTCGGCGGCCAGCGCATCGGTCATGCGCTGGGAATCGTAGACGTTCATCTGGCAGCCATAGGTCTTGACGAAGACCTTTTTCGCCGTCCGGCCCATGCCGGCCGAATGCTCGGCCGCAGCGCCGATGTCGTGGCTTTCAATCGTGTTCAGTTCCATCGGGCGGCTTCTACCGCCTTTCCGTGACAAAAAACAGACGATTCTGGCAGGTTGCGGCGCCGCGCGTCCCGCTTTCAGGCGACACGCTGACGACTGGGACGCGGATCGGCGAGCGCGGCCTGCATCATCTCGCGCACCTTGGCTTCCATCAGCCTCGCCGTTTCCTTGCGGCTCGAACCCTTGGAGAACGGCACCGGCTGGCCGAAATGCACCTCGGCATCGATCGCGCCTTCGGCGAGCAGGGTTTTGAGATGCGGCATCAGGTCCTGATCGCCGATCCAGGCGGTCATCGGCCTATGGCGACGGCCCATCGGCATGCCGTGCAGGCGCGTATAGGCGATCGCCACGGGCTGGATGAAGACCTGCTCCGCCGCGCCTTCCGAGATCGCCATCGAGGCCGCGCCGAACAAGGTGCTCTTGAACGGCAGAACGAGGTTGCCGTCGCCRGTCGAGCCCTCGGCGAACAGCACCATGGCGTCGCCTTTTGCCATCCTCTTGGCGATCTCGCTTGCCTGGTCGCCGGACGTGCGCTTGCGCTCGCGTTCGATGAAGACGGTGCGCTGCAACTTCGACAGCATGCCGATCAGCGGCCAGCCCTCCATGTCGGCCCTGGCGATGAACTTCACGTCGACGAAGGAGCCGAGCACCATGATGTCGGTCCAGGAAACGTGGTTGGCCGCCACCAGCAGCGGCCGATCCTTGGCCAGCGTGCCTTTGACATGCACCCGCATGCCCAGCGCCCGCAGGATCATGCTGTGCCAGATCTTCAGGATGAACGTTTCGGGCCACAGCCCTGTCTTCATCGACAGGATCTGCAGCGGCACCAGCACCAGTGAACAGACGACGACATAGAAGAGCGCCAGGAAAATCCGTAATTTCTTGATCATTCGCTCCGGCCCCAACATTACAGCGCCGCGCGCCTCAGGGCGCGCAAAGGACGCTGTAACACTCCCACTTGGCGTATGACCCCGAAAATCGGAGCCGATTTTCGGGGTCATGCGCGGATGGCTAGCGAAGATCGCGGCGCATGACAAGCGCGCCGGTCGGGCCGTGCTCGGTCGAACGGTAATAGTTCGGGCGATGACCGACCTGGATGAAGCCAAGCCTGCGGTAAAGCCCGATCGCGGGCGCATTGGTCTCGTCGACCTCGAGGAAGAGCGCTTCGGCGCGCTGCGCATGAAGCTCGYGCAGCACCGCATCCATCAATTGCCAGCCAAGGCCCTGGCGGCGATGGCTGCGGGCGACGGCCACGGTCAGGATTTCGCCCTCGCCGGCCGCGAGCCGCGCCAGCACGAAGCCGACCGGGGGTTTCGATCCCTGTCCTGTCTCCCGCGCGGCATAGCCGAAGACCGTGTCCTGTTCGAGGAGCGCTGCGAACTCGCCGTCGGTCCAGGGCCGCACGAAATCCTCGCGATGCAGCACCGAAACAGCGGCGCTGTCGGCAACGGTCAGCGGTTCCAAGGCATAATCCCTGCGTCGCGGCTGAAAGAACGGTATGCGCATCAGGGCTCGTTTCCCTTGTCCCGCCTTGGCAGAATGAAGCCCGCCTGCGGCTTGGCGTCGGCGCCGCGCAGGTAGAGCGGCTTGGGCTTTTCGCCCGGTCCCTTGGCGGCAGCCAGTCTGGCATAGGTCGCAATGTCGGCGGTGGCGGCGATCGGGCCGGTGTCGAAGGCGCCCCCCACCGCCCGGGCAATAAGCGGCGCTGCGGTGCCGGCAAGGACCGCTTCGGCGTTGATGGCCATGGTCGTCGCCTCGGAAAGTGTGACCACGGAAGGTCCGTAAGTTTCTGCTAACGCTTTGTCATAGAGCGCGGCATGGATTTCCTCGCGGCCGGCGTCGAGCGCGGCAAGCACCGCGCGCCCGGGAAAGGCGCTCGCCCCTTCCGCCGCCAGGGCTTCCAGCGTCGTCACGCCGATCGCCGGGATTTTCAGCGCCAGCGCCAGGCCGCGCGCGGTCGAAACGCCGACGCGCAGGCCGGTGAAGGAACCGGGCCCGACCGAGACAGCAACGGCGCCGAGGTCGGGATAGCCGGTCCCGCCGATCCGCAGGGCCGTTTCGACAACGGCCATCAGATGCTCGGCATGGCCTTTGCCGAGATCGCGCACCTCGCGGCCAAGCTCCTTCCCTACGCCCGGGTCATAGACACAGGCAGCGCAGAGATTGGCGGCACAATCGATGGCGAGCAGCTTCATACGGGCGGCTTCATTCAGGCAGCGTCATAGGGCGGTTAAAGAACTGGATCGAAACACAATTCCCTCTGCCCGGCATAGGCGGCCGCCGCAAGGGCCAGGGCRCAGAAATGTTAAGCGGCTTTGCTTCCGGCCGGCCGATCGTCCGCCGTCAGGCCGATGCCGCAATGCGCAGCATGTGGTTGTCCCAGACATAATCCGGCTCGGAACGGGTGGCTCCGGCGCCGCCGACGATCTCGCCGGCGCCGGTCGTCGCCATGAAGCCGGCGCCGTCCGGCGCAAGACCGCAGACCTCGACCAGCGACCTGGTCGCGACCACCCGCCCGCTGGCGGCGTCGAGGACGGCCAGCGAATTGCCTTCCGGCGAGGTGACGGCGACCGAGCCTGTCGCGGCGTTGGCGGCGACCGAGCCGATGTAGTTGCGCAAGCCTGAGAGCACGTCCCGCGGCATCTCCAGCAGCTCGAGCTCCTTGCCGCGCACGGCGCGGCCGACCAGCGCCGGGCGGTCGGTCGCCGGCCCGCGATACTGGCAGCCGAACCAGACGGTGCCTGCCTGGTCGCGATCCATGTGGCGGATCGAAAGCTGATGCAGCGCCGGCGGCAATTCGTGTTTTTCGATGAGGTCGCCGGTGATGCGGTCGACCAGCGTGTAGGACGGCTTCATCGTCGCGATGTTGAGCTCGGCGCGGCCATAGTCGGGATGGGTTTCGATGCCGCCATTGGCGATGGCTAAGGTGCGGCCGTCGCCGAGCAGGAGCAGTTCATGCGGCCCCATGCCGTAGGTCGGGAACTCGCCAATGCGATTGAATTTGGCCCGCGCGTCGTAGACACCCACGACACCTGCCGCGTTGTCGAAGTCGTTCTCGGTCGCATAGAGCAGGGCGCCGTCCGGCGAGAACACGCCATGGCCGAAGAAATGCCGGCCGGCGATGCTGGCGATGGTCAATGGCTTGTCGCGGCCGGCATGGTCGAAGACCACGGCGAAGGTGCCGGGCTGGCGGGCGAAGACCACCGAACGCTTCGACACCGGATCGAAAGTGACGTCATGGCCGCGATCGGGCAGATCGACCGTGTGCAGGATTTTTCCCGCCTCGGAGAGCACGGCGGCGCCAAAGCTGCCGTCGCGCTTGACGAAGGCCGTGGCAAACACTGCATCCGCGGCAAGCGTGTCTGCCCAGGCCCGCGGCGCCATGGCGGCGGCAAAGCCGGCGCCCGCGGCCCGCAGGAAATCGCGGCGGTCGATGAGGACGGTTGTCACCAGGTRGCCCCTCCCTGCATTGGCTTGTTCCAGGACGCCGCAGTTTCGATCGCGCCCAGCCGAAGCTTGGCACTTACCGATCGCTGAGATGGATCATCGCAGACGTTGGAGGTTGGCCGAAGCCTCCGGAACTTCGTCATCCTTGGGCGAAGCAGGAGCGCARCTCCGTCGCGGAGACCCAAGGATCCATGCCGTGACCTTGGCCGAGGGGCGCAACAGCGCAGAATTCTGCACCGTTGCAACGCCTCAAAGTCACGGCATGGATCCTCGGGTCTGCGCTGCGTCGCTACGCTCCTTGCTCCGCCCGAGGATGACGAGGAGCGAGGCGTTTCGGCCAATCTCAAAAGCATGCGGCCGGCAAAAGCAGATGCCTCTGGACTGCCAAAATCTCCAGGCTGAGAGCTGACATGAAAAATCCGCGCTGTTTMCGGGACCATTGCTCAGTCCCCATCCAGCGAGGAAAAGCCGGCAGTCAGGCCGAACTCGGCGGTCATCCTGGTGCCGATCAAGGTCGACAGGCTGGAGGTGATCAGCGCGAAATGCTCGAGCTTGCCGCGCAGCGCCGGATCGGCCAGCGCCTTGTCGATCGGACCAGCGATCGATTTCGYGGTCGCCACGCCGTTGGTGAGCTGGATATGGATGGATTCGGCCATCCATTGCGCATCGGCGGGCAGCGCGTCGCCAAGTTTCGAGGCTTGGAACAGCCGGTCGATGCCAGAGAGATTTCCGGCAAGCGAGGCCGTCGTGTTCCGCGAGCGCCAGTAGATCGCCTGTTTCGGCTTGTCGGCGTCGGACTTGGCGCCGAGAAAGCCCTTGAGCCGCACGTCGCGGATCATGTCCAGCTCGTTGATGAAAACGCCGACCAATTCCGTCACGGCTTCGTTGCCGTCGCGGTAGAGCGGGTTTTTCGGCCCCGGATTGGCCCAGAGCGACGCGAAGCCGTCGGGCGTTTGCCAGGCGTCGCGCACCTCGCCGGCGATCGCTTCGACGTTGCCGGCAACCGCCGCGCCATAGGCGCAGCGATAGGGGTCATCCTTGCCGGCAAGCGTTTCGGCGCCGTCGCCGTAAAGCACATATTCGAGCGCGCCGAGGCCCTGCATGGCGACGCTCTTTTGCGCCAGTTGCGCCGGATCGGCGGCCGACGGGTCCTTTGCGGCAAGCGTCGACTGCACCTGCCGCAAACCGATGCTCTTGCGGTCCGGCCAATAGAGCATGCGTTCCAGCCGGTTGTTCTCCTTGATCGGCCCGAAAGCGATGATCTCGGCCACCGACCAGGACTCCACCGTGCCGGAAAACGCCGCACGCGCAGCTTCGAGGTTTTGGCCGGACGGCGTTTCGCAAAGCTGGCGCATCGCCTTGGTGAGCCCCGCCGCATGCTCGTCGAGGCTGGCATAGGCCGGGCGGACGAACCCGTCGATCGCGCGGCCGATGACATCGGAAGGCTTGACCGCAGCCGATGCCGGCAGCGCGGCGGCCAGAAGGAATGGGAGAGCAAGGGCCAGGCGTTTCGACATCAGAGCAACGCGTTTTACCATCAGAGAGACTCCAGGAATTTGATCAGCGCCTCACGATCGGCGGCGGCGGCGCCGGCGAAACGGTCGCGCGCCTTCTCGCCCTCACCGCCATGCCACAGGATCGCCTCGGCAGGCGTGCGGGCGCGGCCGTCATGCAGATAGAAGCTGTTGCCGTTGACCGTCGCGGTGAGCCCGATACCCCAGAGCGGCGGCGTGCGCCATTCGCTCCCCGTGGCTTCTCCGACCCTTTGCCCATCGGCGAGGTCCTCGCCCATGTCGTGCAGCAGGAAATCGGAATAAGGCCAGATCAGCTGAAAGGCCTGCGCCTTGTTGGGCGTGCCGCGCATGGTGACGAATTTCGGCGTGTGGCAGGCAATGCAGCCCATCTCGTAGAACTGTTTCTTGCCGGCAAGCACCTGCGGCGTGGCGATGTCGCGCCGCGCCGGCACGGCGAGGTTCTGCGAATAGAAGGTGACGAAGTCCATCACCGGCGGCGGCGCTTCCGCGCTACCCAGTCGCTCCTGCACGCCGTTCGGCATGGCAAGGCAATCCTCCTCAGCCTTGGTGCAATCGCCCCAATGCTTCGGCATTTCCGGCGTCGAGATGCCGATATCGGCGGCGAAGGCATCCGCCGCCTGCTGGCGGATCGAGGCGGTCTGCGCCTTCCAGCCGAAGCGGCCCAAGGTCACCTGGCCGCTCAGCTCGTCGCGCACGATGTTCGGCCGGCCCGAAATGCCGTCACTGTTACGATCGTCCGGATCGGCATGGGCAAGGATATCGGCCGGCGCGATCTGCTCGATCAGGCCGAGCCCGATCATCGGCGGCGTCAGTCGCGGCGACAGCGTGGTGCGCGGATCGAGCGGACCGTGGCCAAGGTTTTCGATCGTATAGCTCGGCTTGCGCAGCGAAACGACGGCGCCGTCGCCGAGCGTGACCTTCTGCTCCTGGTAATCGACGCGCATCCGGCCCTCGCCCTTGAGGCTCGGGACCGCGAGCTCCTGCAGTTGGGAGCCGTAGACCGGATCGGGAAAATTCAACGCCTCATGGCCGGCGAGCGCGGCCCTTTCCTCGGCGCTGCCGGCGTCGCGCGCGAGCCTCAGGAACATCGACGTCGATCCGGCATCGCCTTCCGGAGGACGGCCGCGGCCATCCTTCAGATGGCAGTTCTGGCAGGCGCGCTCGTTGAACAGCGGGCCGAGCCCGTCCGAAGCCTGGGTCGACGACGGCGACGACACCCAGTTCTTGCGGAACAGCGCATTGCCCAGCTTGAAATTACCCTCTTCCTCGAAGGTGATGTTGGCGGAGGATTGCGAGAAGGCATCGCGGTTGACGTCCTTCTCCGACGTGCCGGCGCCGCCCTGCATCAGCTCGAACGGCTCGGGCCTGGTGAAGTCGGTCGTCGGCCTGGTGACGGCCAGGACCCGCGTCTGATCCTTCGGCGTCAGGTCGGTGCGGCTCGTCGGCAGGGCGGCCGGCTCGCCGGCCAAAGCGGGTGCGGAAAGCGTGATCGCCAGCAAAAGCGACGCCCCGCCCGCCCAGTATCGCGGGGTCTTCTGAAGCGGCAGGCCGTCGATTGCGACCCGCCGCGCGCGGCGCGAAAAATGATCTACGGGGCGCCGCATTCCCGCATGTCCTTACTCCGCCTCGTTGGCCGAGTCGGCGTTGAGCAGGCCGTATTTTTCCTCGCCGATGGAGGCAAGCAGATCGAGCTGCGTTTCCAGGAAGTCGATATGTCCTTCCTCGTCGGTCAAAAGGTCCTCGAACAGTTTCATCGAAACGAAATCGCCTTCGTCGTGGCAGATTTCGCGCGAGCGCTTGTAGGCAGTGCGCGCGTCATATTCGCCGGCCAGATCGGATTCGAGCACTTCCTTGACGTTCTGGCCGATGCGCAGCGGCGCGACGGACTGCAGGTTGGGATGGCCTTCGAGGAAGATGATGCGCGCGATCAGCCGGTCGGCGTGATGCATTTCCTCGATCGATTCCGCCCGCTCTTTCTTTGCCAGCTTGGTGTAGCCCCAATCCTCGAGCAGACGATAATGCACCCAGTACTGGTTGACGGCTCCAAGCTCCAGGAACAGAGCTTCATTAAGCCGCTCTATGATCTGCGGTTCGCCTTTCATGGGTTCTGCTCCCGTATTGGCCGCGCAAGCCTCTCACGCGATCCAGATGTGAAACGACGTCCACGCCGCCCACCTCTGAGCGGGCGTGGTAGTTCTCGGTGACCCGAATGATCGTTTCCACCACATTTGGGAAACAGCCGCAACAGCGACCGCGCTTGCGCATCGCGTGGTAGACCTTCGCGGGCACGATCAGCTGCCAGGGATCCTCGTCCAGCAGACTGACGATCGTCTGCTCGATCTCCTTTTCGGTGATGATGTTGCAATGGCAGATCAGCATCTGTTTGCTCTGGCTGACGGCGCCGGTCCGGCGCCGCTTGGCTGGTTTGTTAGTYGGGCATGATCTTGTCCAAAAACCGGCTTCCACTTTTTGGGATCATGCCCTGAAACTTACTTGAACACCTTGTCGGGCGCGTCGAGGCTGTCGGAACCCTCGAAGGCGATCTGGTTCAGCTTGAGCGAGYCGACGGCGCGCTCGATCGACTTGGTCTGGTCGATCAGGGCGTCGATCRCCGCCTGCACGGTGGCGTTACCTTCGGTGTTGCCCTCGGCGATCTGCTGGTCATAGGCCTCGCCGGCCAGCGCGCGCGCCTTGATAGCCTCCATCTTGGCGACGGTGGTGTCGAGTTTGYCCGACAGCTCCTTGTCGATCGTCGGGTCAGCGGCCTTGACCATGTCGGACACGGACGGACCCGAAACCACGGAGCCGTCGAGCCGCTTGTAGCTGGCATGGTAGGCGTCGCGGATGCCGACGGCGTCATAGAGATGCGAGTTGTAGGTGTTGTCGGAGAAGCAATCGTGCTCCTCTTCCGGATCGTGCAGCAAGAGGCCGAGCTTCATGCGCTCGCCGGCGAGCTCGCCATAGGAGAGCGACCCCATGCCGGTGAAGATGGTGGAGATGCCTGCATTCGCATCGCCGTCGGTCAGGTTCTTGCGCGCGGCGCCGTCTTCCTTCCAGTTGCCGACCATCTCCTGCAGGTCGGACACCAGAAGGTCGCTCGCCGACTTCAGATATTCGGCGCGGCGGTCGCAATTGCCGCCCGTGCAGTTCTTGAGGTCATAGTCGGTGTAGGGGCGCTCGCCGGCGCCCGGACCGGTGCCATGCAGGTCCTGGCCCCAGAGCAGGAATTCGATGGCGTGATAGCCGGTCGCGACATTGGCCTCGACGCCGCCGGCCTCCTGAAGCGTGCCCGAAAGGAACTCGGGCGTCAGCTTCGAGGCGTCGACCTTCTTGCCGTTGATCTCGATCTCCTTGTTGGCGATCACGTTGGCCGTATAGAGCGCGTTCTCGTCCGACTCGGTGCCGTAGCTCTTGGCGACATAGTCGATCAGGCCCTCGTCCAGCGGCCAGGAATTCACCTTGCCTTCCCAGTCGTCGACGATCTTGTTGCCGAAGCGGTAGACTTCGGYCTGCTGATAAGGAATGCGCGCGGCCTTCCAGGCTTCGCGCGCGGCGTTCAGCGTGTCGGCCGAGGGACTGGCGATGAGCGCATCCACCGCCTTGTCCAGCGCCTGCGCGGTGGTCAGCGAATCCTCGTATTTGGCCAGAGCGATATCGGCATAGGTCTTGATCACCGCCTTGGCGTCGGTCTCGGCTTTCGCCGGCAACACGAACACCGCCGCCGTCAGTGCAGCCGTGGCGCAGATCGCAGCCAGCCTGCCACCATTACGTGCCGTCATTATCCTTCTCCGGTTCTTTGGAAATTCAATAAAAGACGCCCACCCGCGCCGAGGCATGAGCATGCCGGGAAAAATGGTGGCCGCGCCGATGCGCGGTTCGCGATAAAAAGACACCCACTTGCCTCCAATCGAAAGGGTTCAAGGCCCAGACATCAAAGGAATGCGCTTGACGCGCAGCTCTCCATAAAGCGATGGAGAGGCCGGGAGTCAACTGGTGAAACAGAAAAAATTCAATTGAAACAACAGTTTAGAATTATTCTAAACTGCAAATATCAACTTTAAGCCCAACACTGCCTCGCTGGCCCGATTGACAGACAGCCATTCTGGGTGCGACCCGATCCGCGGCTCTTGCGGCGGCGRCAGACAATCGCCACCTGGCGCAAGAGCCTAGATTTGCAGACAAAAAGGATTGCGATGACGAACGGGGTTGTGATTGTCGGTGCCGGCCATGCCGRCGTGCAGGCGGCCGCCAGCCTGCGCGAAGAGGGTTATGAGGGGCCAGTCGTCCTGATCGGCGACGAGGAGGAACTGCCCTATCACAAGCCGCCGCTGTCCAAGACCTTCATCAAGGACCCGGAGGCCAAGCCGCAGCCGTTGCGCGGCGAAGCCTTCTACACCGGCAACACCATCGACTACCGGCCGGGCGTGCGCATCGAGAGCATCGATGCCGGCGCCCGCAGGCTCGAGGTAGCGGGCGCCGGCAAACTTGCCTTCGACCGGCTGGTGCTCGCGACCGGCTCGCGGCCGCGTTTGCTCAAGCTCGACGGCGCCGGCCTTGCCGGCGTGGTCTCGCTGCGCTCGCTGGCCGATGCGCGCCTGATCCGCGAGCTCAGCGCGCGAAGCGAGGACGTCGTCATTCTGGGCGGCGGCTTCATCGGGCTGGAGATCGCCGCGACGCTGAGGGCCGCGGGCCGCAATGTCACCGTCGTCGAAGCCGTCGACCGGCTGCTCGGCCGCGCCGTGGCGCCGGTCATCGCCGCGCATGTGCGACAGCGCTTGGAAGCGATCGGCGTGCGCATCCTGACCGGTACCACCGTCGCCCGCCTGGAGGGCGAAGGCGGCCGCGTCTCGGCCGCGATCACGTCCGGCGGCGAGCGCCTGCCGGCGCAAATGGTGATCATCGGTATTGGCGTCGTGCCTAATGTTGAATTGGCGGAAGCTGTGGGTCTCGCCATCGGCAACGGCATCCGCGTCGACCAGCATATGCAGAGCTCTGTTCCCGAAATCCTCGCCATCGGCGACGCCGCTTCCTACCGGCACTGGTTCACCGGCGGCGACGTGCGGCTGGAATCGGTGCAGAACGCCACCGACCAGGCCAGGCTCGCCGCGCGGACCATCCTCGGCCACGCCGAGCCCTTCATGGCGGTGCCGTGGTTCTGGTCGGATATCGGCGACATGAAGCTGCAGATGGTGGGGCTGACGCAAGGCGGCGATCACCATGTCGTGCTCGGCGATCTCGCCGAGAACAAGTTCTCGATCTATCACTATGCCGGCGACCGGCTGCTCGGCATCGAATCCGTCAACCGGCCGGCCGACCACATGCTTGGCCGCAAGATGCTCGGCGCCGGCTTCTCGCCGACGCCTCAGACCGTGGCGGGCGGGCCGGATGCGCTGAAGGCGGCGCTCGCGGATTTTCAGGAAATGGAACCGGCCAAGGCGACGGGCTGACTATTTCAGGCTGACCAAGGGATTAGTAGCGATAGATGCTAAAGGATTCGCAATGCGAGCCTTGGCAAAAGATCTCGGCTGACTTATCATAAATTGATAATTTTGGATAAGCGAAAGATTGTTCCATGCCTGCAAGCTACAGCATTGGCTCTCGCTACGAGGCATTCGTGCGCGAGCTTGTCGAGAGTGGCCGCTACGCCAGCGCAAGCGAAGTTGTGCGCGATAGCCTGCGTCTTTTGGAGGAACGCGAAGAGCACCGGCAGGCGAAGCTTACTGCACTGCGTGAAGACATCCGCAAGGGTGTAGAGAGCGGACCARCTATTCCGGCCGAAGACGTTTTTGATCGGCTGGAGAAAAGATACGCGGCTGAAGGCCGCAAATAATGGCTCTCAGTTTCGCCCCTGCCGCCGTGCAGGACATTGAAGAGATTGGCGATTATATCCAGGCTGAAAATCCGGCGGCCGCGCGCCGCCTGATAGCGGCACTTCGAGTGCGATGCGGCACCATCTTGGATGCGCCACGTGGTGGCGCTCCCCGTTCCGAACTCTGGCGCGGCCTGCGCTCCGTCGCGTTCCAGAAATATGTCATCTTTTATACCGTCGAAGGCGACGACGTGCGTGTAGAACGCATCCTGCACGGCTCACGCGACATCCAGGGCATTTTCGATGAAGGAAGAATGCCCAAGGATAGTTGACGCTGACGCTCTGACTATTTCGACTAGGCGGCCCGCGCGTTGCGGATCGCGGTCTCCAGGATATCCAGCGCCTCAGTCATGACTCCGTCCTGGATGGTGATCGGCGACAGGAAGCGGATGACGTTGCCGTAGACGCCGCAGGTGAGCAGGATGAGGCCCTTGTCGAGCGCCTTCAGCCGCACCGCATTGGCGAACTCGGCCGAGGGCAGGCCTTTCTTCACGTCGTTGAACTCGACGGCGTTCATGAAGCCCGGGYCGCGAATGTCGACGATCTCCGGCACGTCCTCGCGGATCGAAACCAGCCGCTGCTTCAGCCTGGCGCCCAGCGCGTTGGCGCGATCGCAGAGCTTTTCCTCCTCGATGACGTCGAGCACGGCATGCGCGGCGGCAACGCCGATCGGGCTGCCACCATAGGTGCCGCCCAGGCCGCCGGGGCCGGGTGCGTCCATGATCTCGGCGCGGCCGGTGACCGCCGAGAGCGGGAAGCCGCCGGCAAGGCTCTTGGCCATGGTGGTGATATCGGGCGCCACATCATGGTGGTCCATGGCGAACATCTTGCCGGTGCGGGCAAAGCCGGTCTGCACCTCGTCGGCGATAAGCAGGATGCCATGCTGGTCGCAGATCTTGCGCAGGGATGCCATGAAATCGCGCGGCGCCTCGTAGAAGCCGYCCTCGCCCTGCACCGGCTCGACGATGATGGCGGCAACGCGGTTTGGATCGACGTCAGCCTTGAACAGCTTGTCGAGCGCGGCGAGCGAATCCGCGACCGAAACGCCATGAAGCGCGACCGGAAACGGCGCATGGAAGACATCGCCCGGCATGGCRCCGAAGCCGACCTTATAGGGCACGACCTTGCCGGTCAGCGCCATGCCCATGAAGGTGCGGCCATGGAAGCCGCCGGAAAAGGCGATGACCGCCTGGCGGCCGGTGGCGTTGCGGGCGACCTTGATGGCGTTCTCGACCGCCTCGGCGCCAGTGGTGACGAAGATGGTCTTCTTGTCGAACTTGCCGGGCAGCATGCCGTTCAGGYGTTCGGCGAGACGCACGTAGCTCTCGTACGGCACGACCTGGTGGCAGGTGTGGGTGAAGCGGTCGAGCTGCGCCTTGACGGCTTCGATCACCTTCGGGTGGCGGTGGCCGGTGTTGACCACGGCGATGCCGGACGAGAAGTCGATGTAACGGCGGCCTTCGACATCCCAGATTTCCGAATTCTCGGCGCGATCGGCGTAGATCTGCGTCGTCATGCCGACGCCGCGCGAGATCGAYTGATTCTTGCGTTCGGAAATGGCTGAATTCTTCATATCGTCCCTCATCGGGTATCCCTCGTCGGGATAGGACCCGTTCCGTTGATCAAAACCCTTCTGACCTTATTTCACGTTTTCCTCAAGTTGRCACGTTGGCCCAGTCGATTGGGCCTGCCTCGAAGATGGGGAACGATGTTCTTAACCAGCCCGGCGATACGCGCCTCGGAAACAGTTTCCTTTTCCCGCCGATCGATTAATCTCATTTCATCCGCGACGTGCCGCYGTCAGGAGCGGCCCCCACGGATCGAGGGGAACCATGAGCAGGAACGCGACATCGTCCGCCTTGCCGTCTTCGCCGCTCCGCCCTTTGCCTCGTCCAAACATCTTGTTGCTGCTGGCCTGTTTCGCCGCCGCGTTTTCAGTCGCCGGCTGCCAGAAACAGCAGGTGGCGGAAAAGAAATTACCTGTGGTGGTGACGACGCAGACAGTCGCGCTCGCCGATTACGCGCCACGGACCTCGCTGACCGGGGTGATCGCCGCCCGCACGCTCAACAATCTGTCGTTCCGCGTCGGCGGCAGGGTCGCCGAACGGCTGGTCGATGTCGGCCAGCATGTCGACCAGGGCGCGGTGCTCGCCCGCATCGACCCGCAGGAACAGGAATCGGACCTGCGTTCGGCCCAGGYCGATCTCGACGCGGCGCAGGCGCAGCTCACCCAGGCCGCGGCCACCTATGAGCGGCAGAAGACCCTGTTGGCCCGGGGCTTCACCACGAGGCGGGATTTCGACACCGCCAATCAGACGCTGAAAGTGGCGCAAGGCAGCGTCGATGCCGCGCAAAGCGCTTTCGCCAACGCCAAGGAAAACCTGTCCTATACCGAGCTCAAGGCAGGCGCCGCCGGCGTCATCACGGCGCGCCAGGTCGAGGCCGGGCAGGTGGTGCAGGCGGCGCAGACCGTGTTCACCATCGCCGAGGACGGCGATCGCGATGCGGTCTTCAACGTGCACGAAACGCTGGTTGCGCAGACGCCGTCCTCGCCCGCGGTGACGATCACGCTGCTGTCGGACCCGCAGGTGCGCGCGGTCGGCAAGGTGCGCGAGATATCGCCGGCGGTCGATACGGCGTCGGGGTCGATCCGGGTCAAGGTCGGCATTCCCGACACGCCCGCCGGCATGCCGCTGGGCGCGGCCGTGATCGGCACGGTCAGCGCCAGGTCGGTCAAAGCTATCCTGCTGCCCTGGCAGGCGCTGACCTCGACCGGCGGCAAGCCCGCCGTCTGGATCGTCGACCCGTCGAGCAAGGCAGTGACGCCGGCGCCGGTCGAGGTGCTCGCCTTCGATTCCGGCATTGTCGTCGTCGACAAGGGCCTGCAGGAAGGCCAGAGCATCGTCACCGCCGGCGGGCAGTTGCTCAGCCCCGGACAGACGATCGAAGTGGCGGGGGCAAAGCAATGAACCAGTTGCCGCGCATCGCTCCCCTGCTCGCCCTTCTAGCGCTTGCCGGCTGCTCGCGCTCGGAAGAGAAGCCGCCGGAGATCGTCCGACCGGTTCTGTCGGTGGTGATCGAACCGAAGACCGTCGAGACCTTCGGCTTCGCCGGTTCGGTCGAGCCGCAATACAGCGCCGACCTTGCCTTCCGCCTGCTCGGCCGCGTCGTCTCGCGCGACGTCAAGGTCGGCGACCTCGTCACCAAGGGCACGACGATCGCGGCGCTCGATCCGACGGCGCTGGAGCTTGCCGTCCAGGCATCGAAGGCCGATCTGTCGAACGCGCAGGCGCAGTTCGCCAATGCGGCGGCCAGCGAGGAGCGCCAGCGCGCCCTGCTCGCTTCTGCCAACACCTCCCAGTCCGTCTTCGACGCCGCGCAGCAGGCAAGGCAAGCCGCGGCCGCCGGCGTCGAGCGGGCGAATGCCGCCTTGGCCAAATCGCAGGAGCAGCTCGGCTATGCCCGGCTGTTTTCCGATTTCGACGGCGTCGTCACCGCCGTCGGCGCCGAGGTCGGCCAGACCGTTTCGCCGGGACAGACGATCGTCACCGTGGCGCGCACCGACCCGCGCGAGGCAGTTGTCGACATCCCGGACCAGTTGACCGGCGACCTCACCGTCGGCACCCCGTTCGAAATCATCCTGCAATCGCTGCCGACCATCAAAACCGACGCCAAGCTGCGCGAGGTCGCGCCGCAATCGGAAGGCGCCACGCGCACCCGCCGCGTGCGGCTGACACTGATCAATCCACCGTCGGCGTTCCGGCTCGGCTCGACGATCACCGCGACACGCATGACCAAGGTCGCGCCGACAATCGAACTGCCGATGTCGGCGCTGCTCGAAAAGGACGGCTCGCAAAAGGTCTGGATCGTCGATCCGCGATCCTCCAGCGTGAGCGCGCACGAGATCAAGGTCGCCGCCAAGAGCGGCGGCAGCTTCACCGTGTCGGAGGGGCTCGCGGCCGGCATGCGCGTCGTCACCGCGGGCGTGCACAGCTTGAGCGAAGGCCAGAAGGTCAAGGTGCCGGAGGGCGGGGTCTGATGAAGGGCTTCAATCTCTCGGACTGGGCRCTCAGCCACCGTTCGCTGGTCTGGTATTTCATGCTGGTCTTCGTGGCGGCCGGCATCTTCTCCTATCTCAATCTCGGGCGCGAAGAAGACCCCGCCTTCACCATCAAGACCATGATCATCCAGGCCAACTGGCCCGGCGCCTCGGTCAAGGAGACGGTGCAGCAGGTGACCGACCGCATCGAGAAGAAGCTCGAGGAGCTCGACAGCCTCGACTACACCAAATCGATCACCACTGCCGGCCAGACCGTCATCTTYGTCAACCTGAAGGACACCACCAAGGCGCGCGACGTCGTGCCGAATTGGCTTCAGGTGCGCAATATGGTCAACGACATCAAGGCGCAGTTCCCGCAAGGCGTGCAGGGACCGTTCTTCAACGACCGCTTCGGCGACGTCTACGGCAACATCTATGCCTTCACCGCCGACGGGCTGACACCGCGCCAATTGCGCGACTATGTCGAGGATGTCCGAACCAAGATCCTCACCGTGCCGAATGCCGGCAAGGTCGATCTGGTCGGCGCGCAGGATGAGGCGATCTATCTCGAATTCTCGACGCGCCAGATCGCGGCGCTCGGCCTCAACCAGCAGCAAATCGTCGCCAGTTTGCAGGCGCAGAACGCCATCACGCCGTCCGGCGTCATCCAGTCCGGCCCTGAGCGCATCAGCGTGCGTGTCGGYGGCCAGTTCACCTCCGAGGAGAGCCTGCGGGCCATCAACCTGCGCGTCAACGACCGCTTCTTCCGGCTGAGCGACGTGGCGACGATCCGGCGCGGCTATGTCGACCCGCCGACGGCCCTGTTCCGCTTCAACGGCCAGGACGCGATCGGGCTCGCCATCGGCATGAAGCCCAACRCCAATCTGCTGAAATTCGGYGAGGCCCTGCACGAGGAGATGCAGAAGGTGCTGGCCGACCTGCCGGTCGGCGTCGGCGTGCATCTGGTGGCCGACCAGCCGGTCATCGTCGAGGAAGYGGTTTCGGGCTTCACGCGGGCGCTGTTCGAGGCGGTCGCCATCGTGCTCGCCGTCTCCTTCATCAGYCTTGGGCTGCGGGCCGGCTTCGTCGTGGCGCTGTCGATCCCTCTGGTGCTCGCGATCACCTTCACCGTCATGGAATATCTCGGGATATCGCTGCAGCGCATTTCGCTCGGCGCGCTGATCATCGCGCTCGGGCTGTTGGTCGACGACGCGATGATCGCGGTCGAGATGATGGTGGCGCGGCTGGAGGTCGGCGACAATCTGCGCAAGGCGGCGACCTATGTCTATACCTCGACCGCCTTCCCGATGCTGACAGGCACGCTGGTGACGGTCGCAGGCTTCATTCCGATCGGGCTCAATTCAAGCGCCGCCGGCGAATACACGTTCACGCTCTTCGTCGTCATCGCGGTGTCGCTGCTTGTGTCATGGATCGTGGCCGTGCTGTTTGCGCCGCTGCTCGGGGTCACCATCCTGCCGGCGACGAWGAAGACTAAGCATCACGACCAGCCTGGACGATTCACCTCGCTGTTCCGGCGCGTGCTTGTCTTTTCCGTTCGCCGCCATTGGCTGACCATCATCGTGACGGTGCTTCTGTTTGCYGCCTCGGTCGCCGGCTTCGGCCTCGTGCAGCAGCAGTTCTTCCCGCCATCCGACCGGCCGGAGCTGATCGTCGACTGGAACCTGCCGCAGAACTCCTCGATCACGGAGACGCGCGACCAGATGGTGCGCTTCGAGCAGCGCGCGCTGGTCGGCAATCCCGACATCGACCATTTCTCCTCCTATATCGGCCAGGGCGCCGTGCGCTTCGTGCTCGCCTATGACGTGCAGCCGGCCAATCCCTATTTCGGCCAGACCGTCATCGTCACCAAGAGCATCGAAGCCCGCAACCGCGTGAAGCCGGCGCTGGAAAAACTGCTGCGCGAGGAGTTCGTCGGCACCGACGCCTTTGTCAAATTGCTGGAGCTCGGCCCGCCGGTCGGCAGGCCGGTGCAGTACCGCGTCGGCGGTCCCGATATCCAGACCGTGYGCGAGCTGGCGCAGCAATTCGCCGGTGTCATTTCCGCCAATCCGAAGCTTGCCGCGCCGACCTTTGACTGGAACGAGCCGCAGCGCGTGCTCAGAGTCGACGTGCTGCAGGACAAGGCGCGCCAGCTCGGCATCACCTCTTCCGACATCGCCAGCGCGCTGAACAGCACGGTGGGCGGCTCGACGATCACCCAGGTGCGCGACGCGACCTATCTCATCAATGTCGTGGCGCGCTCGCGCGAGGCCGAGCGCGGCTCGATCGAAACCTTGCAGAACATGCAGCTGYCGACCGGAAACGGCGAGTCGATCCCGCTCGCGGCGGTCGCCAATTTCCGCTACGATCTCGAACAGCCGACGGTCTGGCGACGCAACCGGACGCCGACGATCACCGTGCGCGCCGGCCTGGTCGGCGACGTGCTGCCGGCGACCGTCGTCAACGAACTAAAGCCTTCGGTCGACGCCTTCATCGCCAAGCTGCCGCCCGGCTATTCAGTGGAAACCGCCGGCTCGGTCGAGGAAAGCGCCAAGAGCCAGGGACCGATCGCGGCCGTGGTGCCCTTGATGCTGTTCATCATGGCGACCATCCTGATGGTGCAGCTGCAGAGCTTCCAGCGCCTGTTCCTGGTGGTGGCGGTGGCGCCGCTCGGCCTGATCGGCGTGGTGGCGGCCCTGGTGCCCAGYGGCGCGCCGCTCGGCTTCGTCGCCATCCTCGGCGTGCTGGCGCTGATCGGCATCCTGATCCGCAACTCGGTCATCCTGATCGTGCAGATCGAAGACCTCGTCAAAGAAGGCAAGGACCGCTGGGCGGCGGTCATCGAGGCGACCGAGCACCGCATGCGGCCGATCGCGCTGACGGCCGCCGCCGCCAGCCTGGCGCTGATCCCGATCGCGCGCGAAGTGTTCTGGGGACCGATGGCCTATGCCATGATGGGCGGCATCATCGCGGGAACGGCGATCACGCTGCTGTTCCTGCCGGCGCTCTATGTGACATGGTTCCGGATCAAGGAGCCGGAGGAAGCGCAAGGCAACGATGCGGACACCGCCGCTGTCCCGGAAGCTCAAGGCGCGGAACGCTAGAGCGGGATGAGATTAGCTCCGGTCATAGCCTGAGTTTGCAAAATAGTTTGAGCATTCGTGTGGAGTGACACGATTGAGGGTTTG
>NZ_MDDT01000027.1:0-147503 GCF_001854815.1 Mesorhizobium sp. LCM 4576
CGCGGCTCTCTTGAATTCCAAACAGGGCAAACATAGAAGCGAACTTCTCTGCCGCCAGCGGCGCACCGCCCTCGTTCGTGGGCCGTATATAGTCGGAGCTCCCTCGACGCGTCAACACCGATTTCGAACTTTTTTGAATTTTTTGCGACGAATTTTTCGAACCGTTTTTTCGATAGCCGACTGCCCTTGCGGCAGCCCTTGGGTCATCCACAACGAGGCCCTATTGCCGCCGCATTGAGGCGTGAAACCGGCCCATATAAGGAAGGCGCGCGCATATGTGAGGCGCCCTCAAAACGGACGACCGCGACAGACGACAGGGCGCCCTGCGCAAGGGGCGTATCATTGGGGACATCGGCCCCGGCTTGCCGCTTCGTTGACTTCAACCGCCGCGACAGGCAATTGTCATGGCCGCAACGACAACGACAAGCCGTTTCGCCTGGGGAAGAAGCAGCCTTTCTGGATGCCAGACACCGAAGAGGTCATAGCCGAACTCGGCAACGAGCCGCCGCTGATCGCGGACGGCCGCAGCGGTCCGCCTGACCGCCGCGAAGTTTCGGCGCGTTGGTTGTCGGGCACGTTCCTTACCGGCGTTACATCGAGTGTCTTGATGGGCGTGGCCTTGTTTGCCGCCCTCGATGGCCGCCAGCAGCTGGCGACTCCGCCCGAAATCGCCGAGCTCATCAGCCTTGCCGGCGGCGGCGACGATTCGGGCGAGCAGGCAAAGACCACAAGACTGGTCGCGCCCCGCCAGATCGCCCGGGCAAAGGACCGGCGTCGCATGGAAGTGTCGATGGTCACCAAGGTCGGCGATCGCGACGTTATCCACACCATGCCTTTCGTGCAGATCAAGATGGCCTTGGCCGCCGGG
Source organism: Mesorhizobium sp. LCM 4576 (assembly GCF_001854815.1). Classification (NCBI taxonomy): domain Bacteria; kingdom Pseudomonadati; phylum Pseudomonadota; class Alphaproteobacteria; order Hyphomicrobiales; family Phyllobacteriaceae; genus Mesorhizobium; species Mesorhizobium sp. LCM 4576. Next base: position 869 of record NZ_MDDT01000027.1, read on the forward strand.
CACACCACCAATCGCCCCTACCCGCCATTCGACCCGATGCAGGTGTTCGGCGACGACGGCGACGACAACAACGCGCAGCCGGCAACGGCCACCGCGGCCGCCGGGCAGATCTACGGTGCCAAGGTCGAAAGCGAGATGAGCCTGAAAACGGTCGATTTTCCGATCGAGACGGCTTCCTTCGACGAAAAGAGCGATCTTTCCGCCGACGAGGTGGAAAAGGTGGTGCGCGACGCCAGCAACGGCCTGAGCGACGGCGCCGTCCAGGTGGCCGCGTTGCATTATGTCGATCCGCAGCGATTCGGCGACGCCTTCGCCGAATCGATGGCCGGCTCATACGATGTGAAGATCACGCAGGAAAATGTCTCGGTGGCGCCGCGGGCCACGCCGGACGACCAGGCGCCCGCCTTCGCCGAGGAAATCATTCCCTTCACCAAGGATACCGATATCGCCGAGGCCTTTGCCGATTCGGGCTACACAGGCGACGACGCGTCCGGCATGGCGGAGGCGATCGGCAAGCTGTTGAACGCCCCGGCGCTGAAGGCCGGAACGGTGCTGCGCGTCGGTCTTGAAGTGCGCGGCGACATCGCCAAGGTCGTGCGCACCAGCGTCTACGACAAGACAACCCACATCGTCACCATCGCACTTAACGATCGCGGCCAGTATGTGCCGGCGCAGGAGCCGGAGGCCAATCCCGAACTCTTGACGGCGTTCGATGATTCGCAGCCCGTCGTGGTGCGCGGCAATCTTCCCAATATCTATGACGGCATCTACCGTGCCGCCTATTCCTACGGGATGTCGAAAGYGATGACGCAGAAGCTGATCAAGCTTCTCGCCTCCGACGTCGATTTCCAATCGCGGATTTCGCCGGCCGATCGCCTCGAGGTCCTGTTCTCGCAGCCCGACGGCGACGACCAGACCTCCGACAATTCCGACCTGCTCTATGTATCGGYGACCTTCGGCGGCCAGACGAAGAATTTCTACCGCTTCCAGATGCAGGACGGCAGCACCGACTATTTCGACGAAAACGGTTCGAGCGCCCAGCAATTTCTGCTGCGCAATCCGCTGCCCGCCGGCAAGTTCCGCTCCGGCTTCGGCGCGCGGCGGCATCCGATTCTGGGCTATGTGCGCATGCATACCGGTGTCGACTGGGCGGCGCCCATCGGTACGCCGATCATCGCTGCGGGCAACGGCGTCGTCGAGAAGGTCGGCTGGGCCGGCGGCTACGGCAAGCAGATCATCATCCGCCACGCCAATGGCTACGAGACCTCCTACAATCACCAGAGCGCTTTCGCCAAGGGCATCGAGCCCGGGATGCGCGTGCGCCAGGGCCAGGTGATCGGCTATCTCGRCCAGACCGGTCTCGCCACCGGTCCGCATCTTCACTATGAGCTGATCGTCAACGGCACCAAGGTCGACCCGATGCGCGTGCGCCTGCCGGTGGGCAAGGTGCTGAAGGGCGACGATCTCGTCGCTTTCAAGCGCGAGCGCGAGCGCATTGACGATCTTTTGAAGCAGGAAGACGGCAACGCGCTGAAGGTCGCCAGCGCCAAGACTGATTCGCAGCTTCCCAATTGAAGCATGTCTCCCGAAAGTGGGTACCGGTTTCGGGATGAAGACATGCGTAAAATCAAAAACCTAAAGCGCGTGGAGCGAATCTGAAAGATCGCCACGCGCTTTAGCCGCGCGAATTATTGAACTATTCGCCCGAATCGTCGCCTTGYCGCGGCCAGGGTGATGCCTGCCCGGGCACCGTGAGCCAGGCAACGATCGACGACAACACGCAAAGCAATGTCGTGACAGCGGCGACCGCGGCAAAAGCCGAATCGCTTGCCGTAATCCGCAATGCGTCGAGATTGGCCGCCAGCCCGGCCGGGGGCGGCTCGCCGAAACCGGGAATACCGGCAGGGTTGCCGGTCAGTCGCGCATAGATGAAAGCCGCCAGCGAGCCCATTGCCGCCACCGCGATCAACCCGCCGACGCGCGAGACGGCATTGTTGATGCCTGACGCAGCCCCCGTGTCCTTGTCTTCGACCGAGGTCATGACCGCCGTCGACAGCGGCGACACCACAAGCGCCATGCCAAGCCCCATCAAGGCCATCAGCGGAAAGGCCCCGGTCCAGAAACGATGGATGCCGGCGTGAGAGAGCAAGGCGAGCCCGGCAAAGGCGATAGCGACGATGAGGCTGCCGGCGGCGATCGGCAGACGCGGGCCGATCTTGTCGGACCACTGGCCGACCGGTCCCGATAGCAACGCGATCGATGCCGACAACGGCAGGAAGATGAATCCGACCTCGGCCGAGCTCAATCCCCAGCCCGCGATCAGGACCATCGGCAGGTAGAAGAGATTCGCCGACAGCGCGAAATAGAGGAAGAAGGTCGCCAGATTGGCGCCGGCGAAGGCGCCGATGCGGAACAGGCCGAGATCGATCATCGGCTCGCGCTGCCAGCGCTCGTAAAGGATGAAGACGAAAAGCAGCACGACGCCGGCGACGATCGCCGGCCCGGCCATCATCCCGCCGCCCTCGGCATTCATGGCCGTCAATCCATAGGCCAACGATCCGAACGCCAGCGTCGCCAGCGCCGCACCCCCGAGATCGAGGCTGCGCTTTTCAGTCGGCTGGTCGGCCGGCACCTTGGCCAGAAGCAGATAGATCGAGATCAGTCCAAGCGGCAGGTTGATGGCGAAGATCGCGCGCCAGACCCCATTGCCGAAAGTCGTCAAGACGAAGCCGCCCAGCACGGGACCGAGCGCCGTGGTCAGCGCCGACGCGGCGGCCCAGATGCCGATCGCCCGGCCGCGCTCCTTCTTCGGATAGGCCTTGGCGATGATGGCGAGGCTGCCCGGCACCATGATCGCCGCGCCGATGCCCTGGATGGCGCGGAAGGCGATCAAAATGGCCGGGTCGGGCGCCACCGCGCAGGCGAGTGAAGCCGCGATGAACAGCGCGATGCCGGCCACGAAGGCGCGCCGCAGCCCAAACCGGTCGCCAGCGGCGCCTCCCGCCAGGATGAGCGCCGACAGCGTCAACGCATAGGCGTTGGAAATCCACTGCGCCTGCGCCAGGCTGGCGCCGAGATCCACGCGCAGCGCCGGCATGGCGATCGCCAGGATCGAGCCGTCGATGAAGCCGAGCGCCGAGGCGAGGATCGCCGCGACCAACACGAATTTTCGCTGCGTCTGAGGACAAAACGTACCGTTAGCGCGGACGGGCGAATGCGAATCGGCAGTGGTTTCGTTCGCGGATGACATAAATCCCTGCTTAGTCCTCCGTTGCGGCCGCAACAACAAGCCAGAGCATGGCTGTTCTTGAAACCAGATGCCCCCGGGCATTCCAGGAGGATGCACCTTAGTTTTCCGTTGTCGACTCAACCTGAAATCATCCGGCCCTGGCCGCATGGCGAGGCGGACGCCAATTCTGATGCAAACCGCCGATCGCGTGCTAGGTTCCACCATCATGCGTGAGAGGGGGAAGCCATGAAGCGGCCGCTCGAACCGTCGGCGGAAGGACGCGGACGCATCGTCGGCATTACCGACGGCGTCTTCGCCATCGCGCTGACCTTGATCGTGCTGGAGATCAGGGTGCCGTCRCATGAGGTGGTGCATTCGGAGGGAGAGCTGCTTGCCGCGATCCTGGCGCTCGGGCCACGGTTCCTGACTTATGCGCTGAGTTTTCTGACGCTCACCATCTTCTGGTTCGGCCAGCAAGCGCAGCATGGCCTGATCRCGAGGTCAGACCRCAGGCTGGCGACRCTCAACCTGTGCTTTCTTGCCTTCATCGCGCTGCTGCCGTTCTCGACCRACCTGCTGGGCGATTTCCTGGAATTCAGGATCGCGGTGCTGGTCTACTGGCTGAACCTCTTGATGCTTGGCGCCACGCTGTTCGCGAGCTGGTGGTATGCCGACAGGAACGGCATGGTCGCCGAGGATGTGGACGCCGGTACACGGCACACCGTCTACAATCGCATCGTCAGGGCGCAAATTCTGTGGGYGGTCGGCGCGGCGCTTTGCCTGATCACGCCGCTGCTCAGCATAGGCTTCATCCTGCTGGTGCAGCTCATCTATGCCGCGGCGCCRCGCGCTTCACTGCTGCGTAAACTCATCGGTTGAGGTCCCGCCGACCTCCGCGATTGTTGGTCCGCCGACGAACTCCACCGTGACGCCCGGGGACACCAGCTTGRCAAGCTCGCGTGCATCCCAGTTGGTCAGGCGCACGCAGCCATGGCTCTCGGTCTTGCCGATCTTGGAAGGGTCAGGYGTGCCGTGGATGCCGTAGGTCGGCTTATCGAGCGCGATCCACACCGAGYCGACCGGACCGTTCGGTCCCGGCGGGACGGTCAGGATCTTGTCGTTCTGGCCCTGCTTGAAATTGATGTTCGGGTTGTAGGTGTAGTTCGGATCGAGCGCGATGCGCGAGACGGCATGGATGCCGGTCGGCGACGGCGTGTCGGCCGAGCCGATGGTCGCCGGATAGGCCGCGACCAGCTTGCCGCTGCCATCATAGGCGTAGACTTCCTTCTTCGTCTTGTCGGCGACGATACGCGTTACCGGCGTCGAGACCAGCTTGCCRAAATTGGYGACCTTGATCATCGTGCCGGGGCGATTGAAGTCGACGCCCTTGTTGATCGACTTCAGATAGGTCTCGTCCATGTGGAAGCGTTCGGCCAGCGCCTCGGTGACCGAGGTGTAGCACATGCAGTCGAGCTTGGCCTTCTGACTGTAGTCCTCAGGGATCGAAGCGACGTAAGGGCCGGCCACATCTTCCGGCGTGATCGTATAGTTGGCAAAGGGGTCACCGCCCGACTGGGCAAGCGCCGCCTGGATGCCGACGGCATCGGTGGATTTCAGATTGGTGCCGTTTATCTCGTTGTAGGCGGCCAGCGCCTTGTCGACGTTGGAGCCGAAGCGCCCGTCGATCACGCCCGGCGAAGCGCCGCCGCGGTCGAGCAGCACCTGCAGCGCGGCAACGTCCTGGCGCACCCCGAGCGACAGYGACGGATCGACCGAGGCCTTGCCGCCCGTGTTCGGCGGCAGCGACGGCTCGGCGTCCGGATTGGTCTGCAGCACTTCGCCCTGACCCGGCTGCTCCGGGTCGATCGAAGCCTCGTTCAGCGGCTGGCGCTTGATGGTGTTCGACTTCGGCTCCTCGGGATAGGTGGTGGCATAGCCCTCATCATTGGAGGGCGCCGGCGGATAGGCATCGACGGAATTGTCGCTGTTGGGATCGTATTCATCGACCGGCGGCGGGATAACGCGGCCGTTCTCCTCCAGTTGCCGGCGGCGGAAGCGCGCCATGTCCTCGGGATTGTCGAGATAATAGCGATCGTCACCCTCGGTCGGCGCGCGGCCGAGTTCCTGCATGCGCATCTRCCGGCGCAGAGCTCGGCGGTCGAGCCTGCTCCCCGGCGGCTGGATGGCGATCACCTTGCCGGTGTCGGCATCGACCAGCACGCGGTTGCCCCTGGCGTCGTAGTAGATATCGATATTGCCTTCCTGCGCCAGCACCAGCGCACCGCGCTGGGCGGGCCGTGTCGCCTGCGGCGCGCCATCCACGCTCGGCGTGGCGAACGCACTGGAAGTCACCAGCCCGGCCGCGAGTGCCGAAAGGGAAAAGATCAAGCGCAGCATGGGGGTCTAGCTCTCCGGTCGACTAGGCTCCTGGCGGGCGAATCTTCGCCAGCAAACCAGTTGCCCAAATTAAGGTTCCAATATGAACCGGGCATGAAGATGGCGGTTTTCCGCGAGCTTGAGGAATATCAGCCAGCTTGCGCAAGTCCCAATTCCTTGCGTGCCTGTCTGGTCAGCTTGAGCACGACCAGGCGATGGCTCTCGCGCAGATAGTCCATCAGCGCCGCGTCATCCACGCTTTGGCTCGTCTGACGCTGAATCCATTTCATGCCGCGCGAGGCAAGATAGGGAGCCGGCCGGCAGCCCGGCTGCTCCTTCAGCACGTCATAGGCCATCTCGGAACACTTGAAGGTAACGAAGAGCTCGCCGCCCTCGTTCCAGCCGCCGATGGCGAACACCTTGCCGCCAACCTTCCAGACATGGGCGCCGCCCCACTGAACGACATGCGTCGTGGCGGGCAGCGATGCGCAGAAGCCGTTGTAATCGTCGAGCGTCATCGAGTCCTTCCCCAGCCATTCGAATCGGCAGCCGATTATGCGCAGTCGCCGGGAATAACAAAGCGCGCCGCACCGGTCCGGTGCGACGCGCTTCGCGTTCGTTCAAGCTCGACCCGGATCAGGCGGCGGCTTCCGTCGCCACCACGGTCGGCTTCGAGCGGAAGTTCAACCGGTCGGAGCCCGCGGTGACCTTGACAGTCGAACCGTCGAGGATCTCGCCGAGCAGGATCTTCTCCGCCAGCGGGTCCTGCAGCTCCTTCTGCATCACCCGCTTCAGCGGCCTGGCGCCATAAGCCGGATCGTAGCCCTTCGAGGCCAGCCACTCGATCGCGTCATGATCCAGCGACAGCGTGATCTTGCGGTCGACAAGCAGGTTCTCCAGCCGCTTGAGCTGGATCTCGACGATACGGTCCATATCCTGACGGCGCAGCCGGTGGAACAGGATCACCTCGTCGACACGGTTGAGGAACTCCGGCCGGAACGAGGCCTTCACCACGCTCATCACCTCGTCGCGCACGGCATCGACATCCTGGTCGTCGCTGAGGTTGACCAGATATTCGGCGCCGAGGTTGGACGTCATGATGATCAGCGTGTTGCGGAAATCGACCGTGCGGCCCTGGCCATCGGTCAGCCTTCCGTCGTCGAGCACCTGCAGGAGCACGTTGAACACGTCTGGATGCGCCTTCTCGATCTCGTCGAACAGCACGACCTGATAGGGCCGGCGCCGCACCGCTTCGGTCAGCGCGCCGCCTTCCTCATAACCGACATAGCCGGGAGGCGCGCCGATCAGCCGGGCGACGGAATGCTTCTCCATGAACTCCGACATGTCGATGCGCACCAGCGCCGTCTCGTCGTCGAACAGGAAGCTGGCCAGCGCCTTGGTGAGCTCGGTCTTGCCGACGCCGGTCGGTCCGAGGAACATGAACGAGCCGATCGGCCGGTTCGGATCCTGCAGTCCGGCGCGGGCGCGGCGCACGGCCTTGGACACCGCCTGCACGGCTTCGCCCTGGCCGACGACCCGCTTGCCGATTTCGTCTTCCATGCGCAAAAGCTTCTCGCGCTGCCCTTCCAGCATCTTGTCGACCGGAATGCCGGTCCAGCGCGACACAACATGCGCGACATGGTCGGGCGTGACCACCTCTTCCACCATGCCGGTCTTGCCGTCCTGCGCCTCGGCTTCCTTGAGCTTCTTCTCGAGCTCCGGGATCTTGCCGTAGGCAAGCTCGCCGGCGCGCTGGAATTCGCCCTTGCGCTGCGCGATCGCCAGTTCGTTGCGCGTCTCGTCGAGCTGCTTCTTCAGGTCGGCGGCAAGGCCAAGCTTCTGCTTTTCGGCCTGCCACTTCGTGGTCAACTCGCTCGATTCCTCCTCGAGATCGGCAAGCTCCTTCTCCAGYCGGGCAAGCCGGTCCTTCGAGGCCTCGTCCTTCTCGACCTTCAGCGCCTCGCGCTCGATCTTGAGCTGCATGATGCGGCGGTCGATCTCGTCCAGCGCCTCGGGCTTGGAATCGACCTGCATGCGCAGCCTGGAGGCCGCCTCATCGACCAGATCGATCGCCTTGTCCGRCAGGAAACGGTCGGCGATGTAGCGGTTGGAAAGCGTGGCCGCCGACACCAGCGCGGAATCCGAAATGCGCACCTTGTGGTGCTGCTCGTACTTCTCCTTCAGGCCGCGCAGGATCGAGACCGTGTCCTCCACCGTCGGCTCGTCGACGAAGACGGGCTGGAAACGGCGGGCAAGGGCGGGGTCCTTCTCGACATGCTTGCGGTACTCGTCGAGCGTGGTCGCGCCGACGCAGTGCAGCTCGCCGCGCGCAAGCGCGGGCTTCAGCAGGTTGGACGCATCCATCGCACCGTCGGCCTTGCCGGCGCCGACCAGCGTGTGCATCTCGTCGATGAACAGGATGATGTTGCCGTTGGCCGAGGTGACCTCGTTGAGCACCGCCTTCAGCCGCTCTTCGAACTCGCCGCGATATTTGGCGCCGGCAATCAGCGCGCCCATGTCGAGCGCCATCAACTGCTTGTCCTTCAGCGATTCCGGCACGTCGCCATTGACGATGCGCAGCGCCAAGCCTTCGGCGATCGCCGTCTTGCCTACGCCCGGCTCGCCGATCAGCACGGGGTTGTTCTTGGTGCGCCGCGACAGCACCTGGATGGTGCGGCGGATCTCGTCATCACGGCCGATGACCGGATCGAGCTTGCCGGCGCGGGCGTCGGCGGTGAGGTCGCGCCCGTATTTCTTCAGCGCGTCATAGCCTTGCTCGGCCCCGGCCGAGTCGGCGGTGCGGCCCTTGCGGATATCGTTGATGGCCTGGTTGAGCGCCTGCGCGGTGACGCCTGCCTTGGACAGGATGTCGGCGGTCTTGGCCGACTTCTCCATGACAAGCGCCTGCAGCAGCCGCTCGACGGTGACGAAGCTGTCGCCGGCCTTCTTGGCCAGGTCCTCGGCGGTGGAAAACACCTTGGCAAGAGGCTGGRCCAGATAGAGCTGGCCATTGCCTCCTTCGACCTTGGGCATGGCTTCGAGCGCGGTCTCGACGCCGAGCTTGACGTCGCGGACGCTGCCGCCAGCGCGCTCGATCAGGGACGCGGCAAGGCCCTCGTCATCGTCGACGAGCACCTTCAGCATATGTTCGGGGGTGAATTGCTGGTGATTGCGCGAGAGCGCCATGGTCTGCGCCGACTGGATGAAGCCGCGCACGCGCTCGGAATATTTCTCGATATTCATATGTGTCTCCTTCCATCACCGGCCCGCTTTGCGGCACCGGATCAGATTGCGGTGACGGACCCGCTCATAGGAGCCGAGCCCTGTTCAGCCGAGATATGGTGTATGGGGCACGGTCCCTCAAGACGCCTTGATGTCGATCAAAGCAGAATATTCCAGCTGCGCACGAACGAAAACGGCGGAGATTGCTCTCCGCCGTCTGCAATGCCTGGAATGGCGTCCGGATCAGTTGTTCGCGTCGGCGGGAACAGGCTCGCCGGGAACTTCGCCGGCAACGGGCGCCGGCTCAATCACCCGGTCCGCTTCTTCTGCCGGCCTGACGCTGGYGGCGTCGCCATTGCCAGCCGCATTGCGCGCTTCGCCTGAATTCTCAGGACTGGCGGCTTCCGGGCTCAAGCTCTCCGGCTGATCGCCCTGCTCGCCATTGCCGGCCTGCTCGGCATAATTGCCACGCGGGCGCCGCGGGCGCCGTGGCCGGCGACCGCCGCCGGTGGCGGCTTCGTTGAGCTCGGCCTGGGCGGCGAGCGCGGCCGGCGAGAAACTGTCGAACTGCGGCGCCTGCTCGGCCTGAGGACCGGCCTCGCCGGCAGCCTCGGGCTGCGCCTGCGCGGCCTCATTGCGGCGGTTCTGATCGGACTGCTGGCCGCCATGCTCGCGCTGGCCGCTGTCACCGCGCGGACCGTTCTGGCCATGCTGGCCGTAGCCGCCGTTGCGGCGGTCGCGATGCCGGTCGCGGCCATTGTTGTCGCGCTGTCCCCCGTCACGCTGACCGCTGTCGCGGCGATTGTTGTTGTCGCGGCCGTTTTCCTGGTTATAGGCGAGTTCCGCCGGCGTGCCTTCGATCACCGGCTGCGGCCCGGAGCCGTTCGCCGGCGCCTCGGCGCCGTTGCCGCTGTTATTTCCCGTATTGTCGAACTCGTCGCGGTCCTCATCGAGATCGTCCTCGAAGTCGTCGCGGTTCTGCGGGACGTTCTGGATCGGCATCTGCGCCTGTGCGGCGGCAATGATGCGATTGTAATGTTCGGCGTGCTGGAGGTAGTTCTCCGCCATCACCCTGTCGCCGGAGCTTTGCGCGTCACGGGCGAGTGCGGCGTATTTTTCGGCGATCTGTTGAGCCGATCCGCGGATCTTCACGTCCGGGCCGTTGCTCTCATAAGTGCGGGTCAGGGGATTCGGCCCCTTGCGGTTGTTGTTGTTGCCACCGCCGCCATTGTTGTTGCGACCGCGCATGCGCCTGTTCTGCTGTTGTGGCCTCATTAGACTCTCTTCATAGTGAATTTTCGAAAAAACTCTTCACGAACGGAGGCGCTCATGCAGCCAGCCGTTTCGTTTCTTCACCGGCGTTCGCCCGCATCAATTGCGTTGGCGCCACGTGCCATCCTGTTCCGGTTACATCACTTGCCGGATGATTCCCGCACGAAGCTTGGGCGTCGTTTGCGCAAGAAGGCAGCTATTTCCAAGGAAAACCGAATCGCTGGGAGCACTGCCTGCTTCGTCTCATCCGGTTGAGCCGGACCCTAACTGCATTCCCCTGTATTGCCAAGCGGTTTTTTCGCACTGCATCAGGGCTTTCGCCGCTCGAACACCAGAACTCTGTCATTCTTGCCGAGGTCGCGATGTGTCCCGATTAACACATAACCGGCTGYGGCGAATATTCCGCTGACCTCGTTCTTCTGCGTGTGGCCGATCTCGACCGCTACCTTGCCTTGCGTTTCCAGAAATCCTGCCGCCTCGGCGGCGATGACCCTATAGGGGTCCAACCCATCCGCACCGCCGTCCAGCGCCCGATGCGGGTCGAAATCGCGGACCTCATCCTGCAGATTTCCGATCTCTCGACTGGGTATATAGGGAGGGTTCGAGGCAATTACATGGTAGCGGCCCGAAACTTTTTCGAACCAGTTGGAATGCAAGGCTTTGAAGCGCTCGCCGAGCCCCAGATCCCGGGCATTTGCGGTTGCGGTCGCCAATGCGCCGGGCGAAATGTCGACGCCCGTCGCTGTCGCTGCCGGGACGGCGCCGAGCAGGGCCAGCGCGATGGCGCCGGTGCCCGTGCCGAGATCGAGAATACGGCATTCGCCCAGCCTTTCGGCCGTTGCCCGGGCGAAGGGCAGGACGGCGTCGACCAGCGTCTCGGTGTCCGGCCGGGGTTCCAGCGTCTGCGGTGACAGCGACAGGCGCAAACCGTAGAATTCGCGGTAGCCGAGGATGCGGTGCACCGGCTCGCCTGCGACGCGACGCCTCAGGGCCGCTTCAACGGCCGAAAGCGCCTTCGGACCCACCTCGTGCCCCGGTTCGGCGATCGCCTGGGTGCGGGTCGTGCCGGAGAAATGTTCCACGATCAGCCGGGAATCGAGCGCCGGATCGTCGATACCGGCGGCGGCCAGACGCTCGCGCGCCGCCCTGAGCAGCGGCCCGAGCGCGGCGGGCAGATGGTCAGCCATCGAGGCTCATATCGGCCAGCAGCTTCGACTGATGGTCGGCGATCAGCGCGTCGATCACCTCGTCGAGCTCACCCATCATCACCCGGTCGAGCTTGTAGAGCGTGAGGTTGATGCGGTGGTCGGTGACGCGCCCCTGCGGAAAATTATAGGTGCGGATGCGCTCTGAACGGTCGCCCGAGCCGACCTGTGATTTGCGCGACGACGAGCGTTCTTCGTCGGCCCGGCTGCGCTCCAGGTCATAGAGCCGCGCGCGCAGGATCTGCATGGCGCGCGCCCGGTTCTGGTGCTGCGATTTTTCCGCCTGCACCACCATGATGCCGGTCGGCAGATGGGTGATGCGCACCGCCGAGTCGGTGGTGTTGACGTGTTGGCCCCCCGAGCCCGAGGCGCGCATCGTGTCGATGCGGATATCCTCCGCCCGGATGTCGATATCGACCTCCTCGGCTTCGGGCAGCACGGCTACCGTCGCCGCCGAGGTGTGGATGCGCCCACCGGCTTCGGTTTCCGGCACGCGCTGGACGCGGTGCACGCCGGATTCGAACTTCAGATGCGCGAACACGCCCTTGCCCGACACCGAGGCGATGATTTCCTTGTAGCCGCCGACCTCGCCTTCGCTGGCCGACACCACCTCGAAACGCCAGCCGCGCGAAGCGGCGTAGCGCTCATACATGCGGAACAGATCGCCGGCGAACAGCGCCGCCTCGTCGCCGCCGGTGCCGGCGCGGATTTCGAGGATGGCGTTCCTCTCGTCGGCCGCGTCCTTGGGCAGAAGCAGGATCTGGATGTCCTTCTGCAGCGCCTCGATGCGGCTCTCGACCTCCGGCAGGTCCGCCTCGGCCAACGCCCGCATGTCGGCGTCGGTCGCCTTGTCGGCCAGCATCGCCTCAAGGTCCGCCTGTTCCTGCTCGGCGGCGCGCAACGCCCGGATCTTGCCCACCATCTCCTGGATGTCGGCATATTCCGAGGCCATCTTGACATATTGATCGGCGGCGGGGCCGGCCGCCATCTGCGCTTCGAGCATGTCGAAACGCTTGACGACTTGATCCATACGGTCGCGGGGCAGGTTGATCATGATGGGATGCTATAGCGGTATGGAGCGATCGTCGGCAAATGCCTGCAGCAGCGCCCGCATCGGCGTCCCTTGGGCCGGCGCCATCAGATTGTCCTTGAAGAAGTCTTTCAGCTCCTGCAGCGGCAGCTCGGTCAGCATTGCCTTGACCGGGCCGATCGAGGCCGGCGACATCGAGATCGAGCGGAAGCCCAGGCCGATCAGCGCCATGGCCGAGATCGGCCTCCCGGCAAGCTCGCCGCAGAGCGTCACCGGCGTGTTGTTGCGCACGCCGGCATCGGCGATTGTCTTCAGCACCCGCAGGAACGGCGCCGAAAGCGTGTCGAAGCGGTCGGCGAGCTGGGTGTTGCCGCGATCGACGGCCATGACGAACTGGAAGAGGTCGTTGGAGCCGACCGAGACGAAGTCCACCGCCTTCATCAATTCGTCGAGCTGGAACAAGAGCGAGGGCACTTCCAGCATCGCGCCGAGCTTGAGGCTGGTGGGCAGATGATGCGCAAAGCGCGACAGATGCCGGACCTCGCGGTCGATGATCTCGCGCGCCTGCGCGATTTCCGACAGCTCGGTGACCATCGGCAGCATCAGCTTCAACTCACGGCCGCCGCAGGCCTTCAGCAGCGCCCGGATTTGCGTCCTGAGCAGGCCGGGGCGGTCGAGCGTCAGCCGGATCGCCCGYCAGCCGAGCGCCGGGTTCTCTTCCTGGATCGCGCCCTTGAAGTAAGGCAGCACCTTGTCGCCGCCGATGTCGATGGTGCGGAAGGTGACGGGCTTGCCGCGCGCGGCGTCGAGCACGTCGCGGTAAAGCCGCTCCTGCGCCTCGGYGCGCGGGAAGGTCGAGGCGACCATGAACTGTAATTCGGTGCGGAAGAGCCCGATGCCGGCGGCGCCCGATTCGGTCAGCTGCGGCAGGTCGACGGCAAGACCCGCATTCATCAGGAGATCGACCGGAACGCCGTCCTTGGTCAGCGACGGCTTCTTGCGCAGCTCGCGATAGACTTCCTGCCGCCGCGCCCGGAATCGGACTTTTTCGGCATAGGCGGCCTCCAGGTCGGATTGCGGCCTCAGATGGATGGTGCCTTCCTCGCCGTCGACGATGATGGCGTCGCCGTTTTCCGCCATGGAAACGGCGCCTTTCATCTGTCCGGCGACGGGAATGCCCATGGCGCGCGCGACGATGACGACATGGCTGGTGGCGGCGCCGTCCTCCAGAACCAGGCCGCGCAGCTTGTCGCGCGGATAGTCGAGCAGTTCGGCCGCGCCCATCGAGCGGGCGACGATGATGGCATCCTTGGGCAGCGAGGCCGCAACATCCTCCGGGCCGCGCCCCATCAGCTGGCGCAGGAGCCGGTTGGCGAGGTCGTCGAAATCGCTCATCCGCTCGCGCAGATAAGGGTCGGTCATGTGCAGCATGCGGGCACGCATGTCGCTCTGCACCTTCTCGACCGCCGCCTCCGCCGTCAGGCCGTTGCGGATCGCCTCTTCCAGCCTGCGCACCCAGCCGCTGTCATTGGCGAACATGCGGTAGGCCTCGAGCACCTCGCGATGCTCGCCCTCGAAGGCGACCTCGCGCCGCTCCAGCATGTCGTCGATGGAGAGCCGAAGCGAGCCGAGCGAGGACTGCAGCCGGCGCACCTCCTCCTCGCTGTCCTCGTTGAAGAGGTTGGTGACGACGATACGCGGCTCGTGCAGCACGACATGGCCGAGCCCGACGCCTTCGTTGAAGGAAAGGCCGGTGAAGCTTGCCGGGCGGCGCAGGTCGAGCTCCAGCCCAGGCCGGGTGAGGCGCGCGAGATCGCCGGTGGCGATCATCTCGGCGATCACCATCGCCGTGGTTTCCAGAGCCTCGACCTCGTCGTCGCGGTAGTGACGCATGGTCTTGTTCTGCACCACCAGCACGCCCAGCGTGCGCCCCGCCCTCAGCACCGGCACGCCGAGGAAGGAATTGTAGATCTCCTCGCCCGTCTCCGGCAGGTAGGCGAAGGCCGGATGCTCCTGCGCGTTGGAAAGGTTGAGCGGCCGCGCGCTGGCGGCGATCGTCCCGACCAGGCCCTGCCCGAGCCTGAGCTGCGCCAGGTGGACGGCGTTCGGGTTCAGACCCTCGGTGGCGTAGAGTTCGAGCACGGAGTCGGCGCGCAGCACATAGAGCGAGCAGACTTCAGCGACCATGTTGGAGGCGATGTCGCGCACGATGCGGTCGAGCCGCTCCTGCGGCTCCAGCGGCTCCTGCATGAGCTCGCGAAGCCGTTTGAGCAGAACGCGCGGGCCACTGGCCGTATCACGCATTGCGGCTTGTTCTCCAATGGGCATTCGCCCGCCGCAGTTTCTCCCGCGGCCGGCGTTCACGCAACAACTGACTCAGTTCTTGCTATTGCTTATCCAGACCGTAGACGGAATGCAAAGTGCGAACCGCCAGTTCCGTATAGGGACCGTCGATCAGTATCGAGATTTTGATCTCGGACGTGGTGATGGCGCGGATGTTGATCGCCTTGTCGGCCAGCGCCTTGAAGGCGGTGGCGGCGACGCCGGCATGGCTCCTCATGCCGATGCCGATGACCGAGACCTTCGACATGCCGGATTCCGACTGCACGACATCGTAGCCGACTTCCGGCTTCAGCTTCTCCAGCACCGCAAGCGCCTTGTCGACGTCGCCGGACGGCACGGTGAAGGTCATATCGGTCAACTTGCCGTCCTCGGAGATGTTCTGGACGATCATGTCGACATTGATGTTGGCCTCGGCCAGCGGGCCGAAGATGCCGGCGGCAACGCCTGGGCGGTCGCCGACGCGGCGCARCGAAATCTGCGCTTCGTCCTTGGCGTAGGCAATTCCGGTGACGACCTGCTGTTCCACGATCTCTTCCTCGTCGCAAATGAGCGTTCCGGGCGGATTGAGCAAATCCCCCATTCCGGGCGCGTCGGGATCGTCGAAGGACGACCGCACGAAGGTACGCACCCTGTGAACCATGGCAAGCTCGACCGAGYGCACCTGCAGCACCTTGGCGCCGAGCGAGGCCATTTCGAGCATTTCCTCGAAGGAAATCTTGGCCAGTCGCCGGGCTTTCGGCTCTATGCGCGGGTCGGTGGTGTAGACGCCGTCGACATCGGTGTAGATGTCGCAGCGGTCGGCCTTGACCGCCGCGRCAATCGCCACGGCGCTGGTGTCGGAGCCGCCGCGGCCGAGCGTCGCGATGCGGTTGTCCGGTCCGATGCCCTGGAAGCCGGCGATCACCGCCACCTGGCCCTCGCCGAACCGCTTGATCAGGAAGGCGCCGTCGATGTCGAGGATGCGCGCCGCGCCATGCGCGTTGTCGGTCTTGATCGGGATCTGCCAGCCCTGCCAGGATCGTGCATGGACGCCCATATTCTGCAGCGTGATCGCCAGAAGACCGGCCGTGACCTGCTCGCCCGAAGCGACAACGGCGTCATATTCGCGCGCATCGTGCATGGGCGAGGCTTCGCGCGTCCAGGCGACCAGCTCGTTGGTCTTGCCGGCCATGGCCGACACCACCACGGCAACCTCGTGACCGGCATCGACCTCGCGTTTGACATGGCGCGCCACATTGCGGATGCGGGCGATGTCGGCGACCGAGGTTCCGCCGAATTTCATCACGATACGCGCCATGGAAGCGAAATGCCTTTGACTGAGGCCGGCTCAAGGCCGGAACGGGAAGAAACGCCAGGGTAAGCCCGGCGCCGGAATGCGCGGCCTCCTTAGCCAAAACAGCAAAGCTTCGCAAGCGAGCGCGACTATCGCCGGCCCCGGCACCGCTCATCCTGACGGATTCCTGCCGCCGATCATGCCATAAGGACAGCGAAACGCCGCTGGAGATTCTCATGACCGAGGTCCTGGAAATCGTCACCTTCCGCCTCAAGCCCGGCGCCGAAGCCGGCTTTGTCGCCAATAACGGGACCGTAACCGACTGGCTCGCCCGGCAGCCGGGCTTCCTCAGCCGACATCTCGGCCGGCGCGAGGATGGCGTGTGGGTCGACGTCGTGCGCTGGCGGAGCATGGAGCAGGCCCGGGCGGCGGCCGACCGCATCATGGCCGAGATCGGCGACAGCGTCGCGCTGCAGGCAATAGAGCCGGCCAGCGTCGCCATGAGCCATGCCGAAGTCGCGTTGTCACGCTAGACCCGCATCTTCGGCTGGGCAACCGGCTCAGGCAGCGCTTTGCCACAAGCCCGGATAATCGAGAACGAAACCGGCCGACGAGACCGTCAGGATGGCCTCATAGCCAAAGGCCGGCGCGGCATAGGCGTAGCGGTTTTCGTCCAGTCGCCGATAGGTCTGGTCAAGGCGCGTGAGCCTGAGTTCGGGAAAAGCCAGGTAGGCGGCCGGAGCCGGCGTCGCCACGCCGACCCCAAGATTGAAGCGGCGAACCGCCACGAGGTTCGTGGCCGGCGTGAAGCCAAGGTCGAGATCGACGAGACCCGCGACCTCGGCCTGGCCMACGCCGTTCAGCATCCATTGGCCGTCGGCGAGCCGCTCGACCTCGTAATGCAGCTCCTGCGTGCCGACGAAGCCGCCGACCCGCGCGGAGCGCGTACTCCAGCCGGGATCGCAATCCACCGCATAAGCAAGGCTGCAGGGCTGGCCGTCTTGGGCGAAGAGTGCGTGGCCCTCGAGGCGCCAACCCTGGTCGGTCGCGCCAAGCAGGCAGGCATCATGGCCCTCAAGGTCGAGACGGCGCCAGAGGATCGACGAGTGGGGTTGCATAACCGGGCCTCCTTCCTGGGCATCATGCCTTCCATTCGTCCGATATGGCGATCGCGTTTCCGCGGCGGCCAGATCAAGCCGCCATGTGCTGACATCGGGCACCGACCGGCCCGGAGATGCTTGCCGGCAACGCGTGTGGCAGCAGTTGAAAAAACCTGCCTTGACTTTCGCGGCTGAGGACCCGACTTCCTAACGTTCGCCGAGTTCTTGGCGTTCGAGGAGGCCCGCCCATGCCAGAACCCCGCCGATCGACCATCGATGCCGGAGAAGTCGAGYGCTTCTCCGCCCTTGCCGCCGAATGGTRGAACCCGAACGGCAAGTTCCGTCCGCTGCACAAGTTCAACCCGGTGCGGCTTGCCTATATCCGTGACCAGGTGGCGGCGCGTTTCGGCCGTGACCCGCGCGCGGCCCGGCCTTTCGAGGGCCTGYGCTTCCTGGACATCGGTTGCGGCGGCGGATTGCTGTGCGAACCCATGGCCAGGCTTGGCGCCGATGTCGTCGGCGCCGACGCTTCCTCGACCAACATCGAAGTGGCCAAGCTGCACGCGGCGGAGGCCGGCGTCAGCGTCGACTATCGCGCCACGACGGCCGAGGCGCTGGCCGATGCCGGCGAGACCTTCGACGTCATCCTCAACATGGAAGTGGTCGAGCATGTCGCCGATGTCGACCTGTTCGTCGCCAAATGCGGCCAGATGGTCCGCCCCGGCGGCATCATGTTCGTCGCCACCATCAACCGCACGCTGAAAGCGCTCGGCCTCGCCATCATTGGCGCCGAATATGTTCTGCGCTGGCTGCCGCGCGGCACGCATCAGTTCGGCAAGCTGGTGCGGCCGGAGGAACTTGGAAAGGCGCTGGGCGCCGCAGGCCTCACGGTGATCGACCGCACCGGCGTCATCTATCATCCGCTGGCCGACCGCTGGCAGAAGTCCAGGGACATGGACGTCAACTATATGGTGCTGGCCGAGAAGGCTTCCGTCTGAGCGGCAGCAGCCGGGGACGCTCGTCTTACGCTTCGAGTGGCCGATAACCGCCCCGCCAGTAAATCAACGCCTRCCCGGCATCCTGGGTCCTGACCGCTTCGACCGAGCCGATGACGATCGAGTGCGCGCCGCGGTCGATCATCTCGTCGAGGCTGCAGTCGAACGCGGYCACCGCACCGGCAAGCAGCGATGCGCCCGTCTTCAGCGCCGTCCATTCGGCGCCCTCGTAGCGGGCCTTGCCCTTGATGCCGCCGAAGCCGGAGAACCGCTCGGCCACCCGCTGATGCTGAGGCCCGAGCGAATTGACGCAAAAATGCCGGTAGCGCTCGATGATCGGCCAGGTCGACGAGGAGCGGTTGACACAGGCGATCACCTTCGGCGGCTCCCCTGACAGCAACACCACGGAAATCACGACGAGGCCGGTGCGGTYGTCGCCGACGCCGGCGGTGATGACACTGACATTGCCGACGATGAGCCGCATGGCGGCGCGAAAATCCGCGACGCTGACCGGGCCTTCTGCGTTGGGCATTGCCGCCTCCTCTGTTTCCTAAGCATGTCTCCTGAACGTGGGAACCGGTTTCGGGATAAAGACATGCATAAGATCAAAGCTAAAGCGCATGGAGCGAAACTGAAAGATCGCGACGCGCCTTAAGCCGCCGGCTGCATCGCGGCCGGCGGGATGCTGATGCCCCCTCTTTAGCTGCGGGACGCCGCCGGCTCGATCCGAACCGGCGTCGGCGCGCCGGTCTGGTTTTGCGCCTTGGTCGTGATGAAGACGCCGGTGGTGATGATGGCGGCGCYGAGCCAGGTCAGAAGCTGGTAATGCTCGCCCAGGAACAACGTGCCGGCGAACAGGCCGACCGCCGCCGCCACGTAGCCGATCTGGCTGAGATAGACCGGGCCGCCGACGGCCTGCAGGCGGAAGAAGAAGGCGAACATCGCCGAGGCCGACGCCACTTGGCCGGCCACCACCAGCGGCACGCCGCCGAGCGGGACGAAGGCTTGCCCGCCCAGAAGCGCCAGAATGCCGGCGACCAGGAGCGTGGCCGAGGCCAAGTGGCTGCCGACGGCAAGCTCGATCGGACCGGTGCCCTCCGGCCAGTCGACGGTGCGGTAGATGTTGCCGGCGGCAAGGCTGACCGGGATGAGCAGTCCGATCGCCACCCAGAAATAATCGGCCGGCTGGCCGGCCTCGCCGCGTGTCAGCGCGACCATCACCGCGCCGACGAAGCCGACGGCGATGCCGATGATACCGAGCAGATTGGGACGCCTGACGCCGAGCAGGATCGAGAACACCAGCGTGATGACCGGCGACAGCGTGAACATGATGCCGGTGTAGCCGGCGCCGAGATGCGGGATGGCCGAGAACATCAAGAGATTGGGAAAGGCATAGGAAATCGCCGCGGTGACGAAGAAATAGCGCAGCTTGTGCGGGGTCAGCCGGATGCGTTCGCCGCGCAAGAGGAGCGCCAAGAACAGCACGCCGCCGGCGCCCAGCGAAATGACGAAGGCCCAGACCATCGCCGGCACCCCGGCCGCGGTCGCAAGCTTGCCGAACGGCAGCGTCATGCCGAGCAGGCCGCCCGTCACGACCAAAAGACCAATCGCCGAATCCCAGAGAAATTTCATCGGGCTGTCCTGTCGCTGCGTAGCCGCTTGGCGGCCGGTTCATCTTCCGGTAAGATAGCGTAAAGATTCTTTATGTCAAGATACTTTGCGGTGAGAGATATGGATCGAGCGGGCAGGGCCATGGAGCAGTGGCGACGGGAGCGGCCGGATCTCGACGTATCGCCGATGGGCGTCATCGGGCGCCTCAACGAGGTCTCGGCGCTRATCGCGCGCGACCGGCTCGCGCCGCTCTTCGCTCGCTTCGGGCTGCAGGCCGGCGAATTCGACGTTCTGGCGACGCTACGCCGGTCGGGCACGCCCTATGCGCTGACGCCGACCGAGCTCTATGAGGCGACGATGGTGACGTCGGGCGCCATGACCGCCCGCCTCGACCGTCTGGAAAAGGYCGGACTGATCCAGCGCGCGCCACACCCCAGCGACCGGCGCGGCGTGGTTGTGCAACTCACCGCAAAAGGCCGCGAGCTCACCGACGATGCGCTCACCGCCCACGTCGCCAACGAGCACCAGATCCTTTCAGGTCTGACGAGCGAAGACCGGGAAATGCTGGCGAAACTGCTGGAAAAACTGATCGGAAGCCTAAGCTAGCCGCGCCTTAGTTCCGATCCTCCGGAAAACTCGGGATCGGCATGAACTCGACGCCGTCCTCGATAAGGCTCTGCGCCTCTTCCGGTGTCGCTTCGCCATAGATGCCGCGCGGATCGGTCTCGCCGAAATGGATCTTGCGCGCCTCCTCGGCGAACTTGTCGCCGACATAATCGGCATTCTCGCGCACCTTCTCGGCCAGCRCCTTCAGCTGCGCCAGCGCCTGCTTCTGCGCCTCGCCCATGGCCAACGCCACCTTCTCCTGCTTGCGCGAGGTCGAGACGGYCGGCGCCATCAGCGCCTTCTCGACCTTGTGCGAGCCGCAGCTCGGGCAATCCACGAAGCCGCGCTTCTTCTGGGTGTCGAAATCGTCATTGCTGCGGAACCACGCCTCGAATTCGTGCTCGTGTTCGCAGATCAGGGAAAAACGGATCAAGAGGCGGCACCCCTGAGACGCGGCGCTTCGCTTGCCCCGGCATTGACGGTGAAGTCCCGCGCATTCTTCAGATTAGGGATCTTGCGGCGCGCGGCAAGCGACTGGGCAGGATCGATCTCGGCGACGATCACGCCTGGCTCGTTATGCGCGGCCTCGGCGATGATGCGTCCCCACGGATCGACGATCAGCGAATGGCCATAGGTTTCGCGCCCATCCTCATGCAGGCCGCCCTGCGCGGCGGCGATGACATAGGCGCCGTTCTCGATGGCGCGGGCGCGCAGCAGCACATGCCAATGCGCCTCGCCGGTCTGGCGCGTGAAGGCGGCGGGCACCGTCAGCACCTCGGCTCCGGCCATCGCCTCGGCGCGAAACAGCTGCGGGAAGCGCAGGTCGTAGCAGACGGCAAAGCCCAGCCTCGTTCCGTTGACGTCGGTCACGGCCGCTTCCGTTCCCGGCTCGTAGGACGCGGATTCGCGCCAGCTCTCGCCATTGTCGAGATCGACATCGAACATATGGATCTTGTCATAGCCGGCGATCAGGCTGYCGTCAGGCGAAAACAGGAACGCGCGATTGGCAAGCTTGCCGTCGGCGCGACGGATCGCCGTCGAGCCGACATGCAGATAGATGCCGAGCTCCTTCGCCAGTCTGCGTGCCGTGGCGACGACCACGTCCTTGTCCTCGGTGGTAAAAGCGGCCGCACCGGCTTCCTTGTCGCGCACCAGCGCGCCGGTCATTTCCGGCGTCTGGACGTAGGTGGCGCCCTGGCCGGCGGCCTGCCGGACCAGGATCTCCATGTCGGCGGCGTTGCGTTCCGGACTGGTGCCCGAACGCATCTRCACAGCGGCGGCCTTGAAAACCCCCATGATCAACCCCTCGCTCCGTTGGCAAGCAACACATCCAGCCGGCCCTGCGACTCCAATTCATGGAGGTCGTCGCAGCCGCCGACATGTGTGTCGCCGATGAATATCTGCGGAAAGGTGGTGCGCCCATGCGCCCGCGAAATCATTTCCTGGCGCAATTCCGGCGAGAATGAAGCGTCATGCTCGGTATAGGTCACACCTTTGCGCTCGAGCAACCGCTTTGCGGCCGCACAATAACCGCACATCATCCGCGTATAGATCGTCACATCTACCATCGATCAGCAATCCTGCCTGCGCACGTCGCCCTACAGCTGTGCGAGAACGACATGCATCAAAACAACAAGTTAAGCACTATATAGTTGCAGACTCATCCGGCCGAAAGTCCCCCGGCAGCACACGGGCGAAAGTGAGGACGTCGACCGCACCGGCGCCGCCCCTCTTCAACGCCTTGGCGACCGCCCGCGCCGTGGCGCCGGTGGTGTAGACATCGTCGACGACCAGCACCCGTCGCCCCGCTACCTCGATTTCGGCGTGCGGCGGCACGCGGAAGGCGGCGCGCACATTCTCCTCGCGCTCGTGCCGTTCGAGCCCAACCTGCTGGCGCGTCAGCTTCACGCGCCTGACCGCGGACGGCGAGAAGGGCAGCCCGCCGAGCTTTGCAACGGCCCGTCCGAGCTCCGCCGACTGGTTGAACTGGCGTCGGAAGAAACGCCGCCAATGCAACGGCACCGGCACGATCAGGTCGGCCTCCGCGATCAGCTCCGCGCCGGCGCGCATCATCCAGTTCGCCATCCAGGGCGCAAGGTCGGTTCGATCCTGATATTTCAGCCCCTGCACCATCTGCCGCGCGACGCCCGAATAGATGACGGCCGCCCGCGCCCGCTCGAAGGGCGGCGGATCGGCGATCGCCTCGGCGGACAAAAAACCCTCGCCCATGTCGTGGGTGAAGGGCGTTCCCATCACCGGACACCAGGGTTTTTCCAGCAGTCTCAGCTTCGGCCAGCAGGCGCCGCACAAGACGCCAGGCTGCGACACRTGGCGACGGCAGCCTGCGCAGACCGGTGGGAACAACAGGCGCGCCGGCCAGGCAAGTGCCTGCCGCGTCATATCCTGGATCGCTATGGTCTTGATCTTGTGCACCGGATCGGCCACGTGAAAGGAACCTCGCGCCACCTTAACACCACTCCGGCATGCGCGGACAACAGGAAGCTTTTCATTGCAGCCCTTGATCGACACCGAGCTCTGGCTCGCGCGCAAGCGCAGGGCTCTTGCCCGCCCCGTCGAAGGCGCCGATTTCCTGATGCGGCGCGCCGCGGAGGACCTTGCCGATCGGCTGGGTGCCGTCGAACGCCGTTTCGGCAAGGCAGCGGCCATGTTCTGTCAGACATCGGCGGCGGCACAGGTGCTTGCCGACAGCGGCAAGGCCGGCGAAATCCTGCGCGTGGAGATGGACGAAGCGTTTCTGGCCGGCAATCCCGGCCTGGTAGCGCCGCCGGAGACCGTGCCGTTCGAAGAGGGCAGCCTCGATCTCGTCGTCTCCCTGCTCTCGTTGCATGCGATGAACGACATTCCCGGCGTGCTCGCGCAAATCCGCCGGGCGCTGCGACCGGACGGGCTGTTCCTCGGCGCTCTCGCCGGCGCGGGCACATTGGCGGAATTGCGCGAGAGCATGCTTGCGGCCGAGACGGAGCTATACGGCGGCGCCAGCCCGCGCATCCTTCCCTTCACCGACGTGCGCGACGCGGGCGCGCTGTTGCAGCGCGCCGGCCTGGCATTGCCGGTCGCCGATGTCGAAACGGTCGCGGTGCGCTACGATACGCTGTTCGATCTGGCTAGCGATCTGCGCGCCATGGGCGAAACCAGCCCTCTTTTCGATCGCAGCCGCCGGYCGGCCGGCAGACGCCTGTTTGCTCGCGCCGCCGAAATCTATGCCGAGCGGTTCTCGGATCCGGACGGCCGTATCAGAGCAAGCTTTTCGATCGTCTGGATGTCGGGCTGGGCGCCCGACGCCTCGCAGCAGAAGCCGCTCAAGCCCGGATCGGCCAGGGTCTCGCTGAAGACAATCCTGGAGAACCCGCCGAAAGGTTGACCGCTGCGCCTACGAAGGCCTGATCGGCTTCGTCAGGGGGAGAAGGCCTGGACCAGCCTGCTGTTATTATCGCTGAACAACCACTGTAGCGCATCCATGGCCCTGCCGACGCCACCGATGATCACCAGCGACAGCACGGTAACGATCAGACCATATTCGATGGCTGTGGCGCCCGTTTCGTCTTCAATGAATTGCTGCAGCAGGTTTTTCATCGCCATCGATCCCTCATGCAGAAATTCTAATGTCCTACCTGTTAAGAAAGGTTAACGGTAAAAGCTTAACAGCAAGTGAAACATCGCTGTGCCGCAAAATGTTAACCACGTCAGCACTCGCCGCTGCGGCTAMCGTCATTGCGGATCACGCAGATTGAACTGGGCAAGGGCTGCAGCACGCTGCGGCGCACGGTATATGTATTGAGGCGATGGCCGATCGATCCGGTCGCTGTCATGTCGAGCCCGCCGGAGAAGCCGTCGCGGGCGCTTTGCGGCCGGGTCTGGTTGTCCAGGAAAGGCGTCGCGATCAGCGCCAGCGCCACGGCGGCCGAGCCGAAGAGAAGCGTGATCCGCAGGATGCCCATGCCGGCGTCCGCCACGCGGAAGCCTCGGTCGGGCCGGATCGAGTCCCAGTCTCTTTCAAGGCTCATGCCGTGTTTCCCAATCATCGACGATCCCGCCGCGCGAAACGGCCTCGGGCAATTTTTCACGCCGAGATAAATCTTCCATTAACGCTGGCTAAAGCAGCTCCAGGAAAAGTGCGAAACAGCCGCTGCCTTCCGGAAACGGTGGACTGCCGCCGAGGCGGGCCGCAAAATCACAAAAGATCGATGAGGAACTGGATCAGCGGTGCGTCCGCCGGCGGCATCGGGTAGTCGCGCATCTGTTTTGGCCGGACCCATTTCAGCCCCTGGCCTTCCCTGGGCTGCGCGATGCCGCTGAAACGGCGGCAGACATAGAGCGGCATCAGCAGATGGAAATCGTCATAGGAATGGCTGGCGAAGGTGAGCGGCGCCAGGCACGGAATCTCCGTTTCGATGCCGAGTTCCTCATGCAATTCGCGGACCAGGCACTCCTCMGGCGTCTCGCCGGGCTCGACCTTGCCGCCTGGAAACTCCCACAGCCCGGCGAGCTGTTTACCCTCGGGACGCTGCGCCAGGAGGACGCGCCGGTCGGCGTCGACCAGCGCGCAGGCAGCGACCAGGAGCAGGCGCTTTCCGGTTGTCTTGACCTCGCTCATGCGCCCGGCGGCCGTCGATAATGGTAGCGATAGACTTCCTCGAAGCCGAGCGACCGGTAGAGCGAGAGCGCCGGTAGATTGCCGGCCTCGACCTGCAGCCAGGCTTCGCGCGCGCCGCGCAACCGCGCCCATTTCAGCGCCGAGAGGATGAGATTGCGGCCATGGCCCTGTTTGCGCGCGGACTTTTCAGTGGCGACCTCGAACAAGCCGGCGAGATCGCCGTCATGGACGCAGATCAGCGTCGCCAGCGGCTCGTTGCCGTCCTCGAGCGCGAACAGCCCCGCTTCCGGCTGAATGGCGCCGATGACCTCCGACAGGCCGGGCCGCAGCGAGGCGTCCGAGCCGCTCGTCCTGAGCGACGCGCCGATGAAGCGGCTGATGTCCTTGAGYGGTATCTGGTCCATGGCCGCGCCAAGCTCGAGGTCCTTCAGCGGCAGCCGCATGACCAGGGATTCGTCGAACCTGTTCCAGCCGCCCTTGTCGAGATGCCTGGACAGCACCTGTCCCGACAGCGGCGACATACGGAAGGTCAGCGGCCGGCCATAAGCATCGAAGCGTCTTGCGGCGCGGCCGATGCGCTCCTCGATGGCATGCGTGTCGCCGGGATCGAGCGGATTGACCGAATTCAGGCGCTTGGCGGGGAGACCGGCGGTCAGCCGCACCACCCAGGTCCCGTCATAATGGACGGCGGCCGCCGGCCAGGCGCGAAAACCCGCCGCCTCGTAGCGGCGCACGACCGCCAGCACGCTTGCCGGATGCCCGGACACCGGCGCCATCAGCTCCGATAATCGCCGTTGATGGCGACATATTCCTTGGTGAGGTCGCAGGTCCACACCGTCGCCTTGCCGCGGCCGATGCCGATATCGGCGCGGATGCGGATGTCATCGCGCTTCATATAGGCCGAGGTCGCTTCCTCCGAATAGCCCGGATCGCGCTCGCCCTCATGCGCGAGCCGATTGTCGCCGAACCAGATCGACAACCGGTCGCGGTCGGCCGGCTCGCCGGCCTTGCCGACGGCCATGACGACGCGGCCCCAATTGGCGTCCTCGCCCGCGACCGCCGTCTTGACCAGCGGCGAATTGGCGATCGAAAGCGCGATCCGCTTGGCCGAACGCGCCGATTTGGCGCCCGTGACGGTGACTTCGACCTGTTTGCGTGCGCCCTCGCCGTCGCGCACCACTTGCAGCGCCAGCGACTTCAGCACCTTGCCGAGCGCCCGGCGGAACGCGCCGAGCCGCGCGTCCTTGGGATCGGCGATCGCCGGCGCGCCGCGCGCGGCGGCCTTGCCGGTCGCGAAGATGAGCAGCGTGTCGCTGGTCGAGGTATCGCTGTCGACGGTCACCGCATTGAAGGTCTTGGCAGTGCCGCGCGCCACCAGGTCCTGCAGCACGGGGGCGGCGATCGGTGCGTCGGTGGCGATGAAGGAAAGCATCGTCGCCATGTCGGGCGCGATCATGCCGGCGCCCTTGGCGATGCCGTTGATGGTCACGTCAACGTCGCCGAGCTTGACAATCTGAGTTGCCACCTTCGGATAGGTGTCCGTGGTCATGATCGCCTTCGCCGCCTCGGTCCACAGATCCGGCTTCCCGTCCTTGACCAGGCCGGCGAGCAGGTGGCTGAATTTGGTGGTGTCGAGCGGCTCGCCGATGACGCCGGTCGAGGCCAGGAACACTTCGCTCTCGGAGCAGCCGGCGGCCTTGGCCGCCGCCTCGCCGGTCAGCGCGGTCGAAGCCTTGYCCTTCTTGCCGGTGAAGGCGTTGGYATTGCCGGAATTGACCACCAGCACGCGCGCCTTGCCGGCAGGCAGGTTCTGGCGGCAGAAGTCGACCGGCGCCGACGGGCATTTCGACCTGGTGAACACGCCGGCRACGGCCGTGCCCGGATCGAAGACCATGGCGAGCAGGTCGGTTCTGTTCTTGTATTTGATGCCGGCTTCGGCGGTCGCGATGCRCACACCCTCGATGACCGGCATCTTCGGATATTTCTTCGGTGCGAGCGGCGAAATCGTAGCGGACATCGGGACCCCGGAGCGRCAAGAACACGAAAGGAAGGCCGGTTTGCCCGATAGCGCGCGCCGGCGCAAGGGGCGTTCTGGCCGCGCCCTCCCGGCCTGGCCGGCGGCTTCGCGATTGGAAACGCGTCGTTTCGTTTCATCGCCGAAGCCAATATGATCGGCGGCAGATTCACCGGCTAAGGAAGACCTCGATGGGCGAAGCCGCCGCTCGCGGGCGCAAGTCGATCGGCGCGAAACGCAATCCCGAGAGCGCCGATGCCATCGTCAAGGCCGCCGAAGCGGTGTTGCGCGAGGCGGGCTATGCCGGCTTCTCGATCGAGGCCGTCGCCCGGCGGGCGCGGGCTGGAAAGCCGACCATCTATCGCTGGTGGCCRAGCAAGGCGGCGCTGCTGATCGAGATCTACCAGCGGCAGAAGCGCGTCGAGACGCCCGACACCGGAAACATCGAGGACGACCTGGCCGGCTTCCTCGAAAATCTGTTCGCGCATTGGCGCGACACCCCGTCGGGCAACATCTTCCGCTCGCTGATCGCGGAGGCGCAGTCGGACGAGACAGCCGCGGCGGCACTTGCCGAATATTCAAAGGGACGCCGAAGCCATACCGGCCGGATGATCGAGCGCGCCAAGGCGCGGGGCGAGGTGGCGGCCGATGTCGATGCCGGGATCGTCGCCGACCTGATCGCTTCCTTCGCCTGGCGGCATCTGCTGACCGGGCGGCTCGACGAGGACGCGGCGGCGATCCGCGCCGCCGTGCGCTACCTGGTGCGAGGGATCGGCCAGGCCTCATAATGCAAAGGGCGCCCGAAGGCGCCCTTTGCCGAACAGTCAGCTGGTGGCTGTCACTTGCCGCCTTCCAGCGTGTCGATGTCCTTCTTGAGCTTCTCGTCCGGGATCTCGACCTTGGCTGCCGCGCGCAGTTCCTTGACCATGGCGAAATACTTGTCGCGGATCACCGCCTGCTTGGCCTGGTCCTTGACGTCGTCGAAGGCCGGCGGCTGCTTGGCGCGCTTGTCCTCGAGCTTAATGACGTGCCAACCGAACTGCGTCTGCACCGGCTCCTTGGTGTATTTGCCGACATCGAGCGCGAAGGCCGCCTTGTCGAATTCCGGCACCATCTGGCCCGGTCCGAACCAGCCGAGATCGCCGCCATTGGTTTTGCCCGAGGGGTCATTGGTGTGCTCGTTGGCGAGCTTCTGGAAGTCGGCGCCGCCGTCGAGCTGCTTGATGATCGCCTCGGCCTCTTCCTTCGTCTTCACGAGGATGTGACGCGCATGCACTTCGTTGACCGGCGGCGTGTTGGCGATCTCCTGGTCGTAGCGGGCGCGCACTTCGGCGTCAGTCACCTTGTCGACCACTTCCTTCTCGACGACCTCGCCATGCAGGGCGCGCGCCTGCAGGAAAGCCATGCGGCGCTGGAAGTCGGCGTCCTTGTCGAGGCCCGCATCGACCGCCTTCTTGGCCATGACGCGGATCTCGATCGCCGCCGAAAGGGCAGCCGCGCGGCGCTGATCGGGCGGCAGTTGGGCGAACTGCTGCGACAGTTCGCCTTCGGCGAGCTGCAGATCGGCCTCGGTCAGCTTCTCGCCATTGATGGTTGCTACCACCGCATTGGGGTCGACCGGCTTCGCGGGAGCGGCGGCAGGCGCGGCAGCGTCCGCGGGCTTGGTCTCCTGCGCCATCAGCGGCGACAGGCAAAGAGCCGAGAGCCCGAAGGCCAGACCGAGGCTGGCGAGCGAGGCGCGGCGGAACGACAGGGACATCGAGATAAACTCCAATGGGGATTGCCAGTAAGGATCGCGGGAGCGAAAGGGTTCCAGATCAGTCGGATTGTGGCGGAATTTGGCGCTGCCCATGGGGCTAACGCGGCGTTGACATCGATTGAGCCCCCTCTTATCTGTCCATCGACTTGGCGTCCAGAACCGTTTTCCGGGCGCTTTTTGCGTTTGTCCGCATTCACGCGGATTTGATGGGCCCGCCCGGCGCCTGTCGCAAACGGCTAAAATTGCTATCGAAAGGACCATTGGATGGTCAGTCTCGGCGGTCTCGCCCGTAAGGTTTTCGGTTCTTCCAACGACCGCCGCGTCAAGTCGACCCGGCCCAGGGTCGAAGCCATCAACGCCATGGAAAACGAGATGCGGGCGCTTTCCGACGCCGAGCTTGCGGGGCGCACGCAAAAGTTCCGCCAGGATCTCGCCAACGGCGCTTCGCTCGACGATCTCTTGGTCCCGGCCTTCGCCACGGTGCGCGAGGCGGCCCGCCGCGTGCTCGGCATGCGGCCTTTCGACGTCCAGTTGATCGGCGGCATGGTGCTGCACAATGGCGGCATCGCCGAGATGCGCACCGGCGAAGGCAAGACGCTGGTCGCCACCTTGCCGGTCTATCTCAACGCGCTCGCCGGCAAGGGCGTGCATGTCGTCACCGTCAACGACTACCTCGCCAAGCGCGACGCCGAATGGATGGGCCGCGTCTACAAATTCCTCGGCCTGACCGTCGGCATCATCGTCCACGGCCTTTCCGACGACGAGCGTCGCGAGGCCTACGCCTGCGACGTCACCTATGCCACCAACAACGAGCTCGGCTTCGACTATCTGCGCGACAACATGAAGTATGAGCGCTCGCAGATGGTGCAGCGCGGACACTCCTACGCCATCGTCGACGAGGTCGACTCCATCCTTGTCGACGAAGCGCGCACGCCGCTGATCATTTCCGGCCCCCTCGAGGACCGCTCGGAGATGTACAACACCATCGACACCTTCATGCTGAAGCTCGGCCCGGCCGACTACGAGGTCGACGAGAAGCAGAAAACCACGATCTTTACCGAGGACGGCACCGAGAAGCTGGAAAACATGCTGCGCGACGCCGGCCTGTTGAAGGGCGAGTCGCTCTACGACGTCGAGAACGTCGCTATCGTCCATCACGTCAACAACGCGCTGAAGGCGCATCTGCTGTTCCAGAAGGACCGGGACTACATCGTGCGCAACGGCGAGATCGTCATCATCGACGAGTTCACTGGCCGCATGATGCCCGGACGCCGCTATTCGGAAGGCCTGCACCAGGCGCTCGAGGCCAAGGAGCATGTGCAGATCCAGCCGGAGAACCAGACGCTGRCCTCCGTCACCTTCCAGAACTATTTCCGTCTCTACAAGAAGCTCGCCGGCWTGACCGGCACGGCACTGACCGAGGCCGAGGAATTCGCCAACATCTACRATCTCGAAGTCACCGAGATCCCGACCAACCTGCCGGTCGCCCGCAAGGACGAGGACGACGAGGTCTACCGGACGGTCGACGAGAAATACAAGGCTATCGTCAAGGAAATCAAAGACGCCCGCGATCGTGGCCAGCCGATCCTGGTCGRCACCACCTCGATCGAGAAATCCGAGCTGCTGGCCGAGCGCTTGCGCAAGGAGGGCATCAAGGACTTCGAGGTGCTGAACGCCCGTCACCATGAACGGGAAGCGTCCATCGTCGCCCAGGCCGGCAAGCCCGGCGCCATCACCATCGCCACCAACATGGCCGGCCGCGGCACCGACATCAAGCTCGGCGGCAACGCCGAGATGCGGATCGCCGAGGAGCTTGGCGACATGCCGCCCGGACCCGAGCGCGAGGCGCGGGAAAAGGCCATCATCGACGACGTCGAGCGCCTGAAGGAAAAGGCGCTGGCCGCCGGYGGCCTCTACGTTCTGKCCACGGAACGCCACGAATCGCGCCGCATCGACAACCAGTTGCGTGGCCGCTCCGGCCGTCAGGGCGATCCGGGCCGCTCGAAATTCTTCCTGTCGCTGCAGGACGATTTGATGCGCATCTTCGGCTCCGAGCGCATGGACGGCATGCTGCAGAAGCTCGGCCTCAAGGAAGACGAGGCGATCATCCACCCCTGGATCAACAAGGCGCTGGAGAAGGCGCAGAAGAAGGTCGAGGCGCGCAACTTCGACATCCGCAAGAACCTCCTGAAATATGACGACGTCTCGAACGACCAGCGCAAAGTGGTGTTCGAGCAGCGCATCGAGCTGATGGACGGCGAAGGCCTGTCGGAGACGATCGCCGAGATGCGCGAGGGCGTGATCGAGGAGATCGTCGCCAAGAACATTCCCGAGAACGCCTATGCCGAGCAGTGGAACGTCGCCGGCCTCAAGGAAGAGGTGGGGCAATACCTCAACCTCGACCTGCCGATCGAGGAATGGGTCAAGGAAGAGGGCATCGCCGAGGACGATATCCGCGAGCGCATCACGGCCGCGGCCGACGCCGCCGCCAAGGAGCGCGCCGACCGCTTCGGTCCCGACGTGATGAACTATGTCGAACGTTCGGTGGTGCTGCAGACGCTCGACCATCTGTGGCGCGAGCACATTGTCAATCTCGACCACCTGCGCTCGGTTGTYGGCTTCCGCGGCTACGCCCAGCGCGACCCGCTGCAGGAATATAAGGGCGAAGCCTTCGAACTGTTCCAGGGCATGCTCGGCAATCTGCGCCAGGCCGTCACCGCGCAGCTGATGCGCGTCGAGCTGGTGCGCCAGGCGGCCGACGCGCCGCCGCCCGAAACGCCGGAGATGTTCGGCAGCCATATCGACGGTTCCACCGGCGAGGACGATTTCCAGGGTGGCGAGACCGCGCTTCTGATGCGTCAGGACACCAACGCCGTCGTCGCGCCGGAAAACCGCGATCCGAAGAACCCTTCGACCTGGGGCAAGGTCGGCCGCAACGAACTTTGCCCCTGCGGCTCCGGCAAGAAATACAAGCACTGCCACGGCGCCTTCGCCTGACGCCTATTTCCTTCTCCTCGCTTGCGGGGAGAAGGTGGCCCCGTAGGGCCGGATGAGGGGCAGCGCCGACGCTGATAGTTCTCGCAGAACGCCGGACTTATTTCAGGCTTTCCAGACAACTGGCCTTTACACCAGCCCCGACGCGCGCGCCGCGGCTGCCGCCTCGCCGCGCGAGATGACTTCCAGCTTCTCCAGCACCGCCGAGACGTGGTGATCGACCGTCTTGGGCGAAATCGTCAGATGCGCGGCGATCTTCTTGTTGGAAAAGCCCCGCTCTAGAAGTTCCAGCACTTCCATCTGGCGCTGCGTAAGGCCGGCTTGGTTGGCGCGCGTCGCCTGTCGGGGTCCTCTTGCGATGTGGCTGACGCCGCTTTCGCGCATGAGGCCGCGGGCGTGCTGCGCGATCGCTCTCGCGCCGAGCTCCTCGAAAATGGCGAGTGCCTCGCGCTGCGCCGCTTCGTCGCCGAGCAACAGGGCCATGGCCTGTTCGAAAGGCGCGCCCATTT
The DNA here is from genome assembly GCF_001854815.1 of Mesorhizobium sp. LCM 4576. Taxonomy (NCBI): domain Bacteria; kingdom Pseudomonadati; phylum Pseudomonadota; class Alphaproteobacteria; order Hyphomicrobiales; family Phyllobacteriaceae; genus Mesorhizobium; species Mesorhizobium sp. LCM 4576. The sequence continues at coordinate 33,022 of NZ_MDDT01000027.1, forward strand.
CGGCCCATAGCGCGGCGGCGGCGCGCCAGTCGCCGCTCAGTTGCAGGCGGTGCGGCTCCGCCATGCGATCCATGTCGCCGGATTCGAATCCAGGCGACAACAGCTCCCGCCAGACAGCAAGCTCGCCGAACACGGCCGGCGTCGGCGCGAGGCTTTCCGCCACCGCGATCAGGCGCAAGGCTTCCTGCCTGTCGGCTTGCCCGAGCCACGCCAGTTCGGCCAGCACCCCGGCAAAGGCCACGAGGCGCTGCAGCTCCATGCCCTTGTCCAGGAACCGCCGCATCTCTTCGACGATCGGCTCGGCCGATGGGTCGCCGCGTCGGATGCGCAACCTTGCCAGCGCCACCAGCGACGGATAGCGCACAAGCGGCGTCGTTGCGTCGTCGTCGACCACCTCGTGCGCCATTGCCGCGGCATCGTTCCAAAACCCGCGGCGAAGCAGAAGCTGCGCCTGCACGCCGCGCATGTAATCGCGCCATGTCGCGAGATCGTTCTCGACGCAATAGCCGATGCCGCGCTCCAGGAACGCCGCCGCCTCCTTGAAGTTGAGCCTGTTCATCTCGACGCAGGCGCAGTTCGTGAAGGCGCGCGCCGCGTGCTCCTGGAAGTTGCCCGACAGCGCAATCCCAAGGCTGCGGGCGAGATCGCGCCGGCCCTTGGCAAAGTCCAGCCATTGTCCGGCGGCGCCGACATTGTTGAGGGCGTGGCAAAGGATGTCCGGGCGGTTGAGCCGCTCCGCCAGCTCGACTGCCTTGCCGCCAAGCAAAAGCGTGTCCTCGAGCCGCTCGGCGAGCATCGCCAGTTGCGAGAAGTTCGAATAGGCCATCGCCAGCTCGGCGCTGTCGGGGGCGGTCTCCAGGAGCTCGACCGCCTGCTCGCCGAAACGGTCCGCCGACTCGCGATCGCCGAGCAGATAGGCGAAGCGCGACAGGCACCTGAGGCTGTCGCCTTCCTTGAGCCGGTCGCCCAGCGCCTGGCGCAGCAGGCGCGCCCGGCCCTGCGCTTCCATCGCCGCGTCGACGCGGCCGATCAGGTGGCACTCGAAGGCATGGCCTTCGTAAAGCTCCGCCCGCTTCTCCATCGGCAGGATATCCGCGTAGCGCAGGGCGACCTCGTAATAGCCCGCCGCATCGCGATGCGCGCCGACGCGGGAAGCCTCACGCGCGGCGACCGGCGCGAGCTCGCGCACCACGTCCAGGTTTTGCGCTTCCACGGCATGATGCACCAGCCTTGCGGTGGCGACGTCCGGATTGTCACGCAAGGCTGCCAGGGCACGCTCATTGTACTCGCGCCGTTTGCTGGGCGTCAGCGCCATCTCTATGGCCGTGCGGGCGATCTCGTGCCGGAAGGCATAGCCGTCGCCGAAATCCTCGAGCAGGCCGTGGGCGACGCACTCGGCAAGCTGGCCGGCGGCGGCGATACCGCAAAGGCCGCTGAGCGCCCAGGCATCGGCGCGGCGCGGGAACACAGAGACCGCGTCGAGCATCGAGCGGGCGCCCGGCGACAATTTTTCGGCGCGCGCCAGCACGGCGTCCCGCACGCTTGCCGGCAAGGCGCCGCTTCCCTCGGAGGCAAGCAGCTCGGTGACGAAGAAGGCGTTGCCGGCGCTCGCCCGGTAGATCGCGCCGCCATCGCGCTCGGCGGCTTCGGCCAGCGACAGCACCGCGCTTTCGCTAARCAGCGGCACGTCGATGCGTACGACATTGCCGGCCGGGATCTCGCCGAGCGCCCGGCGCACCCGCATCTGCCCCTCGCTGCGGTCGGTGYGGGCCGTGATCAGAAGCAGGATGTGGGTGTTCGCGATACGCCGGCCGAGGAAGCGCACGAAATCGAGCGTCGCGTCATCCGCCCAGTGCAGATCCTCGATGACGAGCAGGCATGGGCCTTTCGCCTCGAAGACGTCGAGCGCCTCGGAAAACAGGGGCAGCCGTTGCACCTGGCGGTCGTCGATCGCCCGCGGCAGCTCCCACTGCCCRTTGCGCGCCAGATCGTAAAGCGGCCCCAGCGGATCCGGAATGGACAGGTCCTCGCAGGCGCTGCGAAGCACGCTCAGGCCGTCGTCCAGCCGGCTCGCGAAGGCCTCGACCAACGCCGTCTTGCCGGCGCCGGCCTCGCCCGAGACGACCACGACGCGGCCGCGGCCCGCTATTGCCTCCGCCAACAAGGCACCCATCTGCTGCAGCTGCGGCTGCCGTTCCAGAAGCATCATCGCTCTCTCGCGGAATTCCATCGTGGCGGGTCGCCGCCGCGATAGCGTGGGAGACAGCCCTAAAATGTGACATTCCACACATTAAGGTGCCATCTTCCACATAAAACGTCCCAAAGATAGGGAATCGTCCCGGCCAATATGGGGAATGGCTCCGATGCGCGGCCTTGCCCGAAATGGTGATATCCGCCTCGCTCGAAACGAGCGCAGGCAATTCCAAGGAAAACCGCGTAGCGGTTGAGCTCGGCGACTTCGCCATGGCCTTCCGTCTGGAATTGCGTGGAGATTTGCAATCCGATCACTGAAAGGAACGACGATCGTGCCACGTTATCTCGTTGAACGCACCTTCCCGGAAGGCCTGAACGTACCGATGAACGATGCCGGCGCCACCGCGATGGGCGGCGTCATCGCCCGCAATGCCGAGAAAGGCGTGACCTGGGTGCAATCCTTCGTCTCGCCCGACAAGTCGAAGAGTTTTTGCATCTATGACGCGCCCTCGCCAGAGGCGATCCGCAGCACCGCGCAGAAGAATTCGCTTCCCGTCGACAAGATCACGGAGGTGCGGGTTCTCGACCCCTACTTTTATCGCTGACCGGGCGGACCGTGTCGGGCAGATCGGTCCCGTCGCCGGCGGACCTGACGCCGTGCCGGATAGCGAGGGTACATCCGCCGCGGCGTACGCGGCCTCGCCCCGGCGTGGCTACATGCGACGGGCCCTGTCGGCGCTGCTTTCGCCCTTGTGGAACCGGCGCCGCCTTCTGCCGCCTCAGGACGACTATTTGAAACGCGACATCGGCCTCGAAGAGCGCGAGATGCCGCGTGAATACTGGGAATACTGGTGGCATCACCGCTGATCCCGCTTCGTCGGGATCAGCATCCATTCCTTTTCATCGACAGGCGCAGCTGACGTCCGGCCTTCGCGGTCCCCGTTTGCGCGCCTCAACCGCATTGGGAGACATGAAATGACCAATCACAATTTGACCGGATGCCTTGTCGGCGCCACTGCCGCGATCATCATGATGATGGCGGGCGCTGCCACGGCGGAAGCCGTCAATCCGCTCGCCGAAAAGGTGCGGGCGCTGGACAGCCGCTTCGAGGACGTCGCGGTGGCGAAGGCCGAAGGCTACGCGCCGATCCCTTGCGCTAGCGGCCTCACCGGCGGCGCYATGGGCATCCATTACGTCAACGCCGCCTATCTGAAGGACGACGCCGTCGACGTCGCCAAGCCGGAAGCGGTGATGTACGAACCGATGGCCGACGGCACGCTGAAGCTGATCGCGGTCGAATACATCACCGCGAAAGGTCCAGCCTCGCTCGAAGGCCATCTGTTCAACTTCAACACGGCCCCCAACCGCTACGGCCTCGGCCCGTTCTACGAATTGCATGTCTGGGCCTGGAAGCAGAACCCGACCGGCGCCTTCGCCGACATGAACCCGAATGTGTCCTGCGACGCGATGAAGGGGATGTGAGAGGCGCCTCTTCCTTCTCCCCGTTTCACGGGGAGAAGGTGGCCCGAAGGGTCGGATGAGGGGCGGCGCCGGCAATTGCGATTGGCCGCCGCTCGTAGTCTGACAGAGGATGATCACTCTGTTTGGGAACCCTCCCGCAAAGAACCTCTTCGACACGCGGTTCATCCCAAATTTCCAAGGCCGGCTCCGCCCCTCATCCGCCTGCCGGCACCTTCTCCCCGTATATGACGGGGAGAAGGAAGCACCCCACCCAACCGTTTCTTAAGGTGTTTCGGGTAGACCAAAACCTTGGAAAGAGGCGGAAAACGGAGAGTATTCGGGGTGCGCTTTTCCGCGGCGACGACTGCCGGGCGGTTCCTGCCGCAGCGCTGGGCGCTGCGCATGCGGCCGCTGCTTGGCCGCATCGATGCCGCGCTGTTCACCGCCGACGAGCGCGGMGAAGCCGGGCGCATGTCGCTGATCGCCTTTTTCATCCGCATCGTCAGCGCCTTGATCGCCTTTGTCAGCCAGGTGCTGATGGCGCGCTGGATGGGATCGTTCGAATACGGCATCTCGGTGCTGGTCTGGGTGACGATGGTCATCGTCGGCAACCTCGCCTGCCTCGGCTTCCACACCTCGGTCATCCGCTTCATCCCCGAATATCGCGAGCGCGGCATGCTGGCCGAGCTGCGCGGCATCGCGCAGGCGAGCCGCCTCTTCGTGCTCGTCGCCTCGACGCTGGTCGCGGGGCTGGGCGCGCTTGGCGTCTGGCTCGCCTCCGACTGGATCGAGAACTACTACGTCATCCCCTTCATCCTCGGCGTCATCTGCCTGCCGATGATCGCGCTCGGCGATCTCCTGCAAGGGCTGGCGCGCGCCAATTCCTGGGCGCTGCTGGCGTTGTCGCCCACCTATCTGGTGCGGCCGGTGCTGATCCTGGCGTTCATGGCCCTGATGCTTGGCCTGCACTACTTGCCCGACGCCAGGACCGCGATCTTCGCCTCGATCGCCGCCACCTACGTCACCACGCTCGGCCAGCTGATGGCCGTCACCTCGCGCATGGAAAAGAAAATTCCGCCCGGACCGATGAGGGTGCATTTCGGCCAGTGGATCMTCGTCTCGCTGCCGATCTTCCTGGTCGAGGGCTTCTTCTTCCTGCTCACCAACGCCGACGTGCTGATGGTGGGCGCCTATCTCGATCCCAATGACGTCGCCGTCTACTTCGCCACGGTGAAGACGCTGGCGCTGGTGCATTTCGTCTATTTCGCGGTCAAGGCCGGCGTCGCCCAGCGCTACGCCCAGTTCACCCATGGCGAACCGCATCGGCTTGCCGCCTTCGCCCGCGAGACCGTCTCCTGGACCTTCTGGCCCTCGCTGCTGATGGCGCTGCTGGTGCTGGCGTTGGGYGAGCCGATGCTGGTGCTGTTCGGTCCCGAATTCACCGCCGGCTATCCGCTGCTCTTCCTGCTTGTGCTGGGCGTCGTCGCGCGCGCTGCTGTCGGCCCCTGCGAGAGCCTGCTCACCATGAGCGGCAACCAGAACATCTGCGCCGCCGTCTATGCCATGACGCTTGCGCTCAACATCGGCCTCAACGTGATCCTGATCCCGCTCTTCGGCCTCTGGGGCGCGGCGATCGCCACCAGCCTCGCCATGGTCTTCGAGGCCAGCGCGCTCTCCTTCACCGTCTGGCGCAAGCTCGGCATCGTGATGGCGATCTTCGTGCCTGCAAAGAAGGAAATTGCCTAATGGCCGCCGTCCCGTTGCTCGAAGAGACCAGCGGCGGCCCCGCCGGCGCCATGGTCTCCAACCTTGCCGGCCTCGCGCGCGAGGCCGACCCGGCCCATATCGAGCTCTTCGCCAGCAACCGGCCGGAACGCAAGCTCGCCATTTATCCGGCCTCGGCCGGCTTCGACCTCGTCGAGGAGCTCGACTATCTCAGCGCCCGCGCGATCGAGCCCAACGTCTTCTTCAACCCGCGCTTCCTGGCGCCGGCGATGCCCAGGCTGGAAGACCGCGAGGTGCGGCTGGCCGTCATCCGCGACGGCGACGAGTACCGCAACCGGCTGCGGCTTCTGGTGCCGTTCTCGGTCGAGCGGCCGGCGATCCCGCTCGGCGTTCCGGTGATGCGCACATGGTCGAGCCCGTTCGGCCCGCTCGGCACGCCCCTGGTCGACCGCGACGATCCCATCGGCGTCATCGAGGATTTCTTCTCGATGCTGTCGAGGCCGCATCTCAAGCTGCCAAAAGTCTTCGTGCTGCCCGATATGCGCCTCGACGGTCCGGTGGCGAGCCTGCTCACCTCCTTTGCCGACAGCCGTGGCTTGACCATGGTGACCACCGGCAAGGTCGAGCGCCCCGTGCTGGAAAGCAGCGCCGATGGCGAGGAATACCTCAAGGCGTCGCTGCGCGCGCATCACTACCGCGAATTCCGCCGCCTGAAACGGCGCCTTGCCGATCAGGGCAAGCTCGAGCACGTCGTGGCGCGCGGACCGGACGAGATCCGCCACGCCATCGAAAGCTTCCTGACGCTGGAAGCGGCCGGCTGGAAAGGCCGYGAGCGCACCGCGATGGCGATCGACCGCTACCGCGCCGCCTTCGCCCGCGAGGCTGTTCACCGGCTGGCCGAGCAGGACATGTGCCGCATCCACCTCCTGACGCTCGACGGCCGCACCATCGCCTGCCTGATCGTCTTCGTCGAGGCCGGCGTCGCCTACACATGGAAGACGGCCTATGACGAGGCGCTTTCCGCCTATTCGCCGGGCACGCTTTTGATGATCGAGGTGACCACGCAGCATCTCGACGATCCCAACATCGTCATGACCGATTCCTGCGCGGTTCCGGACCATCCGGTGATGAGCCGGCTGTGGGCGGAGCGCAAGCCGATGGGCACGCTGGTGGTCGGGCTGACGCCGGACGCCGACCGGCTGGCCCGGCAGGCGGCCTMGCAACTGCACCTCTACCGCGAGACCCGCAACATGGCGCGCATCCTGYGCAACCGCATGCGGAGCCTCTTGAAAAGGCGCTAGATCAACGGCGGGGCACAAGCTATGGGTCCGGGCGGCGAATTCAGGGCCGGCCTTCACCACGAAACATTCCAAATGATCGATACCGTCCTGCGCTTCGCCCGCCTTTGTGCGCCGCTTGTCCTGCTCGCCCTGTTTCCGGCTCGAGCCGTCGCCGATACCTGCCCGGAGGATTGCACCGATCCGCCGCCGACCCCGGTCAACATCTACAGCCAGACCACTTCCGGCCATCTGAGCCCTGCCACGGCCGGCGCGCTGCCGCGCGTCTATGTGCCGAACCGCTCCTCCAACTCCGTCTCTGTGATCGACACCGTAACGCTGAAAGAGATCGACCGCTTCAATGTCGGCAGCAAGCCGCAGCATGTCGTGCCGTCTTGGGATTTGAAGACGCTGTGGGTCGCCAACAATGGCACCGGCAGGAACGGCAGCCTGACGCCGATCGACCCGATGACGGCCAAGCCCGGCCAGCAGATTCCTGTCGACGACCCCTATAATCTCTATTTCATGCCGGACGGCAGCGCGGCAATTGTCGTCGACGAGGCGATGAAGCAGCTCGATTTCCGCGACCCGCACACCATGGCATTGAAATCGAGCCTGCCGACGCCGACCTGCCCCGGCATCAACCATGCCGATTTTTCGGTTGACGGCGCTTACGCGATCTTCACCTGCGAATATGGCGATGGCGGCCTGGCCAAGATCGACCTGAAGAACCAGAAGGTGCTCGGTCATCTCGACCTGTCGAAGATGGGCATGCCGCAGGACATCCGCCTCTCVCCCGATGGCAAGGTCTTCTACGTCGCCGACATGATGAATGAYGGCGTCTTCCTGATCGACGGCGACAGTTTCAAGGAAATCGGCTTCATCCCGACCGGCATCGGCGCGCATGGCTTCGTCGTCAGCCGCGACGGCAAGCGCCTCTATGTCTCGAACCGCGGCTCGCACAAGATGGAGCAGGGCAAGGCCAAGGGCCCGGGCAGCGTGACGGTGATCGACTTCGCCACCCGCGCCGTGGTCGCCCAATGGCCGATCCCCGGCGGCGGCAGCCCCGACATGGGCAATGTCAGCGCCGACGGCAGGCAGCTCTGGCTCTCCGGCCGCTTCGACAGCGACGTCTACATGATCGACACGACGAGCGGCGCCGTGACGAAAATCCGCGTCGGCGTCGAGCCGCATGGGCTGACGGTGTGGCCACAGCCCGGAAGGTATTCGCAAGGGCATACGGGGAATATGCGGTAGCGAGCCAAAAACAACATGCTTTTACTGGCGCATTCCGATCCATAAGGGTGCATAAGGGCGGACCGATTGCCGCCGCGGATTATGTCGGCCAGCGTCAGCTACTTGCCCGCCAGCGCCGGGACAGTCTTTGGGGACAACGCTCGCAACCGAAGTGATGTTGCTCACYACCTCGTTGTCTTCGTTACTAGCCATCATGGTCGAATAGGGAGTCATGTGAGACCCCTATTACTTCAGAAGATTTGCGAGCCGTCAGCTCTCCAACGAATGGATGCTCGCTCTTGTCACAATGAGCAATGTTTGATTACGTCTGATTTTTTTCGAAGCAGGGGTTGGCACATGTCGAGCGCATCAAGCATCGCATCTGAGATCGAACGTGTGGTTCGCAACGAACTTGACGACTGCGAGCGCGCAATCAAAAGCGACAATAAAACGCGCGCTCTTAGCGAGGTCGACGACGCCATGAGAAAACTGAAGCGCCTAGCGGATGAAGTCCGACGCCTAGGGCGCTGACCATCAATCGATGTCGGCTGCTTCACCCTCCGGCCGCTCTACAATTTTGACCATTTCAGGAGGAGGCTGCCAGATGGAGTCTGAGCAAACCAGCACGTTCAAGGACGGCGTTACCTACATCGACTGGGATATTGTCCGCAAAAAGCGCTTCGCACAGAATGTTGTGCCGCCGCGGCCGTCAGACTGGCCAGGCAATGTTACGTCGGTGAGTATTGCCGGGCTTGGGCTTATCGGAATCGACGAGACGACGAACGAGCTGTTCTGGGACGGCAAGCGGCTCATAACCGAGAAGCGCTTTGCTGACTATGAGCGGCGACTAGCTGTAATCGGCCTAGTGATCGCCGGCGTTGGCGTTGCCGCCACTGTCATTCAGGCATGGGCGGCGGTCGTTGCTCTTCCATAGATCGGGAAGCGAAAGACGCAGGACTGAACTGAGCAGCTAAAAGTTAGACCGGATAGCCGTTCAAATGCAAAAGGGGCAAGATCGATGTGGGACACCACAAAGGATGTGGCGTCATTTCTCGCGAATTTGGCGGCCATAGTTACGGCAATTGTTGCGATTTGGGCCTGGGCGAGATTTCTTTGGCACGCAAAGCRCAGGCGGTGGAGACTAGAAAGCTATCTCAGACATCAGCGGGAAAATTCTGGGGACGCTGGGATGCGGAGCGTCCTACATCTTATGTCCAACCTAGCGATGACGGAGGAACAAATTTACTCTGCTGCCTTTGCCAGCGAAAAGGTGACTGCCGTACCGCTGGCAGACGATAAAGGCTTCGCAAAAGATATCCTGTTTCTCTACCAGATGCCGATACCAGGTAGATACTCGCCACGCTGAGGGCAAAACTTCACCTGCTGCGGAATTGAATTGGGACCTTTCGCCCGAAGCCTGAAATTTCCAGCCCCTCGCCGGTCACCCAGTCTGAGGCAGCGGTGCGCAGAAGAGCGAAAGCCCACAAACTGGGAGCCCTCAACTGAAAATTTGGTGCCCCTAGCCGGGATCGAACCAGCACTCCTTGCGGAACTCGATTTTGAGTCGAGCGCGTCTACCAATTCCGCCATAGGGGCTCAGGCCGGGCGGCCTGGATGGGCGCGGACTATACGGGCGGATGGGTGTTCGTCAACTGGCCTGTTGCGGATTTGCCCGCGCAAACGGCGGCATTGCCCACCTCTCGGCCATCGTGGCCACGCGGGACATTGTGCGGCGCGGAAAATCTTTCTAGACAGACGAAGCGTTGAGCGCCTGGCATCCGAAAGCTGGATGYGGCGCTTTGGGTCCTTGTCTTCCTGCCTGCCGTTGCCCAAAACCGCCAAGCGTCTCGGGTGACATTGATCAGAGCAATTCCCGGAAAAGCGCGCTGCGGTTTTCCGTCCGGAATTATGTCGACCGCATTAGGAGAGCCGATGCTTCGCGGACTATACGACTGGACCCTGTCGCTGGCGGCGYGCAAGTCCGCCGAATGGTGGCTGGCCTTCATCGCCTTCGTCGAAAGCTCGGTGTTCTTCATCCCGGCCGACGTGCTGTTCCTGCCCATGGCGTTGGCGCGGCCCGAACGCGCCTATCGCTACGCGCTGACCGCCACGGTTGCGTCCGTGCTGGGCGGCATTGCCGGCTGGCTGATCGGCTACTATGCCTACGACACGATAGCGCGCCCGATCCTGGAGCATTTCGGCGGCCTTGCCACATTCGAGAGGTGGCAGTCGTCCGGCGCCGGGCTGATGCTGGTTCTGCTCGTAACATCCGGCGCCGCGCATCTGCCGCCGATCAAAGTCGTCACCATCCTGGCCGGCGCGCTTCACGTCAATCTCGCCGTCTTCATCGTCTCGGCCATCGTGGCGCGCGGCGCGCGTTTCCTGCTTCTTGCCTGGCTGCTGCGTCGCTATGGCGAGTCGATCAGGGAGTTCATCGAAAAGCGCTTGGGATTGATTGTCGGCGCGGGCGCCGCTGCCCTGATTTTGCTCTATATCCTCGTCAGATACGCCCACGGATAGCGACGCAACAACGGACCCGATAGATGACCGCGACGATGAATGCCGACACCGGACGCCAGCGCACGCGCGCGGCGCTGTTTCTCGCCGTCGCCATGGCCGCGACCGTCGGCTCGGCGCTCGCCTTCCAATATATCGGCGGCTACATCCCCTGCCATCTCTGCCTCGAGCAGCGCACGCCCTACTATATCGGTGCGCCGCTGATGGTACTGGCGGCGATCACCTCGATGCTGCGAGCGCCGGCTTGGGTGACGCGAGGCCTGCTGGCGATCGGCGGCCTGTTGATGCTCTACGGCCTCTATCTCGGCGTCTACCACTCCGGCGTCGAATGGGCGTGGTGGCCGGGCCCTGCCGACTGCACCGCCGGCGCCGGCCCGGTCGACACCGGCGGCAAGGGCGTGCTCGACGCGCTCGACAAATTCGTGCCGCCCTCCTGCGACAAGGCGGCGCTTCGCATCCTGGGTCTGTCACTCGCCGGCTGGAACGCCATCRCCAGCCTCATCCTCGCCGCAGTCGCCTTCCGCAGCGCGCTCGCGCGCGACTGAGCCAAATTCGATTGAGCGGCGCGACGCAGAGTTCGGACAAAAATTCGGCAGGCTGAGTCGAATGGTGCGGTTTTCGAGAACCGGAGCGGAGCGTACTTAAGTACGTGAGCACCGGAAGCGCAGAAAACCGCGGCAGTCGGCCGGCATGACGGATTTGTGCCGAACTCTACGGCTCCAACTCGACATCCCAGTACAGATAATCCATCCAGCTTTCATGCAGATGGTTGGGCGGGAACAGGCGGCCGTTGTTGTGCAGGTCGTGCACCGTCGGCTGATAGGGTTTCTGCAGCGGCCACATCTTGGCTTGGGCCGGCATCATGCCGCCCTTGCGAAGATTGCAGGGCGAGCAGGCGGCGACGACATTCTCCCAGGTCGTCGCCCCGCCGCGATGGCGCGGGATGACGTGGTCGAACGTCAGATCCTCCGGCGTGCCGCAATACTGGCATTGGAAGCGGTCGCGCAGGAACACGTTGAAGCGGGTGAAGGCGGGATGCCGCGACGGCTTCACATAGGCTTTCAGGCTGACCACGCTCGGCAGCTTCATCGAGAAGGTCGGCGAGGAAACGGCGTGCTCGTATTCGGCGACGATGTTGACCCGGTCGAGGAAGACAGCCTTGATGGCGTCCTGCCACGACCAGAGCGACAGGGGGTAATAGCTGAGCGGACGGTAGTCCGCATTCAGCACCAGCGCGGGAAGCCCATCCGGAGATACGGCAACCGTCACGTCCTTCGCCTCCTTCGTTCTAAACCGAACGGCGCGGATACTGTAAGCCCGACATGACAGGGATGTGAAGCGGATTGTCTCTCGCCGAAACCCTCAAAAACGCATGATTTTCATGCTTTTTTGGTCATTTCGACGGGAGGCGCCGCGTCTCTGCCCTTCAGTTCGCGGTAATAGGCCCAAAAAAGCCGCGACGCGACACCCCGCCAGGGGCTCCATGATTCGGCCAGCCGGATAAGCATTTTCTCCGGCGGACGCGGGTCGATGCCGAGCGCATGGCCGACCGCCGTCTGGAGCGCGACGTCGCGCGCGGGGAACACATCCGGGTGGCCGGCGGCGAACAGCAGGTAGCACTCGGCCGTCCACGGGCCGATGCCCGGCACGGCCGTCATCGCCGCGATCGCCTCGCCGGCTTCCAGGGTGCAGAGGTGATCGAGATCGAGCCCGCCGGCCACCGCTTCGGCCACGGCGAGCAGCCCGCGCTGCTTCGGCCGCGACAGCCCGGCCTCGCGAAATACGTCTTCGCCCGCGGCGAGGATTGCCTGCGGCGTCAACGGGTCGACCAGCCTGACCAGCCGGCCGAAAATGGCATCGGCGCTCGCGCGGGACACCTGCTGCGAAACGATGATCGAGGCGAGGCTTTGAAAGCCCGGCTCCGACAGCCGCAGCGGCACCTCGCCCGCTTTGCCGCGCACCGTCTCCAGCCGCGGATCGATCCGGCAGAGCGCGTCGAGCCCTGCCGCAATGTCGTCGAGCGAGGCGATGCGTTGCACGTTTGCTTGTTCCCAGGGCGACAAATGATGGCTAACTATCAACCGGCGGAAGCACCTCACAACCTGAATGCCGCCTGAAAGATGACGCTCCTGACATTCCGCTTCGCGCCGAGCCCCAATGGCGAACTGCATCTCGGCCACGCCTATTCGGCCCTGCTCAACCAGAAGATGGCGGCGCAAGCGGGCGGACGCCTGCTGCTGCGCATCGAGGATATCGACATCACCCGCTGCACGCCGCAATTCGAAACCGGCATTTTCCGTGACCTCGAATGGCTGGGGTTGCGCTGGGAAGCACCGGTGCGCCGCCAGTCAGAACATTTTGCCGAATACCGGGCGGTGCTGGACCGGCTGATCGCCGAGGAGCTCGTCTATCCGGCTTTCATGAGCCGCGGCGAGATCCGCGCCTTCATCGCCGAGACAGGCGGCCGCGACTGGCCGCGCGATCCGGACGGCGTGCCGCTCTACCCGCCGCTCGACAAGGCCTTGCCGGCCAGGGAGCGCAAGCGGCGGCTTGCCGAGAACATGCCCTTTGCCTGGCGGCTCGATGTCGAGGCGGCGACGGCGCGCCTCGCGGCCGGCCTGTCATGGACAGAGTTCACCGACGAGACGATGTCCGCGACGCGAGCGATCGAAGCGCAACCGCAGGCCTGGGGCGACGTCATCGTCGCCCGCCGCGACATCCCGACCAGCTACCATCTCGCCGTCGTCCTCGACGATGCGCTGCAAGGCGTCAGCCATGTCGTGCGCGGCCAGGATCTCTATTCGGCGACCGGGGTGCAGCGCCTGCTGCAGGAATTGCTCGGCCTCTCGCCGCCGCGCTATTTCCACCACCGCCTGATTCTTGGCCCGGATGGCCGGAAGCTCTCCAAGAGCTTCAAGGATACCGGCCTAGCCGCGCTTCGCGAGGCAGGCGTGTCGCCGCAGGACGTCAAGCGGCTGCTTGGGCTTTGATTGCGAAAGYGCCGATTACAAGCGCGCCATCCCGGCCTTGATCAGCGCCAGCACGCTGATGAAGGAAAAGGCGCCGCCCAGCCCCCAGGCAACCGCCAGCTTGAGATCRCTCAGGCTGATGCCATGCTTGTTGGCGATCACCACCGCGGCAAAAAAGCCGAAGATGAACAGCAGCGTGTTGCCGGTCGGACCGAAGGCGCCCTCTTTCATGATCGCGTCGAGCAAAGTGCCGAAGAAGAAACCGAAGGCGGCAATGATCGCGAAGGCGAACAGAAGCCAGGTTGTGTCCAGATGCAAAAACATGCCTCACCATGGCGCGGCGATGCGCCATGCCCCTGTTGGCACGGTTTGTTGAATTCAACTTAGCTTATGGATCAACCGTTTCGTTTTGCTTGCGGGATTGATCGGCATTAGAGCAATTGCCGTCATCAACCGTTCACCCCGGCAGCTTTCCCCCAATGCAGAGCATCAAGCGGTTCATTCCCGCCTCCTTCGTCGTCCTGTGGGCGACCGGCTTCATCGGCGCGCGCTACGCCATGCCCTGGGCGGAACCCTTCACCTTCCTTGCCATCCGCTTCGTGATCGCGGCGATCCTGTTTGCCGGCCTCACCGTTCTCATCGGCTCGCGCAAGGCGACGCGCGAAGAGGCGCTGCACGCGACGGTGGCCGGCGTCCTCATGCACGGCATCTATCTGGGCGCCGTCTTCTGGGCGATCCACAGGGGCATGCCGGCCGGACTTTCGGCGCTGATCGTCGGCCTGCAGCCGCTGATCACCGCCGTGCTCGCCGGAAAGTTCCTGGGCGAAGCGATCCTGCCGCGCCATTGGGCCGGCCTTGCCGTCGGCCTGCTCGGCGTCGTCATCGTGCTCTGGCCGAAGCTCGGCATGCTGGGCGGCGGCGTCACGCCGGCGACGCTGACCGCCTCACTCGTCTCGGTGCTCGGCATGAGCGCCGGCACGATCTGGCAGAAGCGCTATGCCTCCGGCGGCGATCTGGTGTCGGCCACGATGTGGCAATATGTCGGCGGCTCCGCCGTGATGATCCTGGGCTCGCTCTTCCTCGAGACGCGCGCCGTCACCGTCAATGGCGAGCTGATCTTCGCCATGGCCTGGCTGGTGCTGGTGCTGTCGGTCGGCGCCATATTCCTGTTGATGGTGATGATCAGGGACGGCGAGATGTCGAAGGTCGCCTCGCTGTTCTACCTCGTGCCGGCCGTGACCGCGGTCATCGCCTGGATGCTTTTCGACGAGCAGCTCAACCTGCTGCAGATCRCCGGCATGGCGATCGCCACGCTTGGCGTCGCCCTGGCGACGGCGGGGCAGGACAGGAAGAGGAATTGAAGAATTGAAGAATTGAAGAATTGAAGAACTGAGAACTGAGGAACTGAGGAACTGAGGAACTGAGGAACTGAGGTGACAATAACTGGTGCTGATTTTCCTTCTTGATTTCTTCAATTCATCAATTCTTCAGTTCTTCAATTCCTCTTTCCGCCCAACTCAGCCAACGCGCGCCCGCGCCTCAAGATACCGACTGATCGAGGCGTTGAGCTCACCGCCCAGGATGAAGATCGCCGAGATGATGTAGAGGAAGACGACCGCGATCATGATCGAGGCGAGTCCGGCATAGGTCGTCACATAGGACGAGAAATGGTCGAGATAGGTGGCGAAGATCGTCGATCCGACCAGCCAGGCGATGAGCGTGAAGACGATGCCGGGTATGATCGAGACGAAGCGGCGCTTGCCGGCCGGCAGCCAGATATGCACCGAGAACAGCCCGATGACGATCACCGTCGAGGCGATCACGTAACGCCAGATGGTGATCGTGCCCATATAGGGCTTGATCCACTCCAGATGCGCTTCCGCCAGCCGCGCGAGCAGCGGCGCGAACACCAGAAGCACGCTGATGGCGAGAAAGCAGGCAGTGGCGATCAGCACGAAGATGATGCTCTGCACCCTGCGGTGGATGATGCCGCGCGTCTCGGTGACCCGGTAGGCGCGGTTGAGYGAGGTGCGCAGCGCCTCGATGCCGTTGGACGCGAAATAGGCCGCGAGCAGCACGCCATAGGTCAGAAGGTCGGTGCGCCGCACGGTGAGCACGTTCTGCACCTCGTGGGCGATCGGCTTGGCGATCTGCTCCGGCCATGTGTCGAAGACCAGGTGCACGRCCGTGTCGGCGAAGGCGCGCGCCCCGAGGAAGCTGGYAAGCGTGGTGGCGAAGATCAGGAACGGAAACAGCGCCATCAGCGAGGTGATCGCCAGATGGCTGGCCATCGCCCAGCCGTCATCGGTGTTGAAATGGCCGATCGCATCGTAGAGCACGCGCTTGACGGCGACGATATTCCGCAGCAAGGGCCCGCGCTCCGCTCGATTGTGTCAACGCCGCGAATATGGGAAGTGATTGCGGCAAATGGCAACCCCAGGTCCCATAACGCGCCCCGCCGCCGAAGAGTTGCGCACCGTCATCGTCACCGGGGCTTCCTCCGGCATCGGCGCCTATTGCGCGCGGGCGTTGAAAGCGGAAGGCTGGCGGGTCTTCGCCACGGCGCGCAAGCCGGACGATATCGCCGCGCTCGAGGCCGACGGACTGGAAGCCTTCTATCTCGACTATCGGGAACCCCAATCGATCGCGGCGCTTGTCGATGCGGTGCTGGAGCGCACCGGCGGCACGCTTGACGCGCTCTTCAACAACGGCGCCTACGCCCAGCCCGGCGCCGTCGAGGACTTGGCCGTCGCGGCGCTTCGCGAGCAGTTCGAGGCCAATTTCTTCGGCTGGCATGATCTGACCCGGCGCATCGTGCCGGTCATGCGCCGCCAGGGCCACGGCCGCCTCGTCCATTGCTCCTCGATCCTCGGGCTGGCGCCGGTCCGCTTCAGGGGCGCCTATTCGGCCTCCAAGCACGCCATCGAAGGCCTGATGCTGTGCATGCGCCAAGAGCTCGAAGGCAGCGGCATCCACCTCTCRCTGATCGAGCCGGGACCGGTGACATCGAAGATCGCCAGCAACGGCCTCACCTGGTTCCTGAAAAATATCGATGTCGAGAATTCCGTCCACCGCGCCGACTATCAGGCGCAGCTCGCCCGGCTTCAGGCCGGCGGCAGCGTGTCGAAGCTGAAGCCCGGGCCGGAGATCGTGCACAAGGCGCTGCGCCACGCGCTTCTGTCACAGCGCCCGCGTCCGCATTATGTGGTAACGCTGCCGGCCAGGATCGGCGTGGCRCTGAAGCGCATCCTGCCGGCGTCCCTGCTCTACCGCGTGCTCGCCAGGCGCRCCTGACCGAACCTGAACCGGAGCCAGCCAGATGCTTATCGCCTTGAAGATCCTCGCCATCGTCGCGATGGCCGCCGTGGTGATCGTGCTGGTCCGCGGCCTGATCAACATGATGCGCGGTGGCTCGGGCATCACCTCGAACAAGCTGATGCAGGCGCGCATCATGCTGCAGGCCCTCGCCTTAGCGTTGTTGTTGCTGGTGGTCTATTTCACGCGCAAATAGCGGGGTCTCAGCAATTCCAGGAAAAGTGTGACACGGTTTTCCGTCCGGAATTGCGTCAAATCGCTTAAAGGGGGACGGCATGGTCAAGCTCAACAAGATCTASACCCGCACCGGCGACGACGGCACGACAGGGCTCGGCAGCGGGGAGCGGCGGCTGAAATCGGACCTGCGCGTCGACGCCTACGGCACCGTCGACGAGACCAACGCCTGCATCGGCCTGGCCCGCATCCACACCGCCGCCGAACATCCCGCGATCGACGCCATGYTGTCGCGCATCCAGAACGACCTTTTCGATCTCGGAGGCGACCTCGCCGTGCCGGACGATRGCAAGCCCCTCGAATACGAGCCGCTGCGCATCGTCGCCGCCCAGACCGATCGCGTCGAGCAGGACATCGATGCGCTCAATAAGGAGCTGCAGCCGCTGAAATCGTTCGTCCTGAATGGCGGCACGCCCGCGGCCGCCGCGCTCCATCTGGCCCGCACCGTAGCGCGCCGCGCGGAGCGCCTCATGGTGGCGCTGGCGCAGGATCCGGCCGAGCACGTCAACCGCGAGGCGCTCAAATACATCAACCGCGTCTCGGATTTCCTGTTCGTCGCCGCCCGTGCGGTCAATGACAATGGAAAGGCCGACGTGCTATGGGTTCCCGGCAAGAACCGCTGAATCCGGAGGCGGGAGGGTCCGATGTTCATCCCGCTCTACGACACCAACAGGCTGCGCCACATCCGGCTGCAATATGTCACCATCGGCCTGATCGTGGCGAATGTGCTGGTCTATCTGGCGACCACGCTTGGCGGCGAGAACTTCRCCAATGCCGCGGTCCTCGGCCYGGGCTTCATCCCCTCAGTGGTCCACGACAAGGTCGAGCTATCGCCTGAATTCGTCGTCATTCCCGAAAGCCTCAGCTACCTCACCTATTCCTTCCTGCATGCCGACATCTTCCATCTCGGCGGCAACATGCTGTTCCTCTGGGTGTTCGGCGACAATGTCGAGGATGCGCTCGGCCACATACGCTATCTGATCTTCTACCTCGCCTGCGCGGCGGCGGGCGCGTTCGTCCAGGGATTGGTGGGCTGGGATTCACAGGTGCCGCTGATCGGCGCCTCTGGCGCCATTGCCGGCGTCGTCGCCGCCTATCTGATCCTCTATCCCCGGGTGAAAGTCTGGGTGCTGGCCTTTGCCCGCATTCCGTTGCGCATCCCGGCTTTCATTCCGCTGATCCTGTGGATCCTGTTCCAGATCGTGATGTTCGCCGCGGGCGGCGAGGACCAGATCTCCTGGGCCTGCCATATCGGCGGCATCATCGCCGGATCGATCCTGGTGCTGGTGCTGCGCAGCCGCGGCGTGCCGCTGCTGGCCGGCGCCGACGGCGAGCCGGACCCGACGCCCAACATCCAGCAGCCGCCCCTCCCCGTCGAGCCGGCGGGCGGCGATCCGGCGCAGCCGGCCTCGCAATGGGGCYGTGGAGCAGCGACGCCYCGGGACTGAACCGATTTGGGTGTGTCGTGGGATATTGACGCGCCGGTTTGCCGCCACTACGGAAACGGCACCGCTGGGCGGATATTCCGCCCGTAATGTCGGCTTTCGACAACTCTGACAGGGCGCACGCTGCTATAGCGCCCCGACTATCTCAGGAGAGGTGACAGGAAAATGAAGATCCTTGTGCCCGTGAAGCGGGTTGTGGACGCCAACGTCAAGGTCCGGGTGAAAGCCGATGGACTGGGCGTCGAGCTTGCCAACGTCAAGATGGCGATGAACCCGTTCGACGAGATCGCGGTCGAGGAAGCGATCCGCATCAAGGAAGCCGGCAAGGCGGAAGAGATCATCGTGGTGTCGATCGGCCCGCAGCAGGCGCAGGAGACGCTCCGCACCGCGCTCGCCATGGGCGCCGACCGCGCCATCCTGGTCAAGACCGACGAACAGACCGAGCCGCTCGGCGTCGCCAAGGTGCTGAAGGGCGTGGTCGAAGCGGAGAAGCCGGGCCTCGTCATCCTCGGCAAGCAGGCGATCGACGACGATTCGAACCAGACCGGCCAGATGCTGGCCGCACTCCTCGGCTGGGCCCAGGGCACCTTCGCCTCCAAGGTTGAGCTCGCCGGCGACAAGGCCAAGGTGACGCGCGAGGTCGACGGCGGCCTGCAGACGGTCGAATTGAAGATGCCGGTGATCGTCACCGCCGACCTTCGCCTCAACCAGCCGCGCTATGCCTCGCTGCCCAACATCATGAAGGCCAAGAAGAAGCCGCTCGACGAGAAGAGCCCGGCCGACTACGGCGCCGACGTCAAGCCGCGCCTCAAGGTGATCAAGACCGAGGAGCCGGGCGGCCGCAAGGCGGGCGTCAAGGTGAAGTCGGTGGCCGAGCTCGTCGAGAAGCTCAAGAACGAAGCCGGCGTGCTCTGAAGCGATCGGGAAAGGACAAAGAAAATGGCAATTCTCCTCATCGCCGAACACGACAATTCAAGCCTTTCCGACCAGACCGCCAAGGCGCTGTCGGCCGCTCTCCAGATCGGCGCGGAAGTCGACGTGCTGGTGGCCGGCAAGGGCGCCAAGGGCGCGGCTGACGCCGCCGCCAGGCTGAAAGGTGTCCGTAAGGTGCTGCTCGCCGAGGCCGACGAGCTCGCCGAGCGTCTCGCCGAGCCGACGGCGGCTCTCGTGGTCTCGCTTGCAGGCGGCTACGACACGATCATCGCGCCCGCTACATCCGCCGGCAAGAACATCGCCCCGCGCGTCGCCGCCCTGCTCGACGTCGCGCAGGTGTCGGAAATCATCGAAGTGGTCTCGCCGGATACCTTCAAGCGGCCGATCTATGCCGGAAACGCCATCCAGACCGTGCAGTCGACCGACGCCAAGAAGGTCATCACGGTGCGCACCGCTTCCTTCTCAGCAGCACCCGAAGGCGGTTCGGCCTCGGTCGAGACGGTCGGCGCCGCCGCCAACCCCGGCCTGTCGTCTTTCGTCGAGAACAAGCTCTCCGAGAACGACCGTCCGGAGCTGACCTCGGCCAAGATCATCATCTCCGGCGGCCGCGCGCTCGGCTCCTCGGAGAAGTTCCAGGAGGTGATCCTGCCGGTCGCCGACAAGCTCGGCGCCGCGGTCGGCGCTTCGCGCGCCGCGGTCGACGCGGGTTACGCGCCGAATGACTGGCAGGTCGGCCAGACCGGCAAGGTGGTCGCGCCCGATCTCTACATCGCCGTCGGCATCTCCGGCGCCATCCAGCACCTCGCAGGCATGAAGGACTCGAAGGTTATCGTCGCCATCAACAAGGACGAGGAAGCGCCGATCTTCCAGGTTGCCGACTACGGCCTGGTCGGCGATCTCTTCGTCATCCTGCCGGAGCTGCAAAAGGCGCTTTGACGCCGCCAGTTCTGGCATATTAAAATCCGAAGGGTGGGGTAGACGAAGTCGCCCCGCCCTTTTAGTTTGCACTGCACAAAAAGCAGGCCGCCAAGGTCTGAGCCATTCCGGCGGTTTGCATCGGAATTGCTAGGAAYAAACAAGCAGGAGCGTTCGGCTTCAACGAAGCGGGATTGCTCCGGACGGGATTGGGGTCATGAGCAAGATCGAGACGATCGGCATTGTCGGCGCGGGCCAGATGGGTGGCGGTATCGCCCATGTCTCGGCGCTGGGCGGCTACAAGGTCCTGATCCACGACATATCGGCCGACCGGATCGAGAAGGGTATCGCCACCATCAGCGGMAACATGGCCCGCCAGGTCGGCTCCGGCAAGCTCGAGGAAAAGGCGCGCAACGAAGCGATGGCGCGCATCTCCGCCGCCCCGGCCATGGCCGATCTCGCCGCCGCCGACCTCGTGATCGAAGCGGCGACCGAAGACGAGACGGTCAAGCGCAAGATCTACGCGCAGCTCTGCCCGCAGCTCAATCCGGAAGCGATTCTCGCCACCAACACCTCGTCGATCTCRATCACCCGGCTTGCCGCCCAGACCGACCGCCCCGAGCGCTTCATCGGCATCCACTTCATGAACCCGGTGCCGGTGATGAAGCTGGTCGAGCTGGTGCGCGGCATCGCCACGGAGGATCAGACCTTCGAGGCGGCCAAGACCTATGTGAACCACCTCGACAAGACGATCACCGTCTCGGAGGATTTCCCGGCCTTCATCGTCAACCGCATCCTTTTGCCGATGATCAACGAGGCGATCTACACGCTCTACGAAGGTGTCGGCACGGTCGATGCCATCGACACCGCCATGCGGTTGGGAGYCAACCATCCGATGGGGCCGCTGCAGCTTGCCGATTTCATCGGCCTCGACACCTGCCTGTCGATCATGCAGGTTCTGCATGAGGGYCTGTCGGATTCGAAATACCGCCCCTGCCCGCTGCTGGTGAAATATGTCGAGGCCGGTTGGCTCGGCCGCAAGACCAGCCGTGGCTTCTACGACTATCGCGGCGATCATCCGGTGCCGACGCGCTGATCTTTTCCGATTGAGCGTCTTCGCAACGATTCAGGACGCCGCTGCGAGCGGCAACGACGTGACGCCGTCTTTCGAAACCTCGTCAGGCGAAGCTTCGTCCGGAGCGGCGGAAACGCAGCCGCGGCCGGCCGCCTTGGCGGCGTAGCAGGCGGCGTCGGCCCGGGCGATGATCTCGTCGACCTCGCCGCAGCCGGCGCGGATCGGCGCGAGCCCGATGCTGGCGCCGATCGAATGCGGGCGCCCGTCCCAGCTGAAATTGAGATTACGGATCGCATCGATGATCGAGCGCGCCGCGACCGGCCCGCGCTCCCCGGCGCCCGATTTGAGAAGGACGGCGAACTCGTCGCCRCCGAGCCGCGCGACGATGTCTTCCGGACCAAGCACATTGCGAAGGGTGTCGGCCACGCGCTTGAGCAGCGCATCGCCGGCGGCATGGCCGCCGGTGTCGTTGACCGCCTTGAAGTGGTCGAGGTCGACGAACATGAACTGGTGCTCGCCGCCATTGAGGCGGCACTGGTCGACAAACTCCTCCATGGTGCGGATGAAGCTCGAACGGTTGGCGAGCCCGGTCAGCGCGTCATGTGCGGCGGCATAGGCCAGTTGGCGCTGCAGCGCGCGTGCGTCGGTGAAATCCTGGAAGACGATGACCAGGCCGCAGAACTCCTCGCGGTCGTTCATGATCGGCGACACCACCTGGCGGATGCTGCAGCGCGTGTCGTCGCGCCGCACCAGGACCGCTCGCGTGTTCTGGTCGCAATGCGGCCGCTCGCCCGCCGGAGGGCGCGAAAGCCCGATCCTGTGCCCGCTCTCCTCATCGACCGCCCAATAGACATGGCCGAGCACCTTGCCCATGGCCTCGCCGACATCGACGCCGGTAAGCTTTTCGGCGATCGGGTTCATGAAGGTGATGCGGTTGGCGGCATCGGTGCAGATCACCGCGTCGCCTATCGACTGCAGCGTCACACGGAGTCTCTCCTTCTCGTCGGCCAGCATGGCCGCGGAAACCTTGAGCCGTTCTTCGGCCTRCTTGCGCTCCGTGATGTCGGTCAGGCTGCCGATGGCCCGGACGAGCCGGCCCTGCGCGTCGCGCTCGATCGCCTTGCCGCGGTCAAGGATCCAGACCCAATGGCCGTCCTTGTGCCGCRTCCGGAACTCGGCCTCGAAGAAGGGCGTCTCGCCGTCAAGATGCGCGCGATCCGCTTCGGCGACGATTTCGCGGTCGTCCGGATGGATCATCGTCAGCCAGCGGTCGGGGTCGCCGTCGAGTTCACCATCGGCATAGCCCAGCATCTTGACCCAGGTTTCGGAATAGGTCGTGYCGCCCTTGCGCATGTCGAGGCTCCACATACCTTGCCCGGCGCTGGTCAGCGCGAAATTCCAGCGCGTCTCCGCCTCGGCGATGCGCGCCTCGGCCTGCTTACGGGCGTCTATGTCCTCGATCTGCGACACGAGATAGAGCGGACGGCCTGTCTCCTCTTCTCGAATGACCGAGCCGGCAAGCTGCGCCCAGACCGGAGTGCCGTCCTTGCGCAGATACCGCTTCTCGAAGTGGAACGAGTGGATCTTGCCTTCCTTCAGGCTCATCATCGTCTCGCGGCCGATCTGCAGATCGTCGGGATGCGTGATCTGGAGGAAAGTCAGCGCCTCGATCTCCGGGCGTGTGTAGCCGAGCATATCGGCGAAGGCAGGATTGGCCTGAACGATGCGCCCGTCGAGGCCGACAATGGCGACGCCGATCGCCGAATCCTCCATGGCGCGACGAAAGCGCTGTTCGCTTTCGGCGATCTGCCGACCGTCGTCGATGATCCTGCGAATGAACAATCCCGAGAAAAACAGCGTCACGGCCGTGATGGCGACGGATATCTGCAGGCAGACTTTCAGCGCCTCTTCACCGAGCCCCAGCGCCGRCAGCAAGACCGATGCGGCCAGGGCAACCAGTCCCCCTGCCATGAACGCGAACACGGCACGCTTGCCGGCCCGCGGACCTTTCCAGTTCAACCACGCCACGATGCGATCCCACCCAACACGCAACTGCACGTTGCCATAACCCTGGCGGATCGGTTTTAAGGAATGGTTGCGTGGACGGCGGCCATCGCTCCGCTAACCGRCAAACAATTGCCGGCATGATTAAGGTACTGTTTCCAAACAGCATCAAAGGATCAGGGTGCGGCGGCTACCAGCGCACGAAGAGCCGGCCGCCAATGGCGCCGAGCAGCGTGAGGAAAGCGATGGCGACCGTATACCAGGTGGYGACGAAGAGCGGCGAATCGTCGAAGCAATGCGCGGCATAGAAGGTTGCCGCGAGCCCGCCCGCGAGCAGRCCGGCCACCGCGCCCGCCAGCACCGGCCGCGTCGGCGCGCCGTAGCGCAGCATGCCGAGGAAAACCGCCAGCGGACCGATGCCGATCAGCGGGATGAAGCTCATGCAGATCATCATGTTGGAGCCGATAAGCCGCTTGCCCCAATCGGCCTCGGGCACGACGAAGAGCTCCAGAACCACAGCCAGCACGACCAGAAGCGGCGCGGCGAGCATCCAGGCCATCCTCCGCCCGGTCGAAGCGCCCGGCACCGACAGCGCGCGAATCAGCGCGAAAGCGCTGGCCGCGAGCACCAGCGTAAACACGAATTTCGACATGAAGCGCATCGTATGCATGGCGGGCATGATGTCGGGGCGCGGCCCGATGGTCGCAAAGAAGACCACCGCGGCGATCGCTACGGCCACGCCGACCGCCAGCCACCAGGCCTTGCCGAGCGGCATCGCCTTGTCCCGGGCATCGGCGTCGAGCGCCTTGATGAGATCCTCTGTCCTCATGTYACTGTCGTCCAAACCGTTTGGCGATCGCGGCGAGACCGCGATGCAGCGAGACGCGCACCRCCGTCTCGCTGATCCCGAGCTTGCTCGCCGTCTCGCCGATCGAATGGCCGTCGACCGAGATCGACGACACCACCGAGCGCTGCGCCGGCGGCAGCCCGTCGAGCGCCCGGTTGATGTCGCGCTCGCTCACCGTTTCCGCCTCCGGTTCCGCGAAGGTTTCGGCGATCTCATCGATCTCGACCTCGATACGCCGTCCGCGCCGGCGGAAAGCGTCGATCAGCTTGAAGCGGGCAATTGCGTAGACCCACGGCAAGACCGGCGCATCCTCGCRCCAAGTATGCCGTTTGACGTGAATTGCCAGCAAGGTTTCCTGCACGACATCCTCGGGGTCGACCCCGCCMTGTACGATCTTGCGCCGGACAAAGYCGCGAACGAGAGCGGCAATCCGGTGCAGAAAGTCGGCATACGCCCTTTCATCGCCCGCGATCGCAGCCCTGAACAGCCCGGAGAGCTCGGCCTCGTCCTTGCCGGTCACAGAGTCCACTCCCCCGATTTTCGTGCTTCGGCCCTGGTTTGTTACGTGGCCGGCGAAATAATGTCCAAGCCAAACTGCCGCAAAATCACGAAAGTTTGCGGCGCGGCGACCGATTGAAGCAGGGTCACAATGTTGACTACAACAATCAGGTATTGATAGGAGCAGCCATGTTCGAACCCCTGTCTCCAGTTTTAAGGACGATGCCCATGAAAATTGCCCTTTCCACGCTTGCCGGCGCCGTGCTGGCGCTCGGCCTGATCGCCGGCCCGGCCATGGCCGAGGATCAAGGCATCGTCGTCTACAATGCCCAGCATGAGAGCCTGGCCAAGGAATGGGCGAAAGGCTTCACCAAGGAAACCGGCATCAAGGTCACGCTGCGCAACGGCGGCGACAGCGATTTCTCCAACCAGATCGTCGCCGAGGGCGCGGCCTCGCCGGCCGACGTCTTCTTGACGGAGAATTCTCCGGCCATGGCGCTGGTCGAGGCTGCGGGCCTGTTCGCGCCGGTCGACGCCGAGACCCTCGCCCAGGTTCCGCAGGAATACCAGCCCTCGAGCGGGAAGTGGGTCGGCGTCRCCGCCCGCAGCACCGTCTTCGCCTATAACAAGGACAAGCTCAAGGAAGACCAGTTGCCGAAGTCGCTGCTCGATCTCGCCGATCCGAGCTGGAAAGGCCGCTGGGCCGCATCGCCGTCGGGCGCCGATTTCCAGGCCATCGTCAGCGCGCTGCTGCAGATCAAGGGCGAGGCTGCCACCGCCGGCTGRCTGAAGGCGATGAAGGAGAACTTCACAGCCTACAAGGGCAACTCGACGGTGATGAAGGCGGTCAATGCCGGCGAGATCGATGGCGGCGTGATCTACCACTATTATTGGTTCGGCGATCAGGCCAAGACCGGCGAGAACAGCAAGAATGTCGGCCTGCACTATTTCAAGAACCAGGATCCGGGCGCGTTCGTTTCGGTTTCGGGCGGCGGCGTGCTGGCATCGAGCAAGCATCCCAAGGAAGCCCAGGCCTTCCTGAAGTGGGTGACCGGCAAGGGCGGCCAGGACGTGCTGAAGACCGGGACCTCGTATGAATATGCGGTCGGCAAGGATGCCCAGTCCAACCCGAAGCTGGTGCCGCTGGCCGATCTGCAGGCGCCGAAAGTCGATCCGGCGACGCTGAATTCCAAGAAGGTCATCGACCTGATGACGCAAGCCGGCTTGCTTTAGTTCGCGTTCGTCCTAAAAGGGCGAACGACCGTGCTCCCGCGGCAATTCGCCTTCCGCGGGAGCGTTTTTGTTTGGAGATCGCTTCGTCGAATGACGATCGGCTGCGCCTCGAGCCGCTTGCGCGGCGTATCAGATCGCTTCCGCCATGCGGCGCCGGCGACATGGCAGCGCGCCTGATGCAGTCGGCGATCGACATGACCCCGGCAAGGTTGCCGGTGGGCGCGATGAAGAAGCGCCGGTCCATGTCATGGATCACGCTCGCCGCGGCTCTGATCTCGCTCATCGCGCTGTTGCCACTCGCCTTCATCGTCTGGATCGCGATCCAGACCGGCTTGGATACGGTGGTGGCGCTGATCTTCCGTCCGCGCGTCGGCGAACTGCTGGTCAACACCGGACTCCTCGTCATCGTCACCGTGCCGATCGCCATCGCGCTGTCGGTGGCRCTGGCCTGGCTGACCGAGCGCAGCGACCTGCCGGGCAATCGGCTTTGGTCGTGGCTGTCGGTCGCGCCRCTCGCCATCCCCGCTTTCGTGCACTCCTATGCCTGGATCAGCTTCGTTCCGGGCCTGCACGGGCTCTGGGCCGGCGTGCTGGTCTCCGTCATCGCCTATTTCCCGTTCCTCTATCTGCCGATCGCCGCCGCGTTGCGCCGCCTCGACCCGGCGCTGGAGGATGCCGCGGCGGCACTCGGTCTTGGCCCGTGGCGGGTTTTCGCGCGCGTCGTGCTGCCGCAACTGAGGCTCGCCATCTGCGGCGGCTCGTTGCTGGTCGGCCTGCATCTCTTGGCCGAGTACGGTCTCTATGTCTTCATCCGTTTCGACACGTTCACCACCGCGATCGTCGACCAATTCCAGTCGACCTTCAACGGTCCGGCCGCCAACATGCTGGCCGCCGTGCTGGTGGTCTGCTGCCTTTTCCTGCTCGTCCTCGAAGTGATGATACGCGGCGAGGAGCGCTATGCCCGCGTCGGTTCCGGCGCCGCGCGCAAGCAACRACGCGCTCGCCTCGGCCGCGCCACCTTGCCATGCCTGCTTTTGCCCGCCGGCGTCGCGCTGCTGTCGCTCGGTGTGCCCTTCGTCACCATAGGCCGCTGGCTGCTCGCTGGCGGCACCGACGTCTGGCGGTGGGACGAGATCGGCCTGGCGCTCGGCCAGACGCTGTTCCTTGCCATCGCCGGCGCGGTGCTTGCAACGATTGCCGCCATGCCGATGGCCTGGATCTCGATCCGCGCCCCGGGGCGGCTGCAACGCCTGCTCGAGAGCTGCAATTACATCGTCGGCGCCTTGCCGGGCGTGGTCATCGCGCTGGCGCTGGTGACCATCACCGTGCGCGTCGCGCTGCCGCTCTACCAGACACTGTTCACCATCCTGTTCGGTTACGCGCTGATGTTCCTGCCGCGCGCGCTGATAAGCCTGCGCGCCTCGATCGCGCAGGCGCCGGTGGAACTGGAGCGCGCCGCCTCCAGCCTCGGCCGGCCGCCGGTCAAGGCGTTGTGGTCGACCACCGTCCGTCTGTCGGCGCCGGGCGCCGCGGCCGGCATGGCCATGGTGGCGCTCGGCATCACCAACGAGCTCACCGCCACCCAGATGCTGGCGCCCAACGGCACCCGCACGCTGGCGATGGCTTTCTGGTCCTATAGCGGCGAGATCGACTACGCCTCCGCTGCCCCTTACGCGCTGATCATGGTGGCGATGTCGCTGCCGATGACCTGGTGGCTCTACATCCAGTCGAAGCGGATGGCCGGACGATGAGCTTCCTCGAACTCAGCGGCGTCGCGAAAAGCTACGGCCCGGTGACGGCGCTCGCCGGCGTCGACCTGAAAGTCGAAAGCGGCAGCCGCACAGCCATCGTCGGCCCGTCCGGCTGCGGCAAGACCACCTTGCTCAGGCTGATCGCCGGCTTCGAGGCGCCGGACCGCGGCCGCATCGCGCTCGACGGCAAGGTGCTGGCCAATGGCGGCGCCGCCGTGCCGGCGCATCGCCGCGGCATCGGCGTGGTCGCCCAGGATGGCGCCCTCTTCCCGCATCTCAGCATCGCCGACAATATCGGTTTCGGCATCGCGCGGAATGCCGGCAACCGGGCCGAACATATCGTCGAGCTCGCCTACATCGTCGGATTGGACAAGGCGGTCCTGAAACGTCGGCCGCATGAGCTTTCCGGCGGCCAGCAGCAGCGCGTCGCGCTTGCCCGCGCCATGGCGATGAAGCCGAGGCTGATGCTGCTCGACGAGCCGTTCTCGGCCCTCGACACCGGGCTTCGCGCCTCGATGCGCAAGGCGGTGGCCGAGCTTCTGGAGGAGGCGGGCATCACCACCATCCTGGTCACGCACGACCAGGCCGAGGCGCTGTCCTTCGCCAGCCAGGTGGCGGTGATGCGCGACGGCCTGTTCTCGCAGGTCGGCACGCCGCGCGAGCTCTATTTTAAGCCGCGGGACAGGATGGTCGCCGAGTTCCTCGGCGACGCCATCATCGTGCCCGCCAGGATCGCCGACGGCTTCGCCGTGTCACGGCTCGGCCGCATCGCGGTCGACACGAACGAACGGCGCGATGTCGCGCGCATCATGCTCAGGCCCGAGCAAATCCTGCTCAAGCTCACCTCGCGCGAAGRCATGTCGGGCACGCCGGACATGCTGTTCGGCGAAGTGACGGACTGCGAGTTCGCCGGCTCGGTCTGCACCGTCGCGGTGCGGCTGCTCAACAGCCCGGATCCGCCCGATGCGGYGGCCATCGGCAACGCGCCGCTCATCCTGCGCAGGACAGGCATGGACGCCCCGGCTGTCGGCGAGATCGTGCRCCTCACCGTCACCGGCAAGGCGCATGTGTTCGTTTAGCCTCTAACTTGAAAATAATGCAATTTTGCATTATTTTTGGAAACTCGGAGGCACATCATGACGACATTGACGGTTACCGCGAGGGGCCAGGTCACCTTCCGGAAGGACGTGCTCAAGCACCTCGGCATCCAGCCCGGCGACAAGATCCGGCTCGATCTTCTGCCCGGTGGACGGGCGGAACTGAAAGCCGATCAGGGCAAGGGCTCCTGGCAGGAGCTGAGCGGGATGCTCAAGGGCAAGACGAACGGCGCACGGCTGTCGATCGAGGAGATCAACGATGCGATCGCCGACGCCRGCGCTTCGAGCGGGATGCGTGGACTCGAGCGCAAGTGAAGGTCAGCCTCGACACCAACGTGCTGTTGCGCCTTGTCATCGGCGACGACGAAGCGCAGCAGYGGACAGCAGCCGCGACCCTGGAAGAAGCCGAACTGGTCGCGATCAGCGTTCAAGCGCTCTGCGAGTTTGTCTGGGTGCTGGACAGAAGTTACCGGGTCGCACGGCCCGATATATCCGCCTCGATCCGCCGCATCCTCGACATGCGCAACGTCGTAGCCAACCGACCGACGATCGAGGCGGGCCTGGCCGTGCTCGACGCCGGTGGCGATTTCGCCGATGGCGTGATCGCGTTCGACGGTCAGTGGCTCGGTGGCGAAACCTTCGTGTCCTTCGACAGGAAAGCGGTAAAGCTGGTCGAGGGACAGGGAACGCCGACACTGCTGCTCGGGTGATCTACCGCACCCGCTGCCCCGTCGCCGGTGACCAGAGCGGCCATTGCTCCAGGAAATCGTGGCTGTGGATGACGACGCGGGCGCCGTCGATCAGGATGATCGAATAGGCGGGCGGCGCCTGTTCGACCATTTCGTCGCCGACGAGGTCGAGCATGAAGCGGGCATGCAGGCCGCGCTGCACCGAGAACGGAATGCCGGCGACGGTGCCGGCGATGTCGCGGTGGACATGACCGAAGAAGATGTAGCGGACATTGCCATGGCGGGTCAGCACATCGATGAGCCGCTGCGGCTGTTCGAGGCCGAGCGGGTCGAGCAGCGTCAGCCCGAGCTCAACCGGCGGATGATGCAGGAAAATATAAGCCGCCTTGCCCRCCGCCTCGCCAAGCCGTGCGTCGAGCCAGCCAAGCCGGCTGTCGCACAACTCGCCCGTCACGCGRCCTTCCGCCAGGCTGTCGAGGAAAACAAGCCGCCCTTCCGGCGTATCGAAAACCGACTGCGCGAAGCCGTTGCTGTCGGTTCCGTTTTCCGGGAAGGCGGCGATGAGGTTGGCGCGCCGGTCGTGGTTTCCGGGCAGCAGCCGGTAGGGCACTGTGAGTCGGCTCAGCGCCGCCTTCAGGTCGGCATAGCTCTCGGCCTCTCCGTCATCGGTCAGGTCGCCCGTGAAGATGCAGAGCGTCGCATCGCCGTGACGTTGATTGATATGATCGATGCATCGATCGAGACGCTCATTCAGATTTGCGCCATAGCGCATCTCGCGCCGACGACCGAGATGGACGTCGGTGACCTGGATTATTTTCATGCGTGAACCCTCAATCAGTTCTTTCGAAATCGCGGGAAGGATCGCCTACAGCGCCGGCTCCGGCAGCGAGGCCTTGAACACGTCGAGCCTGCCGCCTGTCTCCGAGGAGAAGAAATGCAGGTCCGCCTCTGCGAACTGCAGGCCGACCGTGCTGCCCGGTTCGGGATGGACGGTCTCCGACGTCACGATAGAGAACGGCGCGCCGTCGAGATCGACATAGATGACCCGGCCGGCGCCCAATTCCTCGATGAGGTCGACGCTCGCCGCCAGCGCTCCGGGCGTGCCCGGCGCCACCATGCGCACCGCCTCCGGCCGGATRCCGACCGCGACTTTCGCGCCGACGGGCAGGCCCGTGCGCGACACGTTGAGCTTGCGGCTGTCGCCGAGYAGCGACAGCCCATCGAGCGTGACGGTGCCTTCCAGCATGTTCATCGCCGGCGCGCCGACGAAGGTGGCGACGAAGCGGCTTGCCGGCCGGCTGTAGACTTCCGCCGGCGTGCCGACCTGCTCGAYGCGGCCGCCATTCATCACCACCAGCCGGTCGGCCAGCGTCATCGCCTCGACCTGGTCATGCGTGACGAAGACCGAGGTGGCGCTGAGACGCCGGTGCAGCTTGCGGATCTCGGAGCGCATCTGCACGCGCAGCTTGGCGTCGAGGTTGGAGAGCGGTTCGTCGAAAAGGAACACTTTCGGCTCGCGGATCATGGCGCGGCCCATGGCGACGCGCTGGCGCTGGCCGCCGGAGAGCGCCATCGGCTTGCGGTCGAGCAGGTGCTCCAGCTCCAGGACGCGCGCCACCGCCTGGATGCGCTGGGCGCGTTCGGCCGACGGAACGCCTGCCACCTTCAGCGAATAGCCGATGTTCTGCGCCACGCTCATATGCGGGTAAAGCGCATAGTTCTGGAACACCATGGCGCAGCCGCGCTCGCGCGGTTCGAGCTTGTTGACGACCGTGTTGTCGATCGCGATCGTGCCGTCGGAAATCTCTTCCAGCCCGGCGATCATCCTGAGCAGCGTGGACTTGCCGCAGCCCGACGGCCCCAGGATGACGACGAATTCGCCCGAGGCGAAGTCGAGGTCGACGMCGTGCACGACCTGCGTCTTGACGTAGTTCTTCTTGACGCCGCGAATAGTGATGGAGGCCATTTTCCGTCTCCCTTATTTTTCGGTGGCGATCAGGCCGCGCACGAACCAGCGCTGCATCAAGACCACCACGAAGAGCGGCGGCAGCATGATGATAAGCGTGCCGGCCATGGCGATATGCCATTCCGGCGCGCCGCCGACATTGGGGATGAGCTGCTTCAGCTCGGTCACCGCCATCGCATGCGACTGATCGGTGGTGATAAGCAGCGGCCACAGATACTGGTTCCAGGCCCACAGGAACATGATGGTGCCCAGTGCCGCCATGTTGTTGCGCGACAGCGGCAACAGGATATCGACGAAGAAGCGCAACGCGCCGGCGCCGTCCATGCGCGCGGCCTCGGTCAATTCGTCCGGCACGGTCAGGAAGAACTGGCGGTAGAGGAAGGTGCCGGTGGCGGTCGCGATCAGCGGCAGGATCAGGCCGCTATAGGAATTGAGCAGCCCGAGGCTGAGCTGGACCTGAACGCCGGAAACCTTCTCGATCAGCCAGGACAGCCCTGTCAGGTCCATGATCGTCTGGTAAGGCTCGAGCACATTGGCGACCACCGCATAGGTCGGCACGATGCGCACTTCGAGCGGCAACATCAGCGTGATGAAGATCAGCCAGAAGATCAGCATGCGGCCAGGATAGCGGAAATAGACGATCGAGAAGGCCGTCAGCGCCGAGATGATCACTWTGCCGGCGGCAACGCCGAATGCCATGATGAAGGAGTTGAAGAGCTTCGGGCCGAGATCGGCGGTCGTCCACGCCGTCTTGATGTTGACCCAGAAATCGCTGCCCGRCAGCAGCGACATCGGCACGTCGTTGACGTCCTTCAGATTGTGCGAGGCGGCGATCGCCACAATGACGAACGGCGCCACGCAGAACACGAAGCCGGCGAACAGGATGAGATGCGTGAAGAAATTGAGGATCGGGGTGCGCTCGACCATGGCCCGCCTCAACGATAATGCACRCGCCGCTCGATGAAGCGGAACTGGACGATGGTAAGCGCGACGATGAGCAGCATCAGGATGATGCTCTGCGCGGCGGCCCCTGAGTAATCCAGGCCTTTGAAGYCGTCGGAATAGATCTTGTAGACCATCAGATTGGTGGCGTTGGCCGGTCCGCCGGCGGTCATGATGTCGACGATGCCGAAGGAATCCTGAAAGCTCTCGGTGATGTTGATGACCAGCAGGAAAAAAATGGTCGGCGTGATCAGCGGGAACTGGATGTCCCAGAAGCGCCGGATGACGCCGGAGCCATCCATCGCAGCCGCCTCGATCAGCGAACGCGGGATCGCCTGGAAGGCGGCGAGGAAGAAGATGAAATTATAGCCGACATATTTCCAGGAAAAGGCGATGATGATCGAGGCCATCGCGTCGGCGCCGTCGAGGCCGGGATCCCAGAGGCCCGGCCAGAATTTGTTGACGACAGCCATGAAGCCGGCCTCCGGCGCCAGGATGAAGCGAAACGCCAGCGCCAGAGCCGGCGCGGCGATGCCGTAGGGCCAGATCAGAACGACGCGGTAGAGCCATGAGCCGGCAAGCTGCCGGTCGGTTAGGGCGGCGAGCACCAGCGCGATGACCATCGCCAGGCCCGTGCTGATGCCGGCGAAGATCATGCTGGCGGTGATGGAGTTCCAGTAGTCGGCGTTGGCGAGGATCGAACGGAAATTGTCGAGCCCGACCCAGATGTTGCCGCCGCCCCAGGGCTGCTGCAGCGTCAGCGACCAGTAGACCGCCTGGCCGGCCGGCCAGTAGAAGAGGGTGAAGATCAGGAACAGTTGCGGCACCGCGAACAGGATGCCGATCGTCCATCTGCCGAAAGTGACGCGTTTTTCCATCGATCCGCCGATGCAGTGGAACCATCAGCCCGCCTTCGCGGGACAGATTAGAGCATGTCTCCCGAAAGTGGGAACCGGTTTCGGGACAAAGACATGCGTGGAATCAAAACCATATGAAATGGCCGCCCGTCGAGGTTCGACGGGCGGCCGTTCCGCTATCCGGGATCAGGGCAGGGTCTTACCCGGATAGGTCTGCTGGAAGCGCTCTAGGATGGCGTCGCCGTTCTTGACCAGCGTGTCGAGGCCTTCCTGCACGCTGACCTTGTTGGCGAAGATCGCCTGCATCTGCGTGCCGAATTCGGCGCGGATCTGGGTGAAGTTGCCGAGGCGCACACCACGGGTGATCTCGGTCGGCTCCGACGCGGTCAGGCTCTCGATCRCCACTTCACGGCCCTTATAAGGCGCCTTGTCGTAGAAGCCGTTGGACTTCATGAAATCGAAGCCCGACTTCGTCACCGGGATATAGCCGGTGTTGGTCGACCAGAACAAAGCGGTCTTGGGGTCGTGGATGAAGTTGAGGAACGCGGCCGCGCCCTTGTATTCGGCGTCCGACTTGCCCGACAGCACCCACAGCGAAGCGCCGCCGACCAGCGAGTTCTTGCGCTCGGTGCCGGCATAGACCGGCAGCTCGGCGACGTCCCAGTTCATGCCTTCCTTCTGGGTGCGGCCGACCGTGCCGTGATCGCCGACAGAGGTCAGGATGACCTGGCAGGTGCCGGTCGCGAAGGCCTGTACCATGTCCTGACCGAGATCCTTCGACTTGATCTTGATCAGGCCCGCGTCATACCACTTCTTCAAGTCGGTGACGTATTGGACGAACTTGGTCTTGTTGACTTCCAGACGCGCGTCGAGACCGTCATAGCCGTTGTTCTTGGTGGYGACCGRCTGGTTGTGCAGCRCCGAGAACTGCTCCATCAGCTGCCAGCTCTCGTTGGCCGAGATGTTGATCRCCATCGGGCAATCATAGCCGGCGTCCTTCAGTGCCTTCAGGTCGGCGCCGACATCTTCCCAGGTCTTCGGCGCCTCGGTCTTGCCGATCTTGGCGAAGGCGTCCTTGTTCCAGTACATCAGCGCCGTCGACGAGTTGAACGGGAAGGACAGCATCTCGCCCTTCGACGTCGCGTAGTAGCGGGCGATGCCGGGGAAATAGTCGCTGTAGTCGATCTTGTAGCCGTTCTCCTCCATCAGCTTGTCGGCGGGCTTGTAGGCGCCCGACAACATCATGGTGGCGGTGCCCACGTCATAGACCTGGACGACGGTGGGCTGCTTGCCGGCGCGGAAGGCGGCGATCGTGTTCTGCAGCGTGGCGTCGTAATTGCCTTGGCTGGTGCAGACGACCTCGTAGTCCTTCTGGGAATCGTTGAAGTTCTTGCACAGMGTGTCGACGACGCGGGCGAGATCGCCCGAAAGACCGAACCAGAAATCGAATTTGACCGGCTCCGCGAAAGCAGGAACCGCGAGCGCGGTGCTGAGCGCGCCGGCGGCAAGGGCAGTGAAGCCCCGCTTGATGATCGTCATGGTTTTCCCTCTTGAGTGGCAGTGTGACAAGGGTTTTTGYGCAAGTCCTTGCCCGCTCTCATAGAGAAGGTATGTGACAGTTCTGTTGTGGGCCCGAAGGCCCTGTGGACAGCCAGTCTCTCCTCCCCTGGCAGCGGCCGCGCCGGCATGAAAACGTCACATCGGCGCTCTAGGAAGCTAGGGCGCCTCGAAGCGGCGAAAAGACCTACGTCGTTAACTGGCTAACTGGATGAGAAGAGACATGCTGGTCCCGCAGCTCACGCACGTGCCCGTCACCGCCCGCAACGCGATGCGGGACGGCCCGCGCGACAGCGCCACCCATCTGCGCCACGCCGCCGCCGTTCCGGCCCTCGGCGAGATCGAGATCGGCGGCCAGGCGTCGCGCGGGAGCGCCGGCGAGAGCCTGACGGTGATGGCCTGGAACGTCGAGCGGCTGCGTCACGTCGATGCCGTCGCCGCAACGATCGCCGGCCAGGCGCCGCACGTCGTGCTGCTGTCCGAAGTCGACAAAGGCATGGCGCGCTCCGGCAACGGCCATCTTTTGAGCCGGCTTGCCGATCGTCTGGGCCATTCCTATGCCTATGGCGTCGAGTTCCTGGAACTCGGCACCGGCAATGAGGCCGAGCAGGCGGCAAATGGCGGCGCCGAGAACATCGAGGGCTTCCACGGCAACGCCATAACCAGCGCCGTCCCGCTGCTGCGGCCGTTTCTCGTTCGCCTGGACGCGGCCGGCGCCTGGTTCCTGCCGGAGCACGGCCAGCCGCGCGTCGGCGGCCGCATGGCGCTCGGCGGCCAGGTGATGGTCGGCGAGCGCCGGGTCACCGTCGTTTCGGTGCATCTCGAGAACCGCACCAATCCCGCCGGCCGCGCCGACCAGACGCGCCATCTGCTCGATGCCATCGACAGATATGATGCGGAAGCGCCGGTGCTGATCGGCGGCGATTTCAACACGCTGACCGCCACCTATGAAGAGCGTCACGCCGATCCGGCCGCATGGCGGGCCCGCATTGCCGCCGAACCCGACCGGCTGATGTGCCCCGATCGCCACGAGCCCCTCTTCGCGATCATGGCTGAACGCGGCTACGACTGGCGCGATGCCAACGCGTTCGACAAGCCGACCCAGCGGCGCGTGGCAGGCGACGCCACACCTGCCGGCCACATCGACTGGTTCTTTATCCGCGGCCTTTCGGCAAGCGCGCCGGCGACGCTGCCGGCGGTGCTGCCGGACGGCAGCCCGAGCGCCGACCACGAGGCGCTGGTGGTGACGGTGCGGGTGAGGTGACGGCGTTCGGACGGATGCAGCACGGAGCGAGCCGCTCTATCCGTCCGGAGGTACAACCTGGGACGCACGCATTGGTTGCGGGYGGCATAATCGATTCTTCAGGCGTCCGGCCCTAATCAATCCCGTTGCCTTGATTGATGCGGGAAGATCAGGTGAAGGAAGATGCTGACCGTCTATAATTGTATCGTGAACGAGCACGATCTCAGACTGGTCGCGCTCGCGGCGCTCATTTGTGGAATTTCCTGTTTCGCCGCTGTCAATCTGCTCCGCCATGTCGTGCAATCCACCAGCCGGAACCGTTATGCGTGGCTGCTGATTGCGGCAGCCTCGACCGGGTTCGGCATCTGGGCGACGCATTTCATCGCCATGATCGCCTTCACGCCGGGGATACCCAACGCCTACAACGCGGAGCTCTCGGTCGCTTCGCTGGCGGTTTCCGTTCTGCTGACGGCCGCCGGCATGTKGATTGCGACCGTGCGCGGCGGCATCGACCACTATCTCGTCGGTGGCGCCGTGCTCGGCATCGGCATCGCGGCGATGCACTATACCGGCATGGCGGCTTTCGAGGTCGAAGGCCGGATCGGCTGGAACCAGCTGCTGGTCSCCGCCTCGCTGGTTTCGGGCGTAGTGCTTGCCGCGCTCTCGCTGCTTGTCGTGCTTCGCYGGCCATCGACCCTGGCGACGGTCTTCGGCGCCGTCCTGCTGACGCTGGCGATCTGCACGCTGCATTTCATCGCCATGGCCGCCGTATCGATCTATCCGGATTCATCGATCGAGATCTCGAAATTCACGATAGCGCCGATGTCGCAGGCCTTCGCCGCCGCCACGRCAAGCCTCGTCATCCTGGTGCTGGCGGCCACGGCGCTATGGATCGATCTGCGCTTCCGCCGTCACAGGGTCGAGGCGGAACGCATGCATGGCCTCGCCAATGCCGCTGTCGAAGGCCTCATCGTCTGCGACGGCAACCGCATCGTCAGCGCCAATGACAGCATCGCTGCGCTGAGCGGCATCGCCGCCGGCACGCTGAACACGATGACGCTGGGCGACCTGTTCGGCGAGCGGATTGCGTCGGCTATCGCCGCCGGTAACGGACAGGCGCAGGAAGCCGACCTCCGCAGTCAGGACGATAGCCGGATGCCGGTGGAGCTGATCGCCAGGAGCATCGACTATTGCGGCAAGGGGCATCTGGTCGTGGCCGTGCGCGACATACGCGAACGCAGGAAGGCCGAGCAGGAGATCATGCGGCTTGCGCATTACGACCCGCTCACCGGACTGGCCAATCGCCGCAGCTTCACCAGCCGCCTGGAAGCCGAGATCGCCGCGTCAGCTGAAGGCGGCAAAGGCGGCCAGCTGGCGCTCATGCTGCTCGACCTCGACAGGTTCAAGGAAGTGAACGACCTGTTCGGTCACGCCGCCGGCGACGCCGTGCTGCAGAAGGTGGCGCACTGCGCCTCCAGCGTGCTGCGCCACGGCCAGATGCTGGCCCGGCTCGGCGGCGACGAATTCGCCATCATCGCCCCTAACCTTCCCGATCCGCAGGCGGCCGGCCGCATCGCCGAAGCCGTGCTTTCGGCGCTGCGCCAGGAAAACCGGCTGTCGCCCGGCGGCATGGTGTCGGCCAGCATCGGCATCGCGCTCTATCCGCTCGACGCCGACGAGCAGGCGGCGCTGGTCAGCCATGCCGACACTGCGCTCTATCGCGCCAAGGCCGAAGGCAAGGATACTTTCCGCTATTTCGAGGCCTCGATGGGCGCCGAGGCACGCGACCGGCGCAGCCTGGAGCAGGATCTGCGCCAGGCCGTGGCGCGCGGCGAATTCCGGCTCGTCTACCAGCCGCAGAAGGAAATCAGCAGCGGCAGGATGGTCGGCTTCGAAGCCTTGCTGCGCTGGCAGCATCCCGAACGCGGCGAGGTTTCGCCTTCGGTGTTCATCCCCGTGGCCGAGGACAGCGGTTCGATCGCCCAGATCGGCGAGTGGGTGCTGGCGACCGCCTGCAAGGAGGCTGCGACGTGGAAGAACCCGCTGACGATTGCCGTCAACGTCTCGGCGGTGCAGCTCCACAATCCCGATTTCAGTCGCAAGGTRCATGAGGTGCTGCTGCGTACCGGCCTGATGGCGGGCAGGCTCGAGCTCGAGATCACCGAGACGGCGCTGGTGAAGGACATGYCGCGCGCGCTGGCCACCTTGCGTCAGATCAAGGCGCTCGGCGTGCGCGTGGCGATGGACGATTTCGGAACCGGCTATTCCTCGCTGTCCAACCTGCGCGCCTTCCCCTTCRACAAGATCAAGATCGACGGCTCCTTCATCAAGTCGGTCGACCGCAACGGCCAGGTCGCGACCATCGTGCGCGCCGTGCTTGGCCTCGGACGCGGCCTCGGCCTRCCGGTTCTGGCCGAAGGCGTCGAGACGCTGGACGAACTGCGCTTCCTCGACGCCGAGGATTGCGACATCGGTCAGGGATATTTTCTGGGCAGGCCCGGCCCGATCGAGGCGTTCGGTGAGCTGACGGGTGTTCGGGCGGCAGATGACAGCATCATGGAAGACGTCGTCGTCGAGGCAACCGCCAAGGTCGAAAACGTCCGCAGTGGCAGCATCCTGATGCTGCAGCCGGCCGCGGCCGCGCGTTCAGCCTAAACAATTCCAGGAAAAGTGCGTAGCGGTTTTCCGTCCGGAATTGCGTCAATGCAAAAAGACTACACGGTCACGGCGCGAGCGCCGCTTCCACCAGCCGCTTGGCGTCGGGGCTCGACCACTCGGCCGGGCCGTTCATGTGCGCGATCAGGCAGCCGTCCGCGTCGATCAGCATGGTGACCGGAAGCCCCAGCGCCAGGCCGCGCGTTTTCGCCTCGTTGAACAGGGCGATCGTCGGATCGCGGTAGAAGCCGAGCGTCTCGACGCCGATCTCCTTGAGGAACYTTTTCGGCTTGGTATCGTCGCCGGTGTCGACATTGACCGCGATCACCTCGAAGGCGTTGCTGCCCTTCTCCTTCTGCAGCGCATCGAGCGCCGGCATCTCGGCGCGGCACGGCGCGCACCATGTCGCCCACAGATTGAGCAGCACCGTCTTGCCGGCATGGTCGGCGATGGTCATCGGCTTGCCGTCGGGACCGTTGAAGGCCAGGCTCTTCAGCGACTGCGGCGGATCGGCCGGCTGCAGCGCCGCGACCTGGCCGACGGCCTTRGCGGCGATCTGCTTGGCGCGCCCGGCCTTGGCCGCGCAGGCGGCATCGTCCTTGTCGGCGGTTGCGGCGACCTTCTCGGGAGCGTTGTTGCCAGAACCGCTCTCGCTGACATATACCGCCACCGCGCCGGCCAGCACGCCCGCCACCAAGGCGGCAAGGATGAGGCGCGTAGCCGGAAAAAAGAATCTCTTGCCGTCTGCCATTTCAAAACTGCTCCGGAGCACGGGTTATAGCGATGAGCGACAAGAAGGCCAGCAACCAGATGTGGGGCGGACGTTTTGCCTCGGGTCCGGCCGCGATCATGGAAGCGATCAACGCGTCGATCGGCTTCGACCGCAAGCTCTATGCGCAGGACATAAGCGGATCGATCGCCCATAGCGAGATGTTGGCCGAAACGGGCATTATTTCGGCGGCCGATCAAGAAAAAATCGCTCACGGGCTGAACACGATCCTGAAAGAGATCGAGGCCGGCACGTTCGAATTCTCGACCAGGCTCGAAGACATCCACATGAATGTGGAGGCCCGCCTTGCCGACCTGATCGGCCCGGCGGCCGGACGGCTGCACACCGCGCGCTCGCGCAACGACCAGGTGGCCGTCGATCTGAGGCTCTGGGTCAAGCAGGAATGCCAGCGCCTCGCCCAGGCGCTGAAAGAGCTGATCGCCGCGTTCCTCGAACGCGCCGAGGAGCACGCGGCGACCGTCATGCCCGGCTTCACCCATATGCAGGCGGCGCAGCCGGTGACCTTCGGCCACCACTGCATGGCTTATGTCGAGATGTTCGGCCGCGACCTCTCGCGCGTCCGCGACGCCATCGAACGCATGGATGAAAGCCCGCTGGGCGCGGCGGCCCTTGCCGGCACCAGCTTTTCCATCGACCGCCATATGACGGCGAAGGCGCTGGGTTTCCGCGAGCCGACCCGCAATTCGCTGGACAGCGTCTCTGACCGCGATTTCGCGCTCGAGTTCCTGAGCCTCGCCGCAATCTGCGCGACGCATCTCTCCAGRCTGGCCGARGAGATCATCATCTGGTCGACGCCGCAATTCGGCTTTATCCGGCTCTCGGATTCCTTTTCCACCGGCTCCTCGATCATGCCGCAGAAGAAGAACCCGGACGCCGCCGAGCTGGTGCGCGGCAAGACCGGCCGCGTCAACGGCCATCTCGTCGGCCTTTTGACGGTGATGAAGGGCATGCCGCTGACCTATGGCAAGGACATGCAGGAGGACAAGGAAGCGGTCTTCGACGCCGCCGAGACGCTCGACCTGATGCTGGCGGCGACGACCGGCATGGTGCGCGACATGACCGTCAACGCCGCCGCCATGAAGAAGGCCGCCGGCGCCGGTCACGCCACCGCGACCGACCTTGCCGACTGGCTGGTGCRCAATCTAGGCCTGCCCTTCCGCGAGGCCCATCATGTCACCGGCCGCGCCGTGGCGCTCGCCGAGGAAAAGAAGGTCGGGCTGGAGAAGCTCTCGCTGGACGACCTGCGTTCGATCCATTCCGGCATCACCGACGGCATCTTCTCGGTGCTTGCCGTGCAGAATTCGGTGAAGAGCCGGGTGAGCTTCGGCGGCACCGCGCCGTCGGAAGTGCGAAAGCAGATCCGCTACTGGAAGAAGCGGCTCGCCAAGGCTTGATGCATGTCGCCCAGAAGTGTGTAGCGGTTCCGGGAGAACGACATGCATCAAAACAAATGCATGTCGCCCAGAAGTGTGTGGCGGTTCCGGGGCAACGACATGCATCAAAACAAATGCATGTCGCCCGGAAGTGTGCAGCGGTTCCGGGGCAACGACATGCATCAAAACAAATGCATGTCGCCCGGAAGTGTGCAGCGGTTCCGGGACAACGACATGCATCAAAACAATTGCCGGGATGCAAAGCGCTGAAAACTCGGCTAAAAGCGGCAGCACAACAATCAGTTTCGAACGGATGGATCGATGACCCGTAGCAGGATTTTGGTGACGCTGGCGTTGCTGGCGGCGGTTGTCACCGTTACCGCCTGCGGCAGGAAGACCGGCCTCGACACGCCTTATGAGGCGGCGGTGCAGGCACGCAAGGATGCGGAAAAAGCCAAGCAGCCGGTGCCGCCCGAGCCGGAAAAACCGGTCAAGGACAGGAAATTCATCCTCGATCCCCTGCTCTAGAGCCGATGAGATCGACCCGATCTCATACCGCTCCAACTTCCGGAACCGAACCTCGTGAACCATTTCGATTACCGCGACGGCGTGCTCCATGCCGAGGACGTCGCGATCCCTGATATCGCTGCCGCGGTCGGCACGCCCTTCTATTGCTATTCGACGGCGACGCTGACCCGCCATTTCCGCGTCTTCAGGGAGGCCTTCGCCGGCCTCGACGCGCTGGTCTGTTACGCCATGAAGGCGAACTCCAACCAGGCCGTTCTGAGGACGCTGGCCAAGCAGGGCGCGGGCGCCGACGTGGTCTCGGAAGGCGAAATGCGCCGCGCTTTGGCCGCCGGCATACCGGCCAGCAAGATCCTGTTTTCCGGCGTCGGCAAGACCGCGCGCGAGATGGATTTCGCGCTCTCGGCCGGCATCCTCTGCTTCAACGTCGAATCCGAGCCTGAGCTCGAGCTTTTGTCGGCGCGCGCCGTGGCGCTCGGCAAGGTGGCGCCGATCTCGCTGCGCATCAATCCGGATGTCGATGCCAGAACGCACAAGAAGATCTCGACCGGCAAGGCCGAGAACAAGTTCGGCATCCCATGGCAGCGCGCCCGGCAGGTCTATGCCCGCGCGGCTGAATTGCCGGGCATCAAGGTGACCGGCATCGACACCCATATCGGCAGCCAGATCACCGAATTGCAGCCCTTCGACGACGCCTTCGCGCTGCTCGCCGAGTTGGTCGGCGCGCTGCGCGCCGACGGACATTCGATCGAGCATGTCGATCTCGGCGGCGGCCTCGGCATTCCCTACCGTGTCGACAACAGCCCGCCGCCATTGCCCGACGCCTATGCCGAGATCGTCAGGAAGCACGTCACCAGGCTCGGTCTCAAGGTGATGTTCGAGCCCGGCCGCCTGATCGTCGGCAATGCCGGCATCCTGGTGTCTGAGGTGATCTATGTGAAGGAAGGCGACGCCAAGAACTTCCTTATCGTCGACGCCGCCATGAACGACCTGATCCGGCCGACGCTCTATGACGCCTTCCACGACATCCGGCCGGTGGTGCAGCCGCACGCCTCGACGGCGCGCATGAAGGCCGACGTCGTCGGCCCGGTCTGCGAGACGGGCGACTTCATCGGCCTCGATCGCGACCTGCCGAGGCTGAAGGCCGGCGACCTGATCGCCGTTTCCACCGCCGGCGCCTATGGTGCGGTGCAGGCCGGCACATACAACACCCGGCTTCTGGTGCCGGAGGTTCTGGTCGACGGCGACCGCTTCCATGTCGTGCGGCCGCGCCAGACCTACGAGGACCTGATCGGACTGGATTCTATCCCCGACTGGCTGAAGTAACCGAGTGGCGACGACGCTTTAAGGAGCAAGCCATGCTGGAAAAAAAGACGATCACGCGCGAGCGCATCGCCGCTGTCGAACCGCGCATCCGTCCCTATGTGCGCCACACGCCCGTCATGCGCGTCGACATGGCGGATTTCGGCCGGCCGGCCTTTCCGGTCGACCTGAAGCTCGAATGCCTGCAGCATTCCGGCTCCTTCAAGGCGCGCGGCGCCTTCACCAACCTGCTCGAACGCCAGGTGCCGGAGGCCGGCGTGGTCGCAGCGTCCGGCGGCAATCATGGCGCGGCCGTCGCCTACGCCGCCATGAAGCTCGGGCACAAGGCCAGCATCTTCGTGCCCGAGGTCAGCCCGCCGGCGAAGCTCGCGCGCATCCGCGGCTACGGCGCCGAGCTGGTGGTCGGCGGCGCCCGCTATGCCGAGGCGCTGGCCGCCAGCGAGGAATTCGCCGCCAGAACCGGCGCCCTGCAGGTGCACGCCTTCAACCAGGAGGAAACGCTGCTCGGCCAGGGCACGCTCGGCCTGGAGATCGAGGCCGACCTGCCCGAAATCGACACGCTGCTGGTCGCCGTCGGCGGCGGCGGCCTGATCGGCGGCATCGCCGCCTGGTTCTCGGGGCGTATCCGCATCATCGCCATCGAGCCCGAGGGCGCGCCGACGCTCTACCGCGCCTTGGAGGCCGGAAAGCCGGTCGATGCGCCGGCCGAAGGCATCGCCGCCGATTCGCTGGCGCCGAAGCGCGTCGGCGAAATAATGTTCCCGATCGCCGAGGCCTTCGTCGAACGTTCGATCCTGGTCAGCGACGACGACATCGTCGCGGCGCAGAGGGCGTTGTGGGACCGCGTGCGAATCATCGCCGAGCCGGGCGGCGCCGCCGCCTTCGCCGCCATGCTTTCCGGGCGCTATGTGCCGGCGGAAACCGAGCGCGTGGCCGTCCTGGTCTGCGGTTCCAACACGAATCCCGCCAATTTCTGATCATAACCCGGCCAAACCGCTTCACGTTTTTGGAACCCGCCTCGCCTTTGCCGTGTTTGTTGGTATCCTTCTGGCGATGACGTCCGGGCTATCGTGCCC
The DNA here is from genome assembly GCF_001854815.1 of Mesorhizobium sp. LCM 4576. Lineage (NCBI taxonomy): Bacteria > Pseudomonadati > Pseudomonadota > Alphaproteobacteria > Hyphomicrobiales > Phyllobacteriaceae > Mesorhizobium > Mesorhizobium sp. LCM 4576. Next base: position 76,743 of record NZ_MDDT01000027.1, read on the forward strand.
GGGCAGGAAGGGCCGATGACCGAACGACCCATTTCCAGCGGCGAACGCGGCTTGGCCGGGCGCCTGGCGCTCAGCCGGTTGGCGACACGGGCCTCGATACTCTTCGAGCGCGCCTGGCCGCTCGTGCTGCCGCTGCTGGTCGTCGCCAGCCTGTTCCTCAGCTTTTCATGGTTCGGCCTGTTCCCGCGCTTGYCGGATGCGGCGCGCATCGGCCTTCTGATCCTGTTCGCRCTGGCGGCGGTCGCGGCGCTCTATCCGCTGCGCTTCTTCCGCTTGCCCTCGGCCGCCGAGATCGACCGCCGCATCGAGGCGGCGAACGAATTGCTGCACAGCCCGGTGCAGGTGCAGACCGACCGGCCGAGCGGYGCCGACAGCATCTTTTCGCAGGCGCTGTGGCGCGAGCACCAGAAGCGCATGGCCGAGCGGCTTTCGAGCCTCGGCGCCGACCGGCCGCGCACCGGCGTGCCGGACTATGACCGCTGGGGCCTGCGCGCCGTGGCCGGGCTGCTGTTCGTCACCGCCCTGGCCTTCTCCTTCGGCCCATTCGGCGGCAGGGTCGGCGACGCTTTTGTCGCCCGCGCGGTGCACGATGCCGTGCCGCCGCGCATCGACGCCTGGGTGACGCCGCCCGCCTATACCGGCAAGGCGCCGCTGTTCCTGACGGCCGATGCCAACCAGGCCGTCCAGACCTTTTCCGTTCCGCAAGGCAGCGACGTTTCGCTGCGCGTCACCGGGGGCTCGGGCGAGGAAACGCTGAGCTATGCCGATCAAGGCGGCAATGACCGCGCCATCGAGCCCGCGGCGCCCCCCGGAGCACCCAAGGGGACCGCGCCCGCTGCCGCCAGCCAGACGGCGCCAAACGTCCGCCAGTTCTCCGGCAAGCTGAACACCAACGGCACGCTGACGCTGAAATCCGGCGATAGCGATCTCGGCCACTGGGCCTTTGCGGTCATCCCCGACAAGCCGCCGACGATCCGCTTCGTCGGCGAGCCGAAGCGCGCCGTCAAYGGCGCCATGGAGCTCAACTACCAGATCGACGACGATTACGGCGCGGCCTCCGCCAAGGCCGTTTTCGAACTGTCCGACCCGCCGGCCGCGAATGCGCATCCGCTTTATGGCGCGCCCGACATGCCGCTGACCCTGCCGCGGCGCGGCGGCAAGGCGAGCGCGGCCAAGACGACCAAGGACCTGACCGAGCATGTCTGGGCCGGCGGCAACATCAAGCTGACGCTGAGCGTCACCGACGATGCCGGCCACACCGCGACCAGCGACACCAAGACGCTTGTCATGCCCGAGCGGCCCTTCGCCAACCCRCTGGCCCGCGCGGTGATCGAACAGCGCCGGTTGCTGGCGCTCGACACCAATGCCAAGCCGCGCGTCCTCGACCTGATGGATGCGATCACGCTGCGGCCCGAGGACACGTTCGACAACATGTCGAACTATCTCGCCATCATGAGCGCGCGGAGCCGGCTGAAGCTCTCCGAGAGCGACGACCAGTTGCGCAACGTCGTCTCCTATCTCTGGGAGATCGCGCTCGGCATCGAGGAAGGCAATCTGTCGGCCGCCGAGCGCCGGTTGCGCCAGGCGCAGCAGGCGTTGCAGGACGCCATCAAGAACGGCGCCAGCGATCAGGAGATCGAAAAGGCGATGAAGGAACTGCGCGAGGCGATGAACCAGTTCCTGCAGGAATTCGCCCAGCGCGCGCAGCAGAACCCGAACGCGCCGCAGATGCAGCAGAACGGCCGCGAGCTGYGCCAGAGCGATATCGACCGCATGATGGATCAGATCGAGAATCTGGCCAAATCGGGCGATCGCGACAAGGCGCAGCAGCTTCTCTCCGAGCTGCAGGACATGATGAACAACCTGCAGGCCGGCCGCCAGCAGCCGGGCGGCGAGCAGGATAGCGAGCTGCGCCAGCAGATGGACAAGCTCGGCGATATCATGCGCCGCCAGCAGGAAATGATGAACGACACCTTCCGCCTCGACCAGATGCAGCGTGRCTCGCGCGACAATGGCGAACAACAATTCGGCGAGGATGGCGAGCAACAGCAGCAGGGCCAGGACGAGCAACGGCCAGGTCCCGGCCAAGACCGCGATCCGCTGGGACGGCCGAAAATGTCGCCGAAGGACCTCGCCGATGCGCTGAAGCAACTGCAGGAAGGCCAGGGCCAGCTGCAAAGCGAGCTCGATCAATTGAAGAAGGGCCTCGAAGGCATGGGCATGCAGCCCAATGAAGGCTTCGGCGAGGCCGGCAAGTCGATGGGCGACGCCGAGCAATCGCTTGGCCAGGGCGATGGCGACCAGGCCGTCGGCCACCAGGGCCGCGCGCTGGAAGCGCTGCGCCGCGGCGCCAAGGACATGATGAAGCAGATGCAGGCCATGCAGGGCGACCAGGGCGGCGGCGAGCAGGGTGGCCGCGAGCAGAATGCCGACCGCGATCCGCTGGGACGGCCGCGCGCGACCAACGGCCCTGATGACGGCACCTCGGTYAAGGTCCCCGACGAGATTGACGTGCAGCGCGCCCGCCAGATCCTCGACGCGATCCGCAAGCGGCTCGGCAACGCGCTCAGCCCCGACATCGAGCGCAGCTATCTCGAACGGCTGCTGGAGCTGAAGTAGCTTCTGCCTCACAGCTGTTAGACTGGATGTGAGGCCCTTGCCCACTTTTGAGATGCTGGCGGGACAGCGCCCCTCTCTGTCCTGCCGGACATCTCCCCCACTTGGGGGGAGATCGGATGTCGTCACCGCTTTCGCCAATCGCCAACGCCGCGATCACCAATACCRCAGGAAAAGCGCGGTCGCGGGAACTGGCAATCTCCCCCCTTGTGGGGGAGATGTCCGGCAGGACAGAGGGGGGCGCGAAGGATCGCTGTGCGCCGGTATCTATGCCGCAGGCGCGACCTGCCTTGTCAACATGAACGCCTCGCGGATCGCGTTCTCCATGCCGTCGATCGCATCGCCGGTCGCCTGCGGATTGCGGTGCAGCACGACGTTGGAGGAATCGATGTCGCCGAAGCCGTCGGCGGCCGTCAGCTCGCGGCAATCTTCCGGGATGTTGCTGCGCGAGATCGGCGCGATGGCAAGGCCGGAAGTGACCGCGAGCGTCAGGCCGCCATTGGTGTCGCTGGTGTAGGCCACGCGGTAGTCGAGGCCGCGCTGCTGCAGCGACTTGATGGCGAAGTCGCGGCACCAGCCGTTGCGGCTGTAAAGCGCGATCGGCACCGGCCGCTCCTCATGCATGTGGTGCAGCGTCGATGTAACCCAGACCGTCGGGTCGTGCATCAGCACCTCGCCGCCGGAAGAGCCCTCCCATTCGAACACCACGGCGAGGTCGAGCTCGCCGGCCGCGAGCGCCCGCACCTGCGAATCCGAGTGCGCGTAGCGCACCGTGACCTCGACGCGCGGATGCCGCTTGGCGAATTCGCCCAGCGCCCGCGACAAGWTCGAACGTCCATATTCGGCCGGGATGCCGATGCGCACCAGCCCGCCGAGYGGCGGCGCCACCAGCGAGGCCGCCGTTTCGTCGAGCAGCGAGACGATCCGGCGCGCGTTGACGATGAGCTCGCCGCCACGGCGTGTCAGCGCCACGCCGCGCGAGCCGCGTTCGAACAGATCGTCGCCGACCATGTCCTCGAGCTTCTTCATCTGCATGGACACGGCCGATTGCGTGCGCCCGGCTTTCTCCGCCGCACGTGTGAAATTGCCGGTCTCGGCCACCGCCACGAAGGTGCGCAGGAGGTCGCTGTCGAGCACGGGCTTCATCGATTTTCCRCCATAAGCAAATTTGATTGCAGGCATCATTCCAATTCGTTTGCAAGATGTCAAATGCCGCAGGATAGTCGCGTCACCCATTGGATATGCGACCGCGAAATCGGCCGCGGACCAATCGAAGAGTCCTCACTCGTACCCGCTGCCTGAAAACGGTAGCGGGTTCTTTTTGCTGATAAAATGCGGCTCGCGGGGGGCCRACACCGATGCAGAACCGGACGGTGCTTGGCATTCTGAGCCTCTGCCTCGGCGTGCTGGTTTTTTCGCTGCAGGATCCGCTGGTGAAGGCGGTGTCGGGCGGCTATCCGGTGACCGAGGTGATGGCGATCCGGGCCATCGTCGCGTTGCCGATCCTGATCGCCATCGTCCAGGCCGATGTCGGCCTGAAGGCGGTGCTGTCGAAGCGCTTCGGCATGCTGACGCTGCGCGCCTTCATCCAGTTCTCGTCCTACACGGTCTACTATCTGGCGATCGCCGCCTTGCCGCTGGCCGATGCGGTGGCGCTCTATTTCATGGCGCCGCTGTTCATCATGGCGATGGCCGGACCTTACCTTGGCGAACGCGTCTCGTGGAAAACGCTGGCGACGGTGCTGATCGGCCTGGTCGGCGTGCTGGTGATGGTGCGYCCCGGCGCCGGCGTGTTCGACTGGGCGGCGCTGTTGTCGCTGGGCTCGGCCTTCCTTTACGGCTTTTCGCAACTGATGGCGCGCCGCATCGGCGACACCGAATCGTCGACCGTGATGGCCTTCTACCAGAACGGCGCCTATCTCAGCGGCGCAATTGCCGTCGCGACCGTCTTTCATCTCGCCGGCATCACCCATGCGGCGCATCCGAGCGTCGAATTCCTGGTGCGGCCGTGGGTTTGGCCGACAATGCCGGACTTCCTCAAGATGGCCGCCTGCGGCCTCGTTGCGTCCGCCGGCATGATCCTGTTGTCGCAGGCCTACCGGATGGCGCCGGCCAACCGCGTCGCCACCTTCGAATACACCGGCATCCTGTGGTCGCCGCTGTGGGGTTTCCTGTTCTTCGCCGAAGTGCCGCGTGAAACCACCGTGCTGGGCGCGGCGCTGATCATCGGCGCCGGCCTGCTTGCGCTCAGCGGCGGGCGTCGGCGAAATGCCGCGCCGGCAACCGGCGCGGTCTCAAGCGAAGCAGCTTAATGCCTTGCCGACGCGGGTGCGGATCTCGGCCAGCGTGAATGGCTTCTGCACGACGTCGAGGATGATGCCGTTGAGCTCCTCGGCGCGCTCACGCTGGTCGGCATAGCCGGTCATCAGCATGATTCTCATCACCGGGAACTCTCTCGCGGCGGCTGTCGCCATCTCGATGCCGTCCATTTCCGGCATGCGGATGTCGGACACCACAAGGTCGTAGCCGCCGCGGGCCTGCCGGATCATGTCCAACCCCTGCGCGCCGTCGGTGGCGACGGTGACATTATGGCCGTCGCGCTCGAGCGCGCGGGCAGCGAGGGTGCGGACGGACTCATCGTCCTCGACGATCAGAAGCTTTGCCATGCCGAGATAGATGCCGCCGAAACGTTGATGTTTTCTGAAAATTCTAACGATCGGCAGCTTTTGGAAGGACGCTGGCGTCCTTTCAGGCGTCGCCCTTCACCACGCCGACAAACGGCAGCTCGCGGAACGCGTGGGCRACATCCATGCCGTAGCCGACGACGAAATAGTCCGGACAGTCGAAGCCGACATAATCGGCGTTGAGCGCGCTCTGGCGGCGCATCCGCTTGTCGAGCAGCACCGCGATGGCGCAGCTCCTGGCGCCGCGCGAAAGCATCAGATCGCGGGTGAAGGAAAGCGTCTTGCCGGATTCCAGTATGTCGTCGATCAACAGCACGTCGCGGCCGGYGACCTCGTTGTCGATGTCGCGCAGCACCCTGACCTCGCCGCTCGTGGTGCCGGCGCCATAGCTTGAAATGAAGATGAACTCGACTTCCGGCGACAGGCCGACATCATGCATGGCGCGGATGAGATCGGCGGCGAAGACGAACGAGCCCTTGAGGATCGAGATCACCAGCAGGTCGTGGTAGTCGCGCCCGGCGATTTCCTTGGCGAGCTCGAGATTGCGGCGCGCGATCGCCGACGCCGAAAACAGGACCTCGATGTCCTTGCCACGCACAACTGGCATTCTTTTGTCCTTCAAAATCGGCAGCGACGTCGACAGGAGCGGAGCGTACGTTTCGGTACGTGAGCACCGGAAGCGCGGGAAACCGCTATTTGCAGGCCGGCCTCGCCTGAATATCGACCCGTCTAGCCGGCGAAGATTACGGAGACGGTCTTCACACCGTCTTTAGGCACATCGAGGCGGCTGGAAAAGCCGAATCTTTCGCCGGGCCCCAGGGAACGGTTGGATGTCCCCAGCCTGTAGCGGATGATATTGGCGTTGTTGTCGGTGACGCGGATCTCGAGCGGCGGCAGCGTTTCCGACTTCATCCCGTCATTCGCCGCCTCGCCATCCACGAACAGCACCGGCTTCAAGCCCGACGCGTCGATGCGCGACGTCACGCCGGAAATGGTGAGCGCGCTCGCCGGCGCGGGGGTCGTCCAAAAGGGGCTTTGCCGGACCAGYGCATGACCACCCGACACCCAGAAGGAGGCGAGCGCTATGCCGACGCCGGCGACCCAGAACAGCGGGCCGCCTCGCGAGGAGCCCGACGGCGCGGCCTCCGGCTTGCGCAGCATGCCCATGCCTTCGATCGATGGCGAGGAAGGAACCTGCGGCGGCGCGGGCGCTGTCGACGATTCAGGGTGCGCGACAAAACGCGGCAGCACTACATAGTCGGCRTCGACGATGTCGGTCGCGCCGGACATGACGCGCTCCGGCGCGGCCTTTGTCGCCGAACCGGTCATGATTTCGCCGGAAACAGGGCGCGCGGTTCTCTCGTCAGCCATTACGGCACCAGTGCAATCTTCGTTTCTTTTGCGTAAACGGAATTGGTTAACGCTTCCCCACCGGAATGGCTTTGATGCACGCTGAATGTCACAAAATTAACCGCCGGTTAACCATGCCGGCCGATGGTCTGTTAGAGCAATTCCAGGAAAAGTGTGAAACGGTTTTCCGTCCGGAATTGCGTCAAACGAAAGATAGAGCGGTTCGCCGTTTCCGTGAAACGGTGGAACGCTCTAGAGTAGATTGTGGCGCGTCGCCGCCGAGAGTTTCAGGTCGCCGAACGTGATCCGCTTCGAAAATGTCGGCCTCCGCTATGGCATGGGTCCGGAGATCCTCCGCGACATTTCCCTGCACATTCCGGAGCGCTCCTTTCAGTTCCTGAGCGGCCCTTCGGGCGCCGGCAAGACGACCTTGCTGCGCCTTTTGTTCATGTCGCTGAAGCCGACGCGCGGCCTGATCACCATCTTCGGCAAGGACCGCTCGCGCATCTCGCGCGGCGAACTGCCGTTGCTGCGCCGCCGCATCGGCGTGGTGTTCCAGGATTTCCGTCTGCTCGACCACATGACGACGTACGAGAATGTGGCGCTGCCCTTGCGCGTGCGCGGGCGCGAGGAAGCGAGCTACCGCACCGACGTGACCGAGCTTCTGAAATGGGTCGGCCTCGGCGACCGCATGCATGTGCTGCCGCCGGTGCTGTCCGGGGGCGAGAAGCAGCGCGCCGCGATCGCCCGCGCGCTGATAGAGCAGCCGGAGATCCTTCTGGCCGACGAGCCGACCGGCAATGTCGACCCGCCGCTGGCGCGCCGGCTGCTCAGGCTGTTCATCGAATTGAACCGGCTGGRCACCGCCGTGGTGATCGCCACCCACGACCTTGGCCTGATGGAGCAGGTCGATGCGCGCCGCATGATTCTGGCTGGCGGAAGGTTGGACGTCTATGACTGACCTTCCAGCCGATCAGCTGCACGATGAAGYCGACGCCGAGGCGCCGGCGACGATCCGGCGTGTCCAGCGCAAGACGGCGCCGATCGTGCCGGCGCAGAACATCGCCGGCCGGGCGCTGGTGCTGGTCATCGCCATCATGACCTTCCTGTCCTGCCTCACCTTTGGCGCGGTGACCCTGGTGCGCGATACCGCATCGGTCTGGGAGAACCAGATCTCGCGCGAGGCGAYGATCCAGATCAAGCCGGCYGATGGTCTCGACATGGAGGCGGCCCTTGCGCAGGCCTCGCAGATCGCCAGCGAGTTCCCCGGCGTGAAGGGCACCAAGATCATCGACCGCGACGCGACGGCGCGCCTTCTGGAACCATGGCTGGGCAGCGGCCTCAACATCGACGAGCTGCCGGTGYCGCGCCTCATCATCGTCACCATCGACGAGGCCAGCCCGCCGGACTTCGCCGCCATGCGCGCCGCCATCGCGCCCAAGATCCCGACCGCGGCGCTCGACGACCACCGCACCTGGGTCGATCGCCTTGTCGCCATGGCGCGCACGACGGTGACGATCGGCATCGCCGTCTTGGTGCTGATGCTCTCGGCGACCGTGCTGACGGTCGTGTTCGCCACGCGCGGTGCCATGGCCGGCAACGGCCATATCATCGAGGTGCTGCATTTCGTCGGTGCCGAGGCGCGCTTCATCGCGCGCGAGTTCCGCTGGCATTTCCTGGTCACCGGCATGAAGGGCGCGGCCGCCGGCGGTGCGCTCGCGATCCTCGTCTTCATCGTGTTTTCCTGGTGGTCGTCGCGCAACATGGCCACGCCCCAGGCCGACCAGGCGACCGCTTTGTTCGGCAATTTCGCCATCGGCTCCGCCGGCTATTTCGGCGTCGGCCTGATGGTGCTGGTGATCGGCGCGCTGACCGCGGCGACCTCGCACGCCACCGTCGTCGCCTATCTCAGCGACATCGACGTTCGCCAACCGGATGCGGGCTGATCCATGAGCTCAATCCGAAAGCCGGCGCAAGCGCTATATAAGACAACGATCACACACGGGACACCTGCCGTAACGCAATGTGCGCGTCTTACCCATCAAACGCCGCATTTCGGAGTTAACCATGCGATGCTTTCAGGATTAACCTGGGGATGATGGAAGCGCGGGATTCGATCGATACGGTTGGACGGATGCCGGCGATGCGTGTGCGCAGCGCTGCCCCCGCCGGGCTTGGTCGTTTGCGGCTCRCCTTGCGCGTCTGCGGTTTCGCGGTTCTCGCCGCGCTGGTGCTTTTTGCAGGCGGCTTCGGCTGGTTCGCCGACAAGGTCAGCCACATGACGACGCCGACCAATCCGGCCAGGGCCGATGCCATCATCGTGCTCACCGGCGGGCAGTCGCGGCTCGATGCGGCGATGGATCTGCTGGCCTCCGGCAAGGGTGAGCGACTGCTGATCAGCGGCGTCCATCCCTCGGCCACAAGGCGCCAGCTGCAGGCGGCGATGGGCGGCGACAAGCAGCTCTTCTCCTGCTGCGTCGACATCGACCGCGCCGCGCTCGATACCATCGGCAATGCCGAGGAAAGCGCCAAATGGGTGGAGAACCACGCCTATGGCAGCATCATCATCGTCACCAACAATTACCACATGCCGCGCAGCCTGCTCGAGATGGGCCGGCTGCTGCATGGCGCGCGGCTCGAGCCCTATCCGGTGGTCAACACCAATCTCGGCAATGGTGGCTGGCTGACCAAGCCGGAAGCGCTGCGCGTGCTGCTGACCGAATACAGCAAATATGTGCTGTCGCTGGCGCGCGGCGTCCTGCCGCTTCGCACGACGCCCGAGGGCGTCACGCTGGCGGAAGCATCGACCGTGGTGAAGAACTAAAGCTCAGCCGCCGCACCATCGCGCAGGCGGGCAATCTCCTGCTCCAGGCCGGCGATGCGCCGGTCGCGCTCGGCCAGTGCCGCCGCGACATCCGCCGCCTCGAAGCGCTGCGGGATGTGCTGCGGGCAATTGGCATCCCAGGCCGTGACCGTGAACAGGATCGCCTGCTCCGGCCGTGCCTTGTAGTCCGCCGGCATCAGCTTCGCCRTCAGTTCCGGGTCATTTTCGACGACCCGAGCCCTGCCCCAGATCTTGATCCGCTGCCTGAGCATGTAGTCGATCAGGAACAGGAAGGCCTGGTCGTTGTCCTCGAGGTTGCCCTGGGTGATGAACTGCCGGTTCCCGGAAAAGTCCGCGAAGCCGATCACGTGCTCGTCCAGCACCTTGAGGAAGYCGGCCGGCCCGCCGCGATGCTGGATGTAAGGCTGTCCCTGGGCGTTCGCCGTCGCCAGAAACACGCTTGTCTGTGCCTCRATGAAGGCGGCGAGGTCCGGCGTGATCGTTGCCCGCCAGCCGCCGCGCTGCTCGACGCGTGCGTAGGAATCACGCGACCCCTTGCGGGACTGGATGGCCTTGACGGTCGGCGTGAAGGCGACGTCGCTGGTGAATTCATTCATGCCGGCGCTCCTTGGACCAGGATAGCAAGTGATTTAGCCTCTTCCGAAAATCGGATGTAGAGCGCATATTCGCAATCCATCTTTCCAGTTTTCGGAAGAATAATGGACCGCCTCGACGCCATGTCCCTGTTCGTCGCCACGGTGGAGGCCGGCAGCCTTTCCGCTGCAGCCAGGCGCGCCGGCGTGCCGCTGGCGACGGTGAGCCGCAAGCTCACCGACCTGGAGAAGCATTTGAAGACGCGCCTGCTCAACCGCTCGACGCGGCGCCTGACGCTCACCGATGCCGGCCAGTCTTATCTTGCCGCCTGCCGCCGCATCCTCGACGAGGTGAGCGAAGCCGAACGCACCGCGGCCGGCGAATATTCGAGCCCGACCGGCGAGCTGGTCATCACAGCGCCGGTCGTCTTCGGCCGCCTGCATGTGCTGCCGGTGATCACCGCCTTTCTCGCCATCTATCCGCAAGTGGATATCCGCCTGACCTTGTCCGACCGGATCACTCAGCTGGCCGAGGAGCATATCGATCTGGCGGTGCGCATCGGCGAGCTGCAGGGTTCGGCCATGGTTGCAATCCGCGTCGGCTCGATCCGTCGCCTCGTCTGCGCAAGCCCCGCCTATCTCGCCATGCACGGCACGCCGGAGAAACCGCAGGATCTCGCGGGCCACAACGGCGTCACCTTCGAAGGTCTCGCCGCTCCCGCGACATGGAGTTTTGGCTCTGGCAAGACGGAAACCACGGTCCCGGTCCGCTCGCGCCTGCAGGTCAACACCGCCGAAGCGGCGATCGATGCCGCGATTGCCGGCCTCGGCCTGACAAAAGTGCTCTCCTACCAGGCRGACGCCGCCGTGCGCGCCGGCACGCTGYGGGTGGTGCTGGAGTCGTTCGAGCCACCGCCCTGGCCGGTGAGCCTCGTCCATGCCGGCCAGGGCCGGCTGCCGGTGAAGCTGCGCGCCTTCCTCGATTTTGCAGCGCCGCGCCTGAAGGAGCGGCTGGCGCGGTCATTGTAAGCAATTCCAGGAAAAGTGCATCGCGGTTTTCCGTCCGGAATTGCGACAAAACAAGAGTGGCCAGCGTTCGAGCACCGTGCCGTTTCCTTTTTGCCGCCGCTTGGTGTAACCAACGCACACTTCCTCACGGGCCCCTTGCATGCTCATCATCCGCTCGCTAGCGTTCAACCTCGTTTTCTATCTCAGCCTKATCGTCCAGATGATCTTCTGGACGCCTTTCTATTTCCYGTCGCCGCGCCATCGCGCCTGGTTCGTGCCGAAATTCTGGTCGCGCACCTCGATGTGGCTCTATGACAAGATCGCCGCGACCAAGAGCGAGATCACCGGCGTCGAGAACCTGCCCAAAGGCTCCTTCATCCTGGCGCCGAAGCACCAGTCCTTCTGGGACGCGATCGCCTTCTTCCCCTATCTCGACGACGCGCTCTACATCCTGAAACGCGAGCTGACCTGGATCCCTTTCTTCGGCTGGTACATCATGAAGATGYGCATGATCCCGGTCGACCGCGGCAGCCGTTCGAAAGCGCTGAAGGCCGTCGTCGTCGCGACCAGGCAGGAGATGGATCGCAACCCGCGCCAGCTCATTATCTATCCCGAAGGCACGCGCCGCCCGCCGGGCGCCGAGCCATCCTACAAATACGGCATCGTCGAGATCTATTCGCAACTGGGCGTCCCCGTGGTGCCGGTCGCCCATGTCGCCGGCCTCTACTGGCCGCGCCGCAAGTTCCTGCGCTATCCAGGCACCATCAAGGCCCGCTTCCTGCCGCCGATCCCGCCAGGGCTCGGCAAGGAGGAATTCATGCAGCGGCTGATCGGCGAGACCGAGGCTGCCTGCGATCAGATGCTCGTCGAGGCGGCGCAGGCGCCGAACCCGCCGCCCATGCCGCCGACGGCGCTGAAGCGGCTGGCGGAACTCGGCGTGGCCGCAAAGACCTGATCGGATAAGGCGTTTCACCGTTTCACAGAAACGGCGAAACGCCTTATCCCTTTGTTTTTACGCAATTCCAGACGGAAAACCGCTCACACTTTTCCTGGAATTGCTCTACCGCAGCGCCGCCAGCGCAGTAGCCAGCACCAGCGTCGCCGCAAATAACAGGTTGATGATCCGCGATGCCAGCGGATGGCGGAGGAACCGTGCGAAAGCGGTTCCCGCAAGCAGCCACACGACGTGGATGGCGACGATCATCGCGGCAAGCACCAGCAGCCTGGTGGAAACGCCCAACGCATCGGCCTGCGACGCGGCGCCGGCGAAGACAGCGGCGATCGCCACATAGGCTTTCGGGTTGGCGACGGCGAGCATGAAACCGCCGAGAAAATCAGGCTTCGTCGCCGTGCTCCCGCGCTCGGTCAAGGGCGGCGCGGTCGCGATCCGGAAAGCCAGATAAAGGATGTAGRCCGCCGAGGCGATCGCCAGCACCGGCGCCACTCCCGGCACCGATGTCAGTATGCCGAAAATCCCGGCCGCCACCGCCAGAAGCACGGCGATCGTGCCGAGCACCACGCCAGACGTGTAACCCAGGGAAGGACGYAGACCGAAGGCCGCGCCGACCGCGGTGACGCTGATGGTCGCGGGTCCCGGGCTGCCCATGACGATGGTTGCGGCCACGATGAGTGCCAGCAATTGTTGCCAGGGCTGCGCCTCGTTCAAGATGCCACCGGCCATGCCGAACCCTCCTGCTTGCCGCGATGCGACAGGACTTACGAGGGTGTGTCATGACCGTCTTGGACGATCGTGCACGAAGGCGCTAGCTACTCGCGCGGTCTAGCGCCCCGATATCGTCAGGCGAAAGCTTCAACGACGCGGCGCGGATCAGACTGTCCATCTGGGCCGGCGTCGTCGCGCTGGCGATCGGCGCGGTGACACCCGGCCGTGCGATGATCCAGGCCAGCGCCACTTCCGCCTGCTTGRCCGAATGGCGCTCGGCCACGGCATCGAGCGCGGCAAGGATGCGCATGCCGCGCTCGTTGAGGTAGCCGGCGACGCCCTCGCCGCGCGCGCTTTGGCCGAGATCGGCCTTGCTGCGGTATTTKCCGCTCAAAAATCCCTTGGCCAGGCTGAAATAGGTGATGACGCCGATATCCTCGGCCTTGCACAGGTCRAGCAGCGGTCCGTCGAGCGACGAACGATCGTACAAATTGTATTCGGGCTGCAGCACCTCGTAGCGCGGCAGGCTGCGCAGGCTGGCGACGTCGAGCGCGGCGCGCAACTGGCCGGCATCGAGATTGGAGCAGCCTGGATAGCGTATCTTGCCCTTTTCGAGCAGCCGCTGATACGCGCCGAGCGTTTCCTCATAGGGCGTGGCAGGATCAGGCCAGTGCGACAAATAGAGGTCGATGACGTCGGTTTGCAGCCGCTTCAGCGACGCGTCGACCGCCTTTTCGATATAGGCGGCGGAGAGGTCCTTCTTGCCTTGCCCCATATCGGAGCCGACCTTGGTGATGACGACGATTTGATCGCGGTTGCCGCGGCTCTTCATCCAGTTGCCGATGATGGTTTCCGATTCGCCGCCCTTGTTGCCGGGAACCCAGCGCGAATAGGAATCGGCCGTGTCGATGGCGTTGAAGCCTGCCGCGACGAACCGGTCGAGCAGATCGAAGGAGGTCTTCTCGTCGGCGGTCCAGCCGAAGACGTTACCGCCCAGGACCAGCGGCGCGATGGAAAGGTCGGTGCGACCGAGACGACGTTTCTGCAAGACTGATCTCCGTGATGCTGGAACGGGCCTGACGCCCAAGGATGGGATGCCGGTAAGCTAGGTCGTGGCCGGACAAGGTCAAAGGCATGGTTTTGCTTTTTGATCGGACCAGCGCTTCACGARGGCGAGACCTGACGACCCACCTCTTCCAGCCAGTGATCGCGAATGCCGAGCGCCTCGAGATGCTCGAGCGTGCTCAAGACGTAATCCTCGTTCCGGCCGGATTGGCCAACGGCGCCGCGAACGATACCTGCCGCGTGACCGGCGTCGAGCGCCCCGGCATATTGCTCATGCTGCCGGTCGACGATGTAGGCAACCRCCTCGACTGTACTGCCGCCATGCAGCCGGACGTCCARCATGYGTTCGAGATAGACGCTGGTCACCAGCTCGCGTTCGCGCAGATAGGAAAGCACCTCGTCGCGCAGATTGCCGGGAACGCGGTAGGCGAGGCCGATGCAGGAGCCGCCCCGGTCGAGGCCGAGCACCAGGCCCGGCCGCTCCCGCGTGCCGCGATGCACGAAGGAATAGACGCAAAGCGAGCGGCGATAGCCGTAAAGCCGGGCGCGGCGCGTCTCGACATGGGCAAATCCGGGCCGCCAGATCAGCGACCCATAGCCAAAAACCCAAAAATCGCCCATATCGCCAAGCCTGATCGCATTCGAGTGAACGACACCGCACCGACAAGGTGCTTCTTCTGTCCCCCGCTTGTTTGCGTATTGGTAAACGCCCGCTCGCCGGGGTTAACGAGAGCCGCAGCATGACGTCAAGTGACGAGCGATCGCCCAAACCCCGCCGCCGGCTGTTCTGGCTCGCCGCGTTCATCGTCGTGCTGTTCGCCATCTACAGCGGCGGCTGGTTCTATCTTGCCGGCAGGCTCAAGACCGAAGCCGACCAGGCGGTGGCGCGATTGGGCGGCAAGGGCATCGCCGCTGGCTGCGCCAACCTCACCGTCAGCGGCTATCCGATGAGCTTCACGGTCTCCTGCGACAACATCGCCTACGAGGACGACGCCCGGAAGGTCGCGGCCTCCACCGGAAGCTTCAACGCCGTCGCCGCGATCACCGGGCCTTTGTCGCCGGTCGCCGACCTGCGCGGGCCGCTGCGGACGATGGCGCCCGGCATGCCACCGCTCTGGATCGACTGGGACCAGTTGCAGGCCAATGTCAAAGTGTGGTGGCCGCTGCCAAGGAGCGTCTCGCTGCGGGCCGAAGGCCTGAACGGCCAGACCGATCCGCAGGACGACACGGATCCGATGCAATTGTTCAGCGCCGGCAAGGCGGCAGGCCAGCTGCAGCCAGTCGGCCAGGACATCAACTATGTCGGCAGCTTCGGCGATCTGGAGATCAATGCGGATGCCATCGACGGACGCGTGCTGCCGGCGCTGGACGGCAGTGGCGACGTAACGCTGAAGAACGGCGTAGCGTTGATCGCGACGCCRCCGAAGAGCCTGCGCGGCCAGTCGATCGACATCGCCAGGCTCGACCTGTCGTCGGGAACCGCGCGCATCACCGTGTCCGGGCCGGTCTCCGTCGACGCGGAAGGCCTGATCGATGCAAGCCTGACCATCAAACTCAAGGACCCCAAGGCAGTGGCCGCCATCCTTGGCGGTGCCATCCCGGAGCACAAGAGCGAGATCGAGCAGGGATTTGCYGGAATCGCCATGCTTGGCAAGGAGCCGTCCCTGCCGCTGAAGATCGTCAAGAGCAAGGCTTCGCTGGGCTTTATCCCACTCGGCAAGATCAAGCCGGTCGAGTAAAGCAGCGWTGGCGAGACTGCTCAGCGTCGGCGCCTTCACCCTCGACACGATCCTGCGCGTCGAGACGCTGCCGGCGCATCAAGGCAAGTTCATCGCCAGCGACGGCGTCCAGATCGCCTCCGGCATGGCGACGAGCGCCGCCTGCGCCGCGCATCGCCTTGGCGCCGAGGTCTCGCTCTGGGCGAGCACGGGCGACGATCCGGTCGGCGACCAGCTGATCGCCGACATAGAGGCCGAAGGCGTCGACTGCAGTCTCATCCGCCGCGTCGCCGGCGCGCGGTCGGCGCTGGCCGCGATCGTGGTGGACGCGCATGGCGAGCGCATCATCGTCCCCTTCTACGACAAAAAGGCGCAAGCCGATCCCGAGGCTTTGCCGCTTGCCGATCTTTCCGCCTTCGATGCCGTGCTGGTGGATGTCCGCTGGCCGGGCGCCGCGGCGCTCGCCTTGAGCGCGGCCCGATCGATCGGCCGCCCGGCGATCCTCGATGCCGATACCGCGCCCGTCGAGGTGCTGGAGCGGCTCTTGCCCTTGGCCTCGCACATCGTCGCCTCGGAGCCCGCGGCCCGCATCGTCTGCGGCCACGCGCTCGACCCCGAAAGCGCCTGCGCCGACCTCGCCTCGCGCACCGACGCCTTTGTCGCGGTGACCGGCGGCGCTGCCGGCACCTGGTGGCATGACCGGACGACCGGGCGCGTACGCCATGTCGAGGCGCCGAAGGTCAAGGCGATCGACACGCTCGCCGCCGGCGACGTCTTCCACGGCGCTTTTGCCGTCGGCCTCGCCGAGGCCATGCCCATGGAGAAGGCCTTGCGCTTTGCCAGCGCCGCCGCCGCGCTCAAATGCCTGCGCTTCGGCGGCCGGCTGGGCGCGCCGGACAGGGCCGAGACGCTGGCCATGATGGCGGCGCACTGGCCACCATCGGAACAAGGGTAGCGGCACGGCACAGGGATTTGACCGATCGGCTCCGTTCGCGTTGGCAGGTGGATGCCTCGGAGATTGGCCGAAACGCCCATCGCGATCGTCATTCCAGGGCGGAGCAGGAGCGAAGCTCCGTCGCGAAGACCCTGGTATCCATGCCGCTACCTTCGCCAAGGCGTGCAACGGAGCAGAATTCTGCACCGCGGCAACGCTTCCAAGTCGCGGCATGGATTCTATGGTCTGCGCTGCGTCGCTTCGCTCCTTGCTCCGCCATAGAATGACGAGGTTGGGAGGCCTCAGCCAATCTCCAAGGCTGCCAATGCAGACATAGTCGACCGGTCAAAGTCCGGTGCCGAGAAATTAAGGAACCAGCCTACGACTTGGCCGGATGCTCGACGGCCTGGCGGCCAAAGTCCGGCACGTCGATATCCTGGCCGGCCTCGATGATCGAGCGGCGGATGGCGCGCGTGCGGGTGAAGAGGTCGAACAGCTTCTCGCCGTCGCCCCAGCGGATCGCGCGTTGCAGCGAGGCGAGATCCTCCGAAAAACGCGCCAGCATCTCCAGGATCGCGTCCTTGTTGTGCAGGCAMACGTCCCGCCACATGGTCGGATCGGAGGCGGCAAGGCGGGTGAAATCGCGGAAACCGGAAGCGGAATATTTGATGACCTCGCTCTTGGTCACCGCTTCCAGATCGTCCGCCGTGCCGACGATGTTGTAGGCGATGATATGCGGCAGATGCGAAACGATCGCGAGCGTCATGTCGTGATGCTGCGGATCCATCGTGTCGATGTTGGAGCCGCAGCGCCGCCAGAATTCCGAAAGCGTCTCGAGCGTGGCGGGATCGGTGCCCGGCAGCGGCGTGAAGATGCACCAGCGGTTCTCGAAGAGATCGGCGAAGCCGGCATCGGGCCCGGACTTTTCCGTGCCGGCCAGCGGATGGCCGGGGATGAAGTGCACGCCCGCCGGCACATGCGGCTGCATCTGCGCGATCACCGAGGCCTTGGTCGAGCCGACATCGGTCAGGATGGCGCCTTTCTTCAGCGCCGGCGCGATCTCGGCCGCGACCTCGCCGGACGAGCCGACCGGCACCGAGACGATGACGAGGTCGGCATCGCGCACCGCTTCCCTGGCGTCTGTCGAGTAGGAATCGCCGAGACCGAGCTCCTCGGCGCGCTTCAGCGTCGAAGCGCTGCGCGTCGCGATGGCGATGTGCCTGGCAAGCCCCTCGCGGCGGATGACGCGGGCGAGCGACGAGCCGATCAGGCCGATGCCGACCAGCGCTATTTTCTCGAACATCGGTGATGCCATGGCGTTCTAGCTTTTCAGGAAGGTCTTGAGCGCATCGATGACGCCGCGATTTGCTTCCTCGGTGCCGACGCTCATGCGCAGCGCGTTGGGGAAGCCGTAGCCGGTGACGCGCCGCAGGATATAGCCGCGCGCGCTCAGATAATCGTCCGCGGCCGCCGCCGAATGCTTCTCGCCGTCGGGAAAATGGATCAGCACGAAATTGCCGACGCTGGGCGTGACGCGCAGGCCGAGCCCGGTCAGCTCGGTGCTCAGCCAGGCCAGCCATTTCTCGTTATGCGCCACGCTGCGCTCGATATGGGCGCGGTCGCGGATCGCGGCGATGCCGGCCTCGATCGCGGTGGCATTGACGTTGAACGGGCCGCGGATGCGGTTGATGGCATCGACGATATGCGCCGGCCCGTACATCCAGCCGATGCGGGCGCCGCCGAGGCCGAGCTTGGAGAAGGTGCGGGTCATCACCACGTTCTCGGAGCTGCCGGCCAGCTCGATGCCGGCTTCGTAGTCGTTGCGCCGGACATATTCGGCATAGGCCGCGTCGAGCACCAGCAGGACGTTTTTCGGCAATGCCGCGTGCAGCCGGCGTACCTCCTGGAACGGCACGTAGGTTCCGGTCGGGTTGTTCGGGTTGGCGAGGAAGACGATGCGTGTCGCYGGTGTCACGGCCGCGAGGATCGCGTCGACATCGGCGCGCTCGTCGGTTTCCTTCACCGCCACCGGCTTGGCACCCGCCGCCTGGATGTAGATCTTGTAGACCATGAAGGCGTGTTCGGTGAACACGGCCTCGTCGCCCGGCGCGAGATAGGTCTGCGCCAGCAGCCCCAGGATTTCGTCGGAGCCGTTGGAGCAGATGATGTTGGCCGGGTTCAGACCATGCACCTCGGCGATCGCCTCGCGCAGCCGCCGCGCCGTGCCGTCGGGATAGACGTCGAGCTTCGCCGCCACTTCGCGCGCGGCCTCGATCGCCTTCGGCGAGGGCCCCAGCGGATTTTCGTTCGACGACAGCTTGTAGACTTTCGTCACGCCGGCCGGCGCCGTGCTTTTTCCCGGCACATAGGCCTCGATGTCCATGATGCCCGCGCGGGGCGTCGGACGGGGCTGATCCTGCTTCATGTCACAAATCCGTCGAGAAGGCCTTCAAGGCCGCAGCGGGAATACAGGCCACGGGCTGGAATGTCGAGTGCCGGCGCCTGGCGTAAGCGGGCCGCTCGCGAGGATCGGGGCCTTGAAAATCGCGCGGCGCCTCAGGAGCCGGTCACTGCTTCGCCGAATCGACGGCGGCGCGGAACCCCTGCAGCTCTTCATCGGCAATGGCGGCGATCTCGGCCTTGCCGGGGTAGCTGCCGCCGTCGACCTCCCTGCGGAAGGCCGTGAGCGCGTCGATCCGGGCGTCGCGTACCTGCTGGTGCAACGCAGCCAGCTTGCCCCAGGCCCGCGCGTGTCGGGGGAGGCGAGCCGACTCGCCGCAGATGTCCGACGTGAACAGGAAAATGACGTCCGCCTCGGCGCCCGAGCCGAGCGACACGGTCACCAGCGCGGTGCGGCGGTGGATTTCCGCCATCAGCGCTGCCGGTATGATCTCGCACTCGACCGCAAAGGCGCCGGCATCCTCGAGGCGCCGGAACTGGTCCCAGAGCTCCACCGCCTCGGCCGCGGTCTTGCCGACCGCCCGGWTGCTACCGACCCAGGTCGACTTGCGCGGCACGAAACCGAGATGGCYCATGACGGGTATCCGTTCATTGGCCAGCATGCGCACTGTGTCGAAGCCGCGGCCGGTGATGACCGCGTCCGCCCCGGACGTGATCGCCGAAAAAGCGGTGCGCAGGATTTCGTCGCCGGTCACCGCGTCGGCGAAACCGAGCGCGGCCGTCACGAAGACGCGGCGCGACCCCTCGCGGACGCGGGCGACGTTGGCGGCCCGGCAGACCACCATCTCGATGCCGGCCGCCTCGGCCGCGGCCGCCTCGTCCGCCGTCTCGGCTGTCGCCTGGGCGACGCGCCGGCCGGCCTGCCGCAATGCGCGCAGGCCGGCGACGGTGATGCTGCGTTCGACCTCGCGGCCGCCGAAATCGAAGATCCTCGGCACACTCAGCCCTTGAGCTTCTTGGCGTAGTAATCGGGAGCGACAACGCCAGGCTTGGAGAACCAGGCCGGAACGTCGACACCGGAATAGAGCAGGATGTTGCCCCAGGGGTCGAAGGCGCCGGTGCGCACGATCACCTTGGCCCTGGCCGCCATCTCGCTGAGGATGGCCTCGTGCTTGACGGTTTCATGGTCGGCGTCCGGGAACAGGCGCTTCACCTTCGCAAGCAGCGGCGCGTTGTGCACCGGCAGCGTGTCGGCATAGGCGACGCGTTCCGCGATCAGGTTGGCCGCGATCGGCGTCAGCACGGTCTCGAGATCGGGAACGTCGGGCGCAATCGCGAGGTCGATGCGCCATGCGCTGGAAGGAATGGGGAAACCCGCGTCGCAGACGATCATCAGGTCGCCATGCCCCATGCAGGCGATGGCGTGGGCGAGTTCGGCGTTAAGCAGTCGGTTGCGGTTCACGGTTGCTCCTTCCATACGGTTTTCATGGCTTCGGCATAAAGCGCGTCGGCCTGGGCGCGCTGGGGCAGGCCGGGAATAACGCCGAGCCTGGTGCAAGCGATCGCGCCGCAGACGACGCCGAAACGCACGGCCTCGACGATATCGCGGCCTTCGGCGAGCGCCATGGCGAAGCCCGAATTGAAGGCGTCGCCCGCGCCGGTCGTGTCGGTGACCTCCACCGGCACCGCCGGCACCATGATATCGATCTCGTCGGTCAGGATCAGCGCGCCGCTGCGGCCGAGGGTGACGACGACGTTGCGCACACCGCGCCGCCGCAATTCCCGCGCAAGCTCGCGCGAAGACCTTGGGTCGTCGGCTGGCAGGCCGAGCAGGATGCGCAGCTCGCTTTCATTCGGAGTGAGGTAGTCGACCCAGGCGAAGATCGTATCGGGCAGCTGGCGCGCCGGCGCCGGGTTGAGGATCGTCCTTGCGCCATGCTTGCGGCCGAGCTCCATCGCCCGCGTGGCGGCGGCCGTCGGCACCTCCAGCACGGTCATGACGACATCGCTCTCGGCGATGCGCGCCTCGGCCGTGTCGACAGTGGCCGCGTCCATCAACTCGTTGGCGCCCATGTCGAGGATGATGAAGTTCTCGCCCTTGTCGTTGAGGATGATGAAGCCGACGCCTGTCGCCCGCTCCGTTCGCGTGGTCACAAGGCTGGTGTCGACGCCTTCGGCCGCATAGAGGTCGGTGGCGATGCTGGCGAGCTTGTCGGTGCCGAGGATGGCGAGCAGCGACGACGACGCGCCCAGGCGCGCCGTCGCGACGGCCTGGTTGGACCCCTTGCCGCCCGGACCCATGTCGAAATCGGTGCCGAGCATGGTTTCGCCGAAAATCGGCAGCTTGGGCGCCCGCATGGTCAGCCCGACCGCGAAGCTGCCGACGATGGTTATCTTTGGCTTGGTCATCCGCATTCCCGTTTCAGGATGTCATGGCGCGCGCGAGGATCGCCGTCTCGTTGATAGCCTGGCCGGTGAGGTCGCCCGACACGCGGCCGTCGCGCAGCACAAGCACGCGTTCTGCATTCATGATCAACTCCGGTATCTCCGAGGAGATCATGACGATCGCCATGCCTTCGCCGGCGATGCCGCGCAGGATCGAGTAGATTTCCGCCTTGGCGCCGACATCGATGCCGCGCGTCGGCTCGTGCAGCACCAGCACGCGTGGATTGGTGACGAGACTGCGGCCGAGGATGATCTTCTGCTGGTTGCCGCCCGAAAGCGTTCCCAGCTTCTGGCCGAGATGTGAAATCCGCGCATCGAGCCGCGCGACCTGGGCGCGGGCCTCGCGTTTCACCGCGCCGCGCCGCACGAAGCCGGCCAGCGAAAAGCGCGGCAGCGAGGCGGAGACGACATTGTCGGCCACGCTCATCCGCAGAAGGCCGCCGGAACCGCGCCGGTCGGCCGGAACGAAGGACATGCCGAGGCGGATCGCGGCGAGCGGATCGGCGCCGCGCAGGTCCTTGCCGTCGATCGTGACCTTGYCGCGCCGGGCGCAGAGCCCGAAAAGCGCGTCGCCAAGCGCGTCCTTGCCGGAATCGGGAAGCCCGCCGATGCCGAGTATCTCGCCGGCGCGCACGCTGAAGGAAACATCCTCCAGCCCCGCCGCCTCGAGGTTCTCGACCTTCAGCACGGCGTCCTCGCCTTCAGGCCTGGGTTCGGCCTGAAGCGACCATTGCAGGGCGGCGTCAAGGTCGCGGCCGACCATGGCCCGGATGAGCTGGTCCTCGGACAGGCCCTCATTGTCCATCGTCACGATCGTGCGGCCGTCGCGCATCACCGTGACGCGGTCGGCGATATCCAGCACCTCGCGCAGATGGTGCGATACGTAGATGACGGTCACGCCCTCGGCGCGAAGCTGCCTGACGACCTCGAACAGCCTTTCGCTTTCGCGTTTGGAAAGCGCCGAGTTCGGCTCGTCCAGCACGAGCACGCGGGCGTTCTGGCGGATGGCGCCGGCGATCTCGACCAGTTRCATCTCGGCGACCGACAGGCGGCCGACCTTGGTGTCGGGGTCGAGGCCGCCCATGCCGAGCCGGGTGAGCGCGTCGCGCGCCTTGCGCCGCATCATGTCGCGCGGCAGCAGCGAAACGGCCGAGCACGCCGCCATGTCCGACATCATGATGTTTTCGGCCACGCTCATCGTCGGGCAGAGCGCCAGCTCCTGATAGACGACGGTGATGCCGTGGGCGCGGCTGTCGAGCGGAGAGGATAGTTTCACCTCCCGGCCGTCGACCAGCAGCTTGCCGCCGTCGGGGCGCAGGTCCCCGGCCAGGATGTTCATCAGGGTCGACTTGCCGGCGCCGTTCTCGCCGATCACGGCGTGAACCTCGCCGGCCCGGAAGCCGACGGAGATACGGTCAAGCGCGAGCACGCCGGGGAACCGCTTGGTTACTCCGGCGATCTCGACGATGTTTGCGAGGGATGGGGCGGCCGTCATCGAGCTGGCTCGACGGGCCGGCGGAACCTGCGGCCCGCCGGTCCGTCACGCTGGCGTTGTTACTTCTTGGCCACCTCGGCGATGTTCTCCTTGGTGTAGACGCCGACGCCGGTGTCGAGGTTCTCGATCGCCTGCCCCTTGAGGAACTGGACGAGGAGGTCGACCGCGGCGAAGCCCTGCTTTTCCGGAGCCTGGTCGATCGTGGCCTGCACGTCGCCGCTCTGCACGAGCTGCACGGTCTGGTCGAGCAGGTCGAAGCCGACCACCTTCACCTTGTCGGCCGCCTTGTTGCGCTCGACCCAGGTGCCGGCGGCGGGAGTGGAGCAGCATTCCAGCGACAGGACGCCGGAGATCGACGGGTTCGCCAGCATGGCGTTCTCGATCGCCGAATAGATCTTCTGCGGATCGGTGCCGGTGTTCAGCGTGCTGACCACCTCGATGCCGGRCTCGGCCTTCAGCGCCTCGCGCGCGCCTTTCTCACGGTCGAGCGACCACTGGGCGGYGGCGTCGATGGTGGTGATCATCACCTTGCCCTTGCCGCCGAGGACCTTGGCCATCAGCTTGCCGGCCTCGCGGCCCGACTGCACGAGGTCCTGGCCGGCGAAAGCCAGGCGCTTGCTTTCGGGATTGTCGGTGTTGAAGGTGACGACCGGGATGCCGGCGGCGATCACCTTGTCGATCAGCGGCGCCAGCGCGTCGGTCGACACCGACGAAATCGCCAGGCCGTCCATCTTGCCCATCAGCGTCTCGATCTCACTGATCTGGCCGTCGGCGTCGGYGCCGACCGGGCCGATGAACTGCACGTTGACCTTGTCCGAAGTGGCCGCGCGCTGGACGCCGGCCTTCATGAACGGCGCGAACTCGTTCGAGACGTCATGGTAGGAGACGTAGATGTCGAGCGGCTGGCCGGCGGCGATCTTGGCCTTGATGCRCTCGGCGAGCGAGAAATCGGCGAGCTTGGCCTCGGCATGCGCGAGCGCCGGCAGCAGACTGAGCGCCGCCGCGAGAATGACGTGTCTGATTTTCATGGATAGTCCTCCCTCTTGTTTGGCTTGATTGCCCTTAGAATATGATGCCGAAAAGTGTGCAGCGGCCTTCGGACGACATCATGCTCTATCTCCTTGATTTAGAACCGGATTCAGATATCAGGTCGATGCGGCCTGAAACCTGGATCCGCTTCTAGGCCGCGCGTCGCGTGGTCCATTTGTCGATACCGACGGCGATGATGATGACGAGGCCGATCATCAGCTCCTGCACGAAGGGCGACACGCCCATCAGCACAAGGCCGTTGCGCATCACGCCGATGATCAGCACGCCGAGTATGGTCCCAAGGATGGTGCCTTCGCCGCCCGACAGCGAGGCGCCGCCGACAATGGTCGCGGCAATGACGTCGAGCTCCAGCCMGAGGCCGGTGCGGCCGGCCTGTCCGCTCGGCAGGAAGGCGAGGCTGAGGATACCGGCGAAGGCGGCCAGCAGCCCCATCAGCACGAAGGCCCAGATCTTCACGGTGTTGACGGAAATGCCCGACACGCGCGCCGCCTTGGCGCTGCCGCCCACGGCATACACCCTGAAACCGAAATTCGAGTAGGAAAGCACCAGCCAAGCCAGCACGGCGATGATGGCGAAGAACACGAGCTGCATCGGAATGATGCTGAACAGATAGCCCTGCCCCATGAAGCTGAAGGTCTCGAGAACGTCGGGAAGCGCGCCGTTGCGCGCATTGACGGTGACGGGCTGGCCGTTGGTCAGGATGAGCGCGGCGCCGCGGACGATGCTGAGCATGCCGAGCGTGGCGATGAGCGAGGGCAGGCGGCCGTAGGTCGACAGGATGCCGTTGATGATGCCGATGACGACGCCGGTGAAGAGGCCGACCGCGAGTGCCGGCAACAACCCCCAGCCAGCGATGATCAGCATGCCGGTGGCAAGCCCGGAAAAAGCGTAGGTCGATCYGACGGAGAGATCCACCTCGCCGGAGATCAGCACGAACGTCATGCCGACCRCCATGATCCCGAGCAGYGAGACCTGGCGGCCGATGTTCAAGAGGTTCAGCGAGGTGAGGAAGCCGTCGGTCGCGAAGGTCAGGAACAAGCAGATCACGACCAGCGCGATGAACACGCCAGCCTCACGGACCCGCAAGAGTCGCGACAATTCAAACCGGCCTGCGGCTGCCGCGCGCGCGCCGCTCCTGACCGTATCGGCCATCCCATTCCTCCCTCGACGGCGGCGCAACGGCTGCAGCCGTCCGTCGCTGTTCTTCATCTTCCCATCGATCCGTGGCCTGGGCCCAAGCCCGGGTCGATGTCCTCAGAGCCGGGCTCGTGCCCGGTCGTGCTTGCTCAGGAGGCCTGCTGGAAAGACCCGGCAGGCACCTTGCGCAATYGTTCGTAGTTGCCGTATTCGCGCACCTTCTYGAAGGGCGCGTTCTCGACCGCGTTGTAGGAGCAGATGTAGCCCCAGCGATACGTGTCGGAGCGGTTGGCGTCCGAGCGGTGCAGCAGGTTGCCGTCGAAGACCAGGGCGTCGCCCGCCTCCATCTCGACATAGACGTGCTCGAAGCGCTTCAGGGYAGCTTCCAGATGCTCCTGCTCGACATTGGTCTGCTCGTTTTCGCGGATGTGGTTGAGGYGGCCGAGCTTGTGCGTGCCCTTGAGCACCTGAAGGCAGCCGTTTTCACGCRTCGCCTTGTCGAGCGCGACGTAGATGCTCATCATTTCCGGCGCCAGACARCCGTAATTGTACCAGTAGCCGAAGTCCTGGTGCCATTCCCATGCGCCGCCTTCGTTAGGCTGCTTCATGGTCATCTTGTGGCTGTAGAGGTAGATCGGCTTGCCGACGGCGTCCTCGGCCAGATCGACCATCCGCTCGTCGCGCGCCAGCAGGCCGTATTTGTCGTCCTCGGCCTTGGTCCACATCTTCAAGAGCGTGGTCTTGCCTTCCTTGTCGCCCTTGGACATCACGCCGCCCTTGCTCTGCTCCTCTTCGAGCTGCTTGYGGGCGTGGTCGCGGAAATTGGCGACTTCACCGACGCTCAGCAGGCCACGGCGAATGATGTAGCCGTCGCGTGCGTAAAGTTCCGCTTCATGTCTGGTCATCGCGAGCATCAATATTCTCTCCCTGGAACCCTAAAGCATCCCGCGATGCGGCGGGGCGCCCCTGAACCTCTTTGAAGGCCCGGTCCCGATCCGTTTCCGGCCGGCATTCCCAGGCTCGTTAGGAGAAATTAGTCCATCCGCCAGGGAACAAAATGGACAAAGGGAACGCATTTTTTGTATAAAACGCGCATGGAAAAAAGAACGTCCGTCATCGAGAGTTTTCATTATGTGCCGGCTCCGTCCTGGACCCGCGCCGCGTTCAGCGTGCTGCGCGCCGGAAAGGTCGCCGCCGGACCCGATTATCGGATAGAACGCGCCGTCTATCCCGGACAGGACATCCTCTACTGCCTGGCCGGCGCCGRCTATGTCGAAACGCTTGGGCAAAGGATCGACGTCGGGCCTGGTCAACTGGTCTGGATGGCGAACGAGGCGCCGCACGTCCATTCCGCCGATCCCCGGGATCCCTGGACAGTCCTTTGGTTCAGGCTGGACGGGCCGGAGCCCGCCATCCTGCGGCGCAAGCTGTTCGGAGACGGCGCGCCGCGCGCCATCTTCGCCGAGGGAGCAAATCCGGTCCCTTGGTTCGAGCGCCTGTTTGCCGCGCTGCGCCGCCGCGACGCCAGCCTCGACCTGCGCCTTTCGCAACTGGTTGCCGAATTCCTGCTCCTGATCGATCGCGCGTTGGCGGGACCGGACAGCGACGACCTGCCGAAACCGCTCGCCTCCGGTATCGAAGCGATGCGCGGGGCGCTCGGCTTTGCATGGAACGCGTCGGCCCTGTCGGYCGTCACCGGGCTCGGGCCGTCGCAGACCCGGCGGATGTTTCAGCGCCATCTTCGCACCAGCCCGCATCAGTGGCTGATGCGCGAGCGGTTGATGCACGCGCAGTCACTGCTGGTGCAGGACGACCAGCCGATCGCCGAGATCGCCGAGACATGCGGCTTTTGCGACGTCTACCATTTCGGCCGCGAATTCAAGCGATCGGTTGGCATTTCGCCTTCGGCCTGGCGGCGCAGTGAACTGGGTGTCGCATCGAAGCGCTGAGCAGGTTCCGCGAAGGCGTCGCATGGCCTTCCGGCAAGAACCTGYGACAAGGTGCGGTGAACTGATTGGAGCGCCGCGCTACCCGTTGACGAAGCGCGGCGCTGGTCCTAGAAGGACTGCCAGACTTCCGTGGTGATTTGGCCGGTCGGCTTGCAGCCACGTTAAACAACTCGCTAAAGGGCCGTTTGCAACCTGTAACCGGCTTTGCGACGGCAATGCCGGTTTTTTGTTGTCCGCGGCCGGCCGGACACCGCATCGGGACGAAACCGCTGCGGCACAGGATCGAGGACGGACATGGCCGCTCAGCGCGCTGCAAGAACCAAAGACGAGGTCGACCATCCGTCGAGCCCGGTGCTGCGGTTCGGGCCCGACAAGCCGCTGAAGCTCGACGCCGGCACCCTGCTCTCGCCTTTCCAGATCGCCTACCAGACCTACGGCACGCTCAACGATGCGCGCTCCAACGCCATCCTCGTCTGCCACGCGCTGACCGGGGACCAGCACGTCGCCAACACCAATCCGGTGACCGGCAAGCCGGGCTGGTGGGAGGTGCTGATCGGTCCCGGCAAGATCATCGATACCAACCGCTTCTTCGTCATCTGCTCCAACGTCGTCGGCGGCTGCCTCGGCTCGACCGGCCCGGCCTCGATCAATCCGGCGACCGGCAAGCCTTATGGGCTCGACCTGCCGATCATCACCATCCGCGACATGGTGCGCGCGCAGGCGATGCTCATCGATCATTTCGGCATCGAAAAGCTGTTTTGCGTGCTTGGCGGCTCGATGGGTGGCATGCAGGTGCTGGAATGGGCCGCAAGCTATCCGGAGCGCGTGTTCTGCGCCCTGCCGATCGCCACCGGCGCCCGCCATTCCTCGCAGAACATCGCCTTCCATGAGGTCGGCCGGCAGGCCGTCATGGCCGATCCGGACTGGCATGGCGGCAAATATCTCGATTTTGGCAAGCGCCCGGAAAAGGGGCTGGCCGTCGCGCGTATGGCCGCCCACATCACCTATCTATCGGAAGCAGCGCTCCACCGCAAGTTCGGCCGCAATTTGCAGGATCGGGAGGCGTTGACCTTCGGCTTCGACGCCGATTTCCAGATCGAGAGCTATCTGCGGCACCAGGGCATGACCTTCGTCGACCGCTTCGACGCCAATTCCTACCTCTATCTGACCCGCGCGATGGACTATTTCGACCTTGCCGCCGATCACGGCGGCCGCCTCGCCGATGCCTTCRCCGGCACCAAGACGCRCTTCTGCCTGGTTTCCTTCACCAGCGACTGGCTGTTCCCGACCGAGGAGAGCCGCTCGATCGTGCATGCCTTGAACGCGGCGGGCGCTTCGGTCTCCTTCGTCGAGATCGAGACCGATCGCGGCCATGACGCCTTCCTGCTCGACGAGCCGGAGCTGTTCGCGGCCATCAACGGCTTCATCGCCTCCGCTGCCCGTGCGAGGGGGCTCAGCGTATGACCCCGAAGAGYCGCAGACCTTTCGGACCGGGATCATGCGCCATGCAGGAGGCGAGGCCATGAGCGTCAATCGCGCCCAGCGTGTCGATCTGGAGGTCGTCGCCGATCTTATTCCGGCCAATTCGCGCGTGCTCGATGTCGGCTCCGGCGACGGCCTGCTCCTGGAACTGTTGCAGGAAACCAAGCAGGTCGACGGCCGCGGGTTGGAACTGTCGCAGCGCGGCGTCAACGAATGCGTGGCGCGCGGGCTCTCGGTCATCCAGGGCGACGCCGACACGGATCTGAAATTCTACGCCGACAAGGGCTTCGACTTCGTCGTGCTCTCGCAGACGCTGCAGGCGACGCGCAACCCGAAGGTCGTGCTCGACGAGCTGCTTCGGATCGGCAACCGCGCCATCGTCTCCTTCCCCAATTTCGGCCATTGGCGCGTGCGCTTCTCGCTGCTGATCAAGGGCAGGATGCCGGTCACCAAGGACCTGCCCTATTCCTGGTACGACACGCCCAACATCCACTTCTGCACCATCCGCGACTTCGTCAACCTGTGCGACGAGCTTGGCGCGACTGTCGAGAAAGCGACCGCGCTCGACGCCAACGGCCAGAAGATCGGCCTGTCGATGCCCTGGTGGTTCTGGAACTTCTTCGGCCAGCAGGCGGTGTTTTTGTTGAAGCGATGACGGGAATGCGTTTCTTTCGTCAGTCACCGGCTGTGGTGRAGATCCCACCAAACATTCTGCCCGAGCTACGGGCGGGAATTCTCGTCTGCACGTCACCGCGCAGCGGCAGCAATCATCTCGCGGGATTGAYGGCTTCCGCCGGGCTGGGCCATCCGTTGGAATGGTTTGGCGGGCGACGCCTGCTGGAGTTACCGGGTTACCCGCGAGATCCCCGCACACAGCTTTTGCGTGCGCTGACGGAAGGGCGATCCTCTACCGGAGTCTATGCGATCAAGCTCTTTGCGAGTCAGTTCAAACAACTTGCCAAGAAGGTGAATTTGCCAGCGAGCCTTCCTAATTTGAGCTATGTGCGCTTGACCCGTGACGATCTGCTCGGCCAGGCGATCTCATGGGCACGTGCGCGTCAAACCCGCAAATTCCGATCCACCGAAATCAGTCATGTACCGCCACGCTATAACGGCCAGGCAATTGCAGAGTCTCTGGAAAAACTTTTGATGGAGAACGCGGCATGGGGCGGTTGGTTCGCCAAGAACGGCCTGTCTTTCCTCTCCCTGACCTACGAGCAGGTTCAGCGTGATCCGGCGGGGAGCCTAACGAAACTGGCGCAGCTAGTGGATGTAGAGCCCAACTGGGGCCCAGAGCTCCAGTCAGGTCTCGAAATCCAGCGCGACGCACTCAATGAAGAATGGCGAAAGCGTTTCCTGTCCGAAAATGCCGACCCGTCCAGCTTCGAATACCGAACAAGGAAATAGATCATTTAACAATTTCGTAGCGTAGAACTGCATCTCGATCGTTTGACAGCATGCCGTCAGGGCTATAGCCCTAGTTGATCAACTGGTTGTCTCGCGATGGCGGAGCGCCCCACCTATTCTATCGTCATAGAGATGGAGAATGCCAAATCCATCGACTGGGACGAGATCGGCCTTGGGTTGGAAGCCTTGGCGCGTGAGATCGCCGACGTTTCCGCTACCGGATTTGCGCGACCGAAGGTCATTATCTCGCATGGCGGCCTCGAGACTGACGCAGTCTCGCTGCGAAGCCATATCGGAGCCGAAGCCCCACAATTGGAGYAGGTTGCTGACCTGGCATTCGCAGCATGTCCCGGCGGCAGATACTACGACCTCAAGAACAACGGGATCCCTTCGAGCGAAGGAAGCATTCTTGTTTTTCTGGATTCTGACACGGTTCCGGAAAGGAACTGGCTCTCAACGTTGCTGAAACCCTTCATCGACCAACCTGAAACCATCTGTGTGAATGGGCACACCTATCTTTCATATGACGACTTCTTTTCGCGAACCTTCGCGTTGATCTGGTTCTTCCCCATGGCCGAGGGAGACAGGAGGTTCGCCTCGAAGCGTGCTATCAATGCCAACAACGTCGCCTTCCGCCACGACTGGATATCCAGCCACCCAWTTCCACCACAGAACGGCTTTAAGGTCTCGTGCACGCTGCTGATGCATCAGCTTTGGAGCGAAGGCCACAAAATAGTCAATGTGGACGCGCGCGTTCACCACTACTCGCCACGCGGCTGGCGCTTCTTCTATTGGCGCGCGCTGGTGACGGGCAGGGATGCCGACAGAAAGTTCGTCGAGCTCCATTCCCCCACCCGCGCCCAGCGAGTTGTCAAGTCGTTTAGCCGCTGGGGAACCATGTCGTGGCGCACGATACGACGCGTCATAAGCCATGCGCCGAGAACGGGTATGCCGCTTTGGCAAATCCCGTTTTCGCTAGCGGTCGGCCTGGCGTTTTACACGCTGGCGTTTTTTGGCCATTTCAGCCTGGCTGCCGGGCTCGTTCGTGATGAGGTCGAAATCGTGCCCGCTTATGTCGGGCATAGTTAGARCAATTTCGACAAAAGCGTGTAACGATTGGCTCGCCGGCCTGCCCTAGCTTTCAGTCCAGTTCCGGAACCGCAGAAGGACCCGCCGATTTCCTGCGCGGGACATGGGCGCCGTTTCTGCTAGCCAAGTACATCCGTAGCCTTGTGCGGATGCTCGACGCCGTCGACGAAGAYCACGTCGGACAACGAATTCCCGGTGCGCAGCGAAAGGATCGCCTGATAGGCCGGCGAATTGTACCAGTCCCGCGCATGCTGCCTGTCCGGGAACTCGATGACGATCAGGTGTCCGGGCCAGCTGTTCTCGACAACCTCGACATCRCCGCCATGGACGATGAAACGCCCGCCGAACGGCGCCAGCGTGGCATCTATCTTCTCAAGATACTCGACGATCCAGGGACCCGGCGTGACTTGGCGCATATGGGCAGCTGCGTAAGCGGTCATGGTCTGCTCCTTGATGGATCGAAGCCGATCGGCCGGCCTCGCGGAGATCACCATGCGGGAACCAGGTAGTTCGGTCGATTACCTCGGACGTCATCGGGACAAGCCGTTCCTCGCCCCTTGCTGACGGACCGTCAAGTCAACGGAGAAGCCAATTGTGTTGCCATCAAACCGCAATGTTGCGGAAAAGCCGCCGGTTTCGGGATTTCTCGGCTGGCCTGGCGTKACACAAAGGTGGCTTTTTTGTAGCGTCGGCCGCAAATCAAAGGTGGACGCGAAGATAGCCATCAGACCCATCCGACAAATGCTAGATTCGACCGGTGGTGGCAGCCCGATGTCGAGCCAGGATGTTCCGCTGATCTCAGTGATCACGCCGACCCACAATCGGCGCAGCCAGGTCGTGCGCGCGGTGGAAAGCGTTCTGGCGCAGACACTTACCCGATTCGAGCATATTGTCGTCGACGACGGTTCGACCGACGGGACGGCCGCCGCGCTCGCCGAAATCCGCGACCCGAGGCTGATTTATGTCGGCGCCAAATGGCGCGGCGCCAACGCCGCGCGCAATGCGGGCATCGAGCGCGCGCGGGCGCCGGTGGTTACGTTCCTCGATTCGGACGACGTCTATCTGCCGGACCGGCTGGAGCGGACGCTGGCGCGCTTCGACCAGAACCCTTCGCTCGAAGTGCTCATCAGTTCGTTCGTCTCGCTCAAGGGCAGCCGCAGCACCAAATGCATCAACCGCGCGGCCTTTCTGGACAAAAGCACGCTGCAGCGCGCTCTGGTCTCGCAGACTATCTTCATCGCCGGCTCGGCGATCACCGCGAGGCACGAATCGCTGCTCGCGATCGGCGGCTACGACAGCGACATCACGCGCATGCAGGATCGCGAGCTTCTGCTGCGTTTCGCCCGCCGCAGCGGCGCCCTGCTGTCCGAGGACATAGACTGGAAGAAGTACAATTCGGAGAACTCGATCTCCGGCCGGCGCGACGGCTATGTCGCGGCCTATGCCAACCTGATCGACAAGCACCCTTACATCGCCGACCGCTATCCCGATGTCCCGCCCTATATGATCGCTCGCCAGATCATCGCCGACACGTTGAAGGGCCGGCTGCAGCAGGCCTTTTCCGGCTACCTCGCAAATCGCTCGTCCAAGGCGCTCGGCTATTCGCTGCCGCAGCTCTTGCGCGGCTATGTCGTCGGCCGCCGCTGGCGGCGCRATTGCTACGACGAGTTCCGCGCCAAATAYGGCGCCCGGGCGGTTTGACCGCCTTCTAAAGCATGTCTCCCGAAAGTGGGAACCGGTTTCGGGATGAAGACATGCGTAAAATCAAAAACCTAAAGCGCATGGCCCGGATCTGAAAGATCGCGCCGCGCTTTAAGCTTCAGTGGATTCCTTCTTGCGGCGCGGCGCCGCAGGTGGCGGTTCGATCGCGCCGGCCCTGACGCGCGCGGGTTTCAGCGCCGGCGCGCCGGAATCCTTGACGATGTTCAGCGAGCGCGGAAAAAACTGGGTGTTGTGCTGACCGCGCCCGATATTGATGATCGCTGTTTCGGGCAGACGCTTCTGCAGCATGGCCAGCACCCGTCGCAGCGTCGGGCCGTCGAACGCATCGAGCGCTTCGTCCATGATTACCCATTTCGGCTTGCGCAAGGCGAGCCTGGCGAAAGCCAGCACCCGTTGTTCGTCATCGCCGAGCTCACGTTCCCACCGCCCGGGGTGGTCGAGGGCGGTTGCCAGCCGATCGAGGCCGACCTCGCCAAGCATCGCCGCGATCTCGGCATCGCTCGCCGGGGCCTCGCCGTTCGGATGGTCGAGGACTTCGCGCAACGTGCCGGCCGGGAAATAGGGCACGCGGGGCACGAAGATGGGGGTCTCGCCGGCCGGCAGGCCGATCCGGCCGCTTCCCCATGGCCACAGGCCGGCAATGGYGCGAAAGAACAATGTCTTGCCGGCGCCCGGCTCGCCGGTGATCATGACGCGCTCGCCGGCGTGGATTTCGACATCGGTCTGGGCAARCCTGGTGCAGCCTTCCGGCGAAGCCACCTCGAGCCTGTCGAAGGTCAGGCTGCCATTGGCGTTTTCAACGAACTGGATGCGTTTTTCCTTGTGATGCAGCGCATCGGTCTCGGTGAGCGCAATGCGGAAATCGGCCACGCGCATCAGCGTCGCGCGCCAGTCGGCGATGCTGCCGATATTGTTGATGAACCAGCGCAGGGACGAATGAACCTGGTTGAAGGCGCCGACCGCCATCATCAGCCCGCCGAACGAGATGTCGCCGGAAAAATAGACCGGCGAAGCCACCAGAATGGGCGCCACCACCGTTATCCAGCCATAGGTGTCGGTCACCCAGGCCAGGTTGATCTGCGCGGTGAAGATGCGCCGCATGGCGCCGAGCACCGTGCCGAGGTCGAGCTCCAGGCGGCGCCGGGCGTCGGGCTCGCCATGGTAGAGCGCGATTGCGTCGACGTTTTCGTTGACCCGCACCATGGAGGAGCGCAGCTCCGCTTCGCGGGTATAGCGCTCGCTGTTGAGGCCGATAAGCGGACGCCCGACCAGCCAGCTCAGCCACGAGGCGATGCCGGCATAGAGGAAGGCCGCCCAGACCATGTAGCCCGGTATCGCCAGTGAATAGCCGCCGATGTGGAAGACGAAGCCCGAAGACAGCTCCCACAGCACTCCGATGAAGGAGACGAGCAGGATGAAGGACTGCAGCAGGCCGACGCCGAGATCCGTCGACAGATCCGACAGATGAGCGGCATCCTGCTGCATGCGCTGGTCGGGATTGACGYCGATGGCGCCGGCATTGGCCAGCCGGAAGGCCCGCGCCGGGCGCATCCATTGATCGATCAGATCGAGCGTCAGCGCCTCGCGCAGCCTCAGACGGATCATCTGATTGAGCCAGGTCTGGCCGATGTTGAGCACCAGAAGTCCGCCGGCGATCATCGCAAAGACCAGAAGCTGGTGCAGGAAGTCGGCCATGTCGCGCCGGGCCAGCGCGTCATAGAAAGGCTGGTTCCAGCGGTTGAGCAGGACCTGCCCGATCGCGGTGGCGACGATGACCGCCACGATGCCAATGGAGACCCAGGCTAGTTGCCCGCGCACCGGCGAGGTTTTTATCCCCAGCTTGATCGTCGCCACCTGGTCGGCGAGGCTGCTTGCCTCGACCGAGACGGCGGGTTTTTGCGGGCCCGGGTTTTTATCGGTCTGGWCGTCCATGAAGGATCTTCCTGGTTTCCGCGGCGGTCATGATGGCCGCGCCAAGCAAGCATGCTMGGATCCGGCACGCCTCAGATAGGGTGATGATCGCTGCGCGTTGCAAGGCGCGGCGGCGATCACGAACGCGTCACTTGGCCAGGCGCGCGGCCAGTCGAATGCCGGCCCAGCCTCGTCGCGCCTTGCGGCGAGAAGACCGGCACGAAGACGCGACGCGAGGCGCGTTGCACGACGGGCACGCCCTGATAGAGCCGCTTCTGCGCCTCGACGACGATGACGCCGGAAAAGATCGGCCAGAACCGCCGGCCGGCCTTCTCCAACACATTGTGGAACCGCATCATGAAACGCCGCGGCGATGGAGGGAAAAACAGCGCGTCAGACCAGGACGCGGGCGTAAAATTCGCCTCGCGCAGCAATTCGGTCAGCTGGCCGCGCGAGAAYGGTCGGCCGTTGCCGAAGGGCGTGTGCTCGAAGCGCGCCCACACGCCGCGCCGGTTGGGGACGACGATGACCACACGGCCGGCTGGCGACAGCACGCGCCAGATCTCGTTCAGCGTCTCGCGCGGGTTTTCGGCATGTTCGAGAGAGTGCACCAGGAGCACGCGATCGATGCATGCATCGACCAGCGGCAGTTCCTCGTCGAAGACCAGCGCCGTCGCCRCCGGCCCGGTCGCCGGCCACACCACGGCGCCCTGCGTCGCCGGCATGAAGGCGAAGACGCRCTCGGCATCGGTGCCGAAGCGTTCCRGCCAGGGCAGCGTGTAGCCGAGGCCGACCAACCGCTCGTTGGGCACGGTTGCCCATATCGACGACAACGCCATGGTGATCGAATGCTCGGCCAGGCGGCCGAGCGTGGACGAGTAGAAGGAGCGCAGATCCACAATATCCGAATGCATGCGCGGGACGGTAGCTGCGAAGCCTGTCAAGTTCAACAAAGGCGCCCGGTCGACAAACGCGCCAGGTTCAACAAACCCGGATGACATCGGYGCCCGCCCGCCCTATGTCTGCGACGACAAAGGGAGACACGCGATGCCGGTCGAAATCGAGCAGTTCATGTGCCGCACCGACAATTTCGGCGTGCTGGTCCACGATCCGGAAAGCGGCGAGACGGCGATCATCGACGCGCCGGAAGAGGCGCCGATCCTGGCGGCGATCAAGCGCACCGRCTGGACGCCGACATTGATCCTCACCACGCATCATCATGCCGATCATGTCGAAGCCAATCTGGCGCTCAAGGAGCGCTTCAAATTGCGCATCGTCGGCCCGGAGGCCGAGAAGGCGAAAATCCCCGGCATCGACGAAACCGTGAAGCAAGGCTCGGTCGTGCGACTCGGCGAGGAGAGGATCGAGGTCATCGAGACGCCCGGTCATACCGCCGGCCATGTCTCCTACCATCTGCCGGCCTCGAAGGTGGCCTTCACCGCCGACACGCTGTTTGCGCTGGGTTGTGGCCGGCTGTTCGAATGCAAGCCGCCGGTGATGTATGACTCGCTGAAGAAGCTGGCGGCGCTGCCGGCGCAAACCGCCATCTATTGCGGCCACGAATACACTTTGGCCAATGCCCGCTTCGCGGTGACGGTCGACCCCGGCAATCCGCTGCTGAAGCAGCGCGCGGCCAGGATCGAAGCGCTGCGCGCCGCCAACAAGCCGACGCTGCCGACGACCATTGGCGAGGAATTGTCGACCAACCCGTTCCTGCGCGGGCATGACCCGTCGATCCGCAAGCATCTTGGCATGGAGAGAGCCTCGGACGCCGAGGTGTTCGCCGAGATCCGCAAGCGCAAGGATAATTTTTGAGCCTGCTTGAATGACCACCAGCGCCGCCGAGATCATCGCAACGCTAGGCTTAAAGCCGCATCCCGAAGGCGGCTGGTATGCCGAGACCTTTCGCGACGCCGCGGGCGGCCCGCGCGGGCATTCGACCGCGATCTATTTCCTGCTTGAGCAAGGCCAGCTCTCGGCCTGGCACCGGGTGAGGGACGCGGCCGAGGTCTGGCACTTTTATGCCGGCGCGCCGCTGGCGGTGTCGATGCATGAGGAAGGCGCCGGCGCCGTCATCGAGCAGGTGCTGGGCACGGCCCTCGCCGCCGGCGAGCGGCCGCAGATCGTCGTGCCGGCCGGCTGGTGGYAATCGGCGCGCAGCCTCGGCGAATGGACGCTGGTCGGCTGCACCGTGGCGCCGGGCTTCGATTTCGCCGCCTTCGAGCTTGCCCAACCGGGCTGGCAGCCGAAAATCGCCTAACTGAGAAGAAGAAATCCCAGCGTGATGGCCAGCTGGGCGGCATAGTAAAGCACCCAGACCGCATGGCGCATCCAGACGCGATGCGGCGAGATCGCCGCGAGCAGGAAGCGCTCGGTTGCCAGGAGCCCGTCCGAAGCGATGAAGAGCACCGCGCCGGCAATCACCCAGACCTTGTCCGTGGTGAGCGCCGAAATGCCCATAGCGAGGATGGCCGCGACATAGACCGCGACCGGGATGCGCAGTTGCGGGCCGACGCGGCGCCAGAGCGCGGCAAGCATGACGATGCTGAACACGGCCATGGCGAGAGCAATCGCGTCCCGCCAGAACTCGGCGCTCAGCAGTTGGAGCCCGCCGCCTGCCTGCGCGAACAGCGCGACATAGGCGATGTGGCCGGCGAGAAARCTCGCCAGCCCGCCTAGAAAGGCCTTTTCGCCGTCGCGCGACAGAAAGGCATCGCCGGCCGCGCTGAGTGCCAGCGCCGCGACGAGCAGCAACGGGCCGCCCTGCATGGCGGCAAGYACGGCCAGCAAGGCCACGGCAAGCGTCTTCGCCGCCGTGCGCGTCCATTTCGGCGGCATGTCGAGCGCAAAGGCGTAGATCACGGCCGCGACAAAGGAAAACAAAAGCGTCGCGTTGGCGTTGGCCTCGATGCCGCCCGGGAACGGCATCATGCGTTGACCTCTTTGGCCGCCGGCTTGCGCATCAGCAACGACTTTGCCGCGAGCGCGGCGCCCCCCGTGATGAGCACGCAGGCCGCGAGAATGCGCAACGACGGCTCGGCGACGCCGGYAGCGATCAGCACCAGCGTCGACAACAGCGGCGCCGCATAGCTCGCGGCGCCTAGCACCTGGATGTTGCCGCGCTTGACGCCGATGTCCCAGGCATAGAAGGCAGCACCCACCGRCATCAGGCCGAGCCCCACGACGGCCAGCCACTGTCCGGGGCCGTCCGGCAGCACCGTCTTCTCAAGCAGAAAATGGCAGACCAGCGACAGCACCGACGTCGCCGCGCAGAACCAGGTGACGATCGAGGTCGGCACCGAGGGGAAGCGCCGCGACAGAAGTGAATAGGACGACCACACAAGCGCGCAGACGGCGGCCATCGCGTAGCCGAAGGCGTAACGCGCGTCGAAGGCCAGCCCGCCGCCCTTGGTGACGATCAGGACCGTGCCGGCAAGGCCGAGCAGCGCGCCGACGACATGGTTCCAGGCGAGCCGCTCGCCCGGCATCAGCGCCGAGCCGAGCACGATCARCAGCGGCCACAGATAGGCGATCAGGCTCGCCTCGACCGCCGGCGCGTTGCGCAGCGCCGTGAAGTAGAAGAAATGATAGCCGAACAGGCCGGCTATGCCGATCACCCAGACTTGGCGAGGGATCTTCAGATTTCTGTCGGCGGCCGRCATCACCAGTCGGGCGGCGAGCCCGACGCAGGTGCCGATGGCGAAGGTGATGGCCGACAGCAGGAACGGCGGCACCTGGCCCGAGGCATTGGTGAGCAGCGCCAGCAGCGCCCACATGGCGACCGCCGAAAACCCGATCAGTGTTGCGCGCRCCATATCTCCCCCGCCGGCGCGAGGTGGCGCCTGACCTAATTCACCGCTTCGAACCGTCCGGCGCTGATGGTCAATGGACCKATCTGGGTCCCGACCGTGGCGCGGATCGGCGCATATACGCCGGATTGGCCGACCGGTGCAAACGTCACCAGCATGCGACTCTTGTTCTTGAGGAAGTTCAGCGCCTTGCGGCCCTTGCGATAGCCCGCCACCGRCTCGAAGCCCATCTTGCAGGTCACCGTGTCGCCCTTGTAGCCCGGCACCGAGATCGAACCCTTGGACGCATAGGTCAAGGTCAGGTCGGCGCGCATCTCGCCGTCATAGAATTTGACCGTGCGCCCGCAGACCTTGTCCAGGCTGTCGGCATGGATGACGGTCGCCGCCATCGGATCGAGCACCGATTTCAGGTCTCCGTCGCCGATCGGCACCCAGTTCTTCGGATCGCGCTTCTTCGGCGCGGGAATGACTTGCGTGGAGGTGACTGCCCCATTGCTGAAGCGTATGTCGACCATCGAGGCCTTCTTGCCGGACGTATAATCGGCCCTGAACACCTGCGGCGTCATCCGCTTGTCGGAAATGGTGCCTTTCGACGAAATCGTGCCTTTCGTATCGTCGAACAGCCTGCCGAGCCCGGCGGCGGAGACGGTGCCGTTGATGGCGTAGGTATCGCCCTCGTAGCGGCTGGAAAAAGTCGCCCTGGCGATCGAAAGGYCGAGATAGGACACCGTATATTCGCCCTTGAAGGATTGCGGCGGCGCGGCGGCGAAGCTTGTTGCCGGCACGGCAAGGGCAAGCAGGGTGGCGAATGCGTGAGTCGAGCGGACCATGGCGGCTGACGAATCCCTGGCGGTTCGGCCGGAACGCAAAGGATCCAGCCTGGCATATCCCTTCGCGAACGGCTTATAGTTTGAAATCCGGCCTTTATATGGAGCGCGGCCGACAGCCGGCGATGCGCCGGAGCTTGACGCAATGGTGAAATGCCACTATGGAACGCCAACTTTTCCAAAGGCCGCCTGACCGAGACCGCGCGCCGCCTGGCGCGGGCAGAATGGTTTGGCAGGTTTAGAAACTGAAGGTTAGACAAATGTCCCGCACCTGCGAACTCACTGCCAAGGCAGTTCAGACCGGCAACAATGTGAGCCACGCCAACAACAAGACCAAGCGTCGCTTCCTGCCGAACCTGGTCAATGTGACGCTGATTTCCGAAGCGCTGAACCAGAACGTTCGCCTGCGCATTTCGGCCAACGCCCTGCGTTCGGTCGAGCACCGCGGCGGCCTCGACGCCTTCCTGGTCAAGGCCGACGTCAAGGAACTGTCGCAGCGCGCGCGCCTGCTCAAGAAGCAGATCGCCAAGAAGCTGGCCGAGCAGTCGGCGGCTTAAAGCAGCTTTCAGGCGGGGGACGACCGCCTCGAGCACCGGCCAGACCGGTGCTCGGAATAAGAGCGAGCGTCGGCATGACGCTCCGCTGGTTCCATTACCCAGGATAAAAAAATGAACTTCCTGACGCGATACCTGCCCTTCGTGGCCGCCATGGCGCTTGTCGTCGTGGCGTCGAATATTCTCGTGCAGTTCCCGATGCAGGGCGAGATCGGCGGCCTGGCGCTCGCCGACGTGCTGACCTGGGGCGCCTTCACCTATCCTTTCTCCTTCCTGGTCACCGACCTCGCCAACCGCCGCTATGGCCCGGCCGTGGCGCGCAAGGTGGTGTTCGTCGGCTTCATGACGGCGGTGACCTGCTCGATCCTGATCCCGCCMTTCCTCTTCCGCCACGGCCTGATCGCGTTCGAGACCGCCGCCGACCGGCTGGTGCGCATCGCCGCCGCTTCCGGCGCCGCCTTCCTCACCGCGCAATTGCTCGATGTCACCGTCTTCAACCGGCTGCGCCGGCAGAGCTGGTGGCGGGCCCCGATCGTCGGCACGCTGGTCGGCTCGGTGTTCGACACCATCGTCTTCTTCGGCGTCGCCTTTTCCGCCGCCTTCGCTTTTGCCGGCCCTAATGACAGCTTTGCGCTGGAGACCGCGCCGCTGATGGGCATACTGCCGGTCGAGACGATGCGCTGGGTGTCCTGGGYGCTCGGCGACCTTTCGGTCAAGCTGATCATCGCCGTCGTGGCGCTGATCCCCTACCGGCTGCTCGCCGCGCGCTGGAGCCAGCCGGYGGTCGCGGCCGGAGCATGATCCCAAAAAGTGGGACTCGGTTTTTGGAAAAGATCATGCTCCAAACGGAAAGAGAGAGCATGATCCCAAAAAGTGGGATCCGGTTTTTGGAAAAGATCATGCTCAAACAAAAAGAGAGAGCATGATCCCCTGGGTTCAGCTTGATTCCGCCCGCACGCCCGATGGCGGCCAGGAACTACGCCTGAAGCAGCGCGGCGATGAATTCTCCATCATGCTCGGCGCCAACGAGCTGATGAACAGTCGCCTCAGCGGCTCCGAGGAGGCTCTCGCCAGGCTTTCCTGCGAGCGGATCRCCGGCCGCAAGCGGCCGAGGCTCCTCATTGGCGGGCTCGGCATGGGCTTCACCTTGCGAGCCGCCCTCGCCGCGGTCGATCGCGACGCCGCCGTCACCGTCGCCGAACTTGTCCCTGCTGTCGTCGCCTGGGCGCGCGGCCCGATGGCTAAAATCTTCGACGGCTGCCTCGACGACCCCCGCGTCACGATTCAGGAAGTCGATGTCGGCCAACTGATAAGGGCAGACAAAGGCGCCTGGGACGCCATCCTGCTCGACGTCGACAACGGCCCCGAAGGCATCGTCTACAAGGGCAATGACACGCTCTATGGCGCGGCCGGTCTCGCGGCCGCGCGCGCCGCCCTGACGCCCGGCGGCGTCCTGGCGGTCTGGTCGCAAGGGCCGGACAGCGGCTTCACCCGGCGGCTGAAGCAGGCCGGCTTCTCGGTCGAGGAGATCAACACCCGGGCCAACGGCAAGCGCGGCGCCCGCCACGTCATCTGGGTTGCGACCAACCGGCCCTGACGCTTTCAGCCACAGCCGCGGCGGCTTTACGCTTTGTTACGGCCGATGATGCAGGATGGCGAAAAATCTCCAGAGTGGTTCGCCGTTTCACGGAAGCGGCGAACCACCCTATCTCTCTGTTTTGACGCAATTCCTGACGGAAAACCGTGTCACACTTTTCCTGGAATTGCTCTAAGGCATAGCAACCAGCATGACCGTGCAAGGCACCGGTTGGAAAAACGATCTCGTGCTCGCGTTGTGCGCCACGCTGGTGGCGCTGACGATCAATGCCGTTTCCGGCTTCCCCACGCTTGCGAATTATGGCGCCGACAATGACAGCATGCTGCGGCTGGTCGAGGTCCGCGACCTGCTCGGCGGCCAAAGCTGGTTCGATCTCCATCAATACAGGATGGGCACCTCGGGCGGCTTCGTCATGCACTGGTCGCGGCTGATCGACACGCCACTCGCGCTGATCATCATGGCCTTCGATGCGCTGGGCGCCAGCCCCGCCACCGCCGAACGCGCTGYGCAGATCATCTGGCCGACCCTGCTCTACGGGTTGACCATATTCGTGCTGATGCGCGCCTCGCAGCGCTTCGCCGCCACGAACGTCGCGATGCCGGCGGTCATCCTGTCGACGGCGGGGCTCTTCTTCCTGGTGATCTACAGCCCGGGCGTGRTCGATCACCACAATGTCCAGCTGCTGCTGACGGCGGCCAGTCTTTGGTTTCTGATGGAGGCRCCCTCCTGGCGGCCTGCTGCCCTTCTGTCAGGCATTTGCGCGGGCCTTACGCTAGCTGTCGGCAT
The DNA here is from genome assembly GCF_001854815.1 of Mesorhizobium sp. LCM 4576. Lineage (NCBI taxonomy): Bacteria > Pseudomonadati > Pseudomonadota > Alphaproteobacteria > Hyphomicrobiales > Phyllobacteriaceae > Mesorhizobium > Mesorhizobium sp. LCM 4576. The sequence goes on from NZ_MDDT01000027.1 coordinate 118,858, forward strand.
GGAGACCGCTYCCTATGTGGCGGTGCTCGGCATCTGCGCCGCGGTCCTGTTCATCCTCGACGGCAAGGAGYGCATCACGGCGTGGGGTTTTGGCCTTGGGTTTGCCGGCATCGCCTCCCTGGTCTTCGTGGCGACCGTCCGGCCGGCCGACTGGGGCGTGGCCCAATGCGACGCCTTCTCATCCTTCCAGTTCGGGGTTGCGGCGCTTTCCGRCTTCGGTCTCGCGATCGCCACTGCATTGACCGCCTCGACAGTTCGGGCGCGGCTGGTTTCGATGCTGGCRCTTGCAGCGGTGATCGCGGCCGCCGTGATTGTGTTCTTCCCGCAATGCCTGTCCTCGCCCTATGCGGACATGGACGAGCGCATCCGCACCTATTGGCTGGCCGACGTGGTTGAAGCGCAGCCCTTCTGGAGCGTCGCCATCCACCAGCCGAAGCTGATGGCGGCGCGCTACGTGACGCCCTTCATCGCGAYCCTGCTGATCGGCTTTCAGTTGCGGAGCCGTGGCCTGCGCCGCGAGGAAATTCTCGCCGCCATCCTGCTTGTCGTCGCCTTTGTCGTCAGCCTCTGGCAGGTGCGCGGCTCGACCTTCTCCGTCGCCTTCGCCGTGCTGCCGCTCTCGGCCTGGATCGCGAAAACCCGCCTGYGGGCGGACACGGCACCCTCATGGCGCCTTTCCGCCGGCATCGTCATGGCGTGGCTGGTCTCGCTCAATGCGACCTGGGCCGGGGTCGCGGTGGCGGCGCAATCCATGGTCCAGAAGGCGCCGCAGCGGATCAATTCCGATCCCGACCATGCCGTGACTTGCGGCAAACCCGGCGACTTCCGCGATCTTGCCGCCATGCCGGCGACGACGGTGCTTGCCTCGTCCAATCTCGGCTCGGGAATATTGGTGTTCACCCACCACCGGGCGCTGGCCGGCCCTTATCACCGCAATGTCGGCGGCAATCTGGCGATGCTCGACGCGTTCATGGGGGGCCCGGACGCCGCCCGCGCCGTCATCGAGCRCGAGCATGTCGGGCTGATCGCGATYTGCCGCGGCAACACRGAAGAGATATCGCTGGGCCTGGACGCGCCGAATGGCCTTGCCGCGGCGTTGCTGCGGGGCGACCTGCCGACATGGCTCGAATTGGACCAGTCTACCGCGGGAAAGCCGATCGAGATCTACAAGGTCCGCTGAATATCGGCCCGCGGCCATATCAGCATCGTCGACAGCGCCCCTCGCAACGTGCTGGTTTTGCGCCGATGCAACGTCATCTCGTGATTTAGAAAACCGCGATTGAAGCCAGTCCCGTGGATCATTGCAATCCAGCCTGTGCTTTGGTTAGCATTCCGCGCGGCCAGCGATATATCTATTCAAGAAATTTGGATTCGGGGTTCTTTGGATTGGGGAGAGGATATCCATGTCGGCCATAGACGGCGCGGTGGCGCCAGCATCAGCCAYACAAACGCTGCAGCATGTTGTCTCGCACATGGTGGATGCCGTGAACCGCGCCGCCTTTGTGGAAACGCCTTTCTGGCATCTGGAAATGACCGACGTTTTCCCGGCGGACCTTTATCGGCGCATGCGCGCCGCCATGCCCGAGGCGCGCGAGTATCGTGCGCTCAAGGGGCGCAACAATGTGAATATCAAGGCGGACGGAACCGCGACGCGGATCAAGATCGACCTCTACCCCGAATATATCCGCCATCTGCCTGACGAGAAACGTGCCGTCTGGGCCCTGGTCGGCAAGGCGTTGCATGCGCCGGAACTGAAGGACGCATTCATGCGCCGCCTTGCCCCGGGCCTGGAGCGCCGGTTCGGCGCGGACTTCATGAAGGTCGGCATGTATCCGGTGCCGATGCTGACGCGCGACGTGGCCGGCTACAAGATCGGCTTCCACACCGACACGAAATGGAAGGGCATCACGGTTCAGTTCTATTTGCCCGAGGACGACTCGATCAACCACATCGGCACCCGCTTCGCCGAGCGCAAGCCGGACGGACGTTTCGAGAAYTCGCACCGGATGTCGTTTTCCCCGAATACGGGCTACGCCTTTGCGGTCGGYACCGACACCTGGCATGCGGTCGACACCGTCGGACCGGAAGTCCGCACCCGCGACAGCATCCTTCACACCTATTTCGTGGACAACACCGCGACGCTCAAGATCCGCAACCGGAGCAAGCGCGCGGCCAATTTCGTGATGAACGAAGTCCGCCACGTCGGCCGGTAGAGCAATTCCAGGAAAAGTGTGAGCGGTTTTCCGCCCGGAATTGCGTAAAAACAAAGGGATAGAGCGGTTCGCCGTTTCCGTGAAACGGTGAAACGCTCTAGYCTCGGCCGCTGGCGCCCACCGGCACGGCTGAACCCATGCCGGCCGGTCTGCTTAGTCCTGGTGCAGGATGAATTCCAGATAGAGGTTGCGCTGCAGGATCGAATGGTTGTCGTCCGACACCAGCGACACCATCAGCGCGCCGTCGTCGCGGGTCCAGACGTCCAGCCCTTCCATATTGTCGATCTGGTAGCCCATGTCGGCTTCCATCAGCACCGGTCCGTCGGCGACCGCGCCCTTCTCGACGCTTTCGCCATAGATGCGCCGCAGCCGCATCTTCACCCCGCGGGCGATCGAGAAGCTGCGCTCCAGGAGCAGCAGATCGCCGTCCGGCAGGAAGGCGCCGTCGGTTATGTCGAAACCGCYGTCGCGCCTGATGGTGAAGACGCCCTTATGCGGCCCCTCGATGACGGCTGCATAGACATTGCCTGATGTGTCGAGGCTCCTCTCCGAGACCACGACCAGGCCGCCCTCGTGCTGCCCATAAGGATCGGCGTGGGCAACGGTCTCGAAACCGCGGTTCTGGCGCAGCTCCTCAGCGGGGACCAGGTAATCGAGCTGCCTGACCGGGGCTTTCATATTGTCGGGATCGATCTTGAACTGGGCGACGCGCTGGTCGCGCTCGAAGCCGACGGTGGCGATGCCGTCCTTGACCGCGAGCCCTTCCGCATCGACCTCCCATTTGCGGTCGATCGGGCGGCCCGAGGCGTCGACCATCTGCTGCATGCGGAAATTCGAAACACCCGACGGTCGCTTGCCGGCGTCATGCGTGATCGTGCCGAAGAACCAGAAGCCGGTGTCGGCCACACCGATGAAATCGCCGCCCGGCTTCAGGAAGCGAAAGGCCGACAGCGCGCCGAAATCGCGCGCCGGCGAGGTCATCTCCAGCCCGCCGACGAATTCGAGCGGCCCGAACCGCGTCTCGTCATGGCCGACATGGAACTGGCTGATCGGCCGCGCCGAAATCTCGACCGTCTCGACGGGAGTTCCCGGGGCGGCGATGACCGGCGAGGCGCAGGTCAGCATGCAGGCGAAAAGCATCCGCCGCGCACGCCGCCCCGAAAAGATCATCCGGCGCGCCGCAAKCCGCCGCGCCGCGTGTCGCGCGCGCTTTCCTCGCCGAACAGCGAGGCAAGCTGCTCGGTCATGGCGCCGGCGAGCTCCTCGGCATCGACGATGGTGACGGCGCGGCGATAGTAGCGCGTGACGTCGTGGCCGATGCCGATCGCCAAAAGCTCGACCGGCGAGCGCGTTTCGATCAGCTCGATGACCGCCCGCAGATGCCGCTCCAGATAGTTGCCCGGATTGACCGAGAGCGTGGAATCGTCGACCGGCGCGCCGTCCGAGATCATCATCAGGATCTTGCGTTGCTCGGGCCGGCCGATCAGCCGGTTGTGCGCCCAAAGCAGCGCCTCGCCGTCGATGTTTTCCTTGAGCAGGCCCTCGCGCATCATCAGACCGAGATTGCGCCGAGAGCGCCGCCAGGGATGGTCGGCGGATTTGTAGATGATGTGGCGCAGGTCGTTGAGCCGGCCGGGATTCGGCGGCTTGCCGTCCTTCAGCCATTTCTCGCGCGCTTGCCCGCCTTTCCAGGCGCGGGTGGTGAAGCCGAGGATCTCCACCGAAACGCCGCAGCGCTCCAGCGTGCGGGCCAGGATGTCGGCGCAGGTCGCGGCGACCGTGATCGGACGCCCGCGCATAGAGCCCGAATTGTCGAGCACCAGCGACACCACGGTGTCGCGGAACTTGGTGTCGCGCTCCTGCTTGAAGGACAGCGGCTGCATCGGGTCGATCACCACGCGCACCAGGCGCGCCGGATCGAGATAGCCTTCCTCGAGGTCGAAATCCCAGGAGCGGTTCTGCTGCGCCATCAGCCGGCGCTGCAGCCGGTTGGCCAGCCGCCCGACGACGCCTGAAAGGTTGGCGAGCTGCTTGTCGAGGAAGGCGCGCAGCCGGTCGAGTTCCTCTTCCTCGCACAGCTCTTCCGCCCCCACCGTCTCATCGAAGGCGGTGGTGAAGACCTTGTAGTCGATTTCTTTCGGGAGGTTGAGGAACGGGTTGTCGTTGCGCTTGGCCTCGCCCGGCGTCTCGGCGTCGGAATCGTCCTCGTCGGACAGGTCGTCCGAGGTGGCGTCGGTCGCCTCTGTTTCGGCCGACTCTTCCTCGTCGGCAGAGGCTTCGGCATCTTCCGACTGCGACTGCTCGGAGCCTGAATCCTCCTCGCCGCCTTCCTCGCTCTGTTCCTCGCCCTGCTGCTCGTTCTCTTCGTTTTCCTCCGAGTCGTCGGTCTCCTGGTCGTCGCCGAGCTCCTCGGCCATTTCCATGGAGACCAGCATGTCGCGCACGACGCGGGCAAAGGCCTGCTGGTCCTCGAGCTTGGCCGACAGGCCGTCGAGATCGGCGCTGGCCTTCTCCTCGATCCAGGGGCGCCAGAGGTCGACCAGCCGCTCGCCGCTCTTCGGTACGGGCCGTCCGGTAAGCTTTTCGCGCACCATCAGCGCGACCGCCTCTTCGAGTGGCGCGTCCGCCTTGTCCCTGACGTCGACAAGGTTCGCCTTGGCGTATTTGTCCTCGAGCATCGAGCCGATATTGTCGGCAACGCCCTGCATGGCGCGGCTGCCGATCGCCTCAACGCGGGCCTGTTCGACCGCATCGAAGATGGACCGCGCGAGCTTCCCTTCCGGCGCCAGCTTGTTGTGGATGCGCTGATCGTGGCAGGCGCGCTTCAGCGCCATGGAATCGCCGATGCCGCGCGTGATCGCGATGTCGTTGCGCGAAGCCTTCTTGGGCAGTTCGGGCAGGCGCGCGCGATTTCCCGCCAGCGCCGGGCGGTCCTTGGCGAAGCCGACCTCGAGGTCCTTGTCGCCGGCGACGGYACGCATGCATACCGTGACGGCGCGCTTGAAGCTGTCGGCTTCAGACCCGTTCTTCGGCTTGTTGCGCGTGTTGTCGCCCGGACCCGCCATCGATCATTCCCTGCGCGTTTTCATGCTGAAAGGCTTGGAGGCCTTTCAGCGGCGCGCCTAACCCAGCACCACGTTGGCGGCGCTCTCCGGCAAATCCTCGCCGAAGGCGCGCTGGTAGAACTCGGCCACCACCGAACGCTCCAGCTCGTCGCACTTGTTGAGGAACGTCAGCCGGAACGCCATGCCGATATCGCCGAAGATCTCGGCGTTCTCGGCCCAGGTGATGACGGTGCGCGGGCTCATCACCGTCGACAGGTCGCCATTGATGAAGGCCGAGCGCGTCATGTCGGCGACGCGCACCATCTTGTTGACGATGTCCTTGCCCTTGTTGTCGCGATAGTGCTTGGCCTTGGCCAGCACGATGTTCACTTCATTGTCGTGCGGCAGGTAATTCAGCGTGGTGACGATCGACCAGCGGTCCATCTGCGCCTGGTTGATCTGCTGCGTGYCGTGATAGAGGCCGGTGGTGTCGCCGAGACCGACCGTGTTGGCGGTGGCGAACAGCCGGAAGGCCGGGTGCGGACGGATGACGCGGCTCTGGTCGAGCAGCGTCAGCCGACCCGACGATTCCAGAACGCGCTGGATGACAAACATCACGTCCGGACGGCCGGCGTCATATTCGTCAAAGCAGAGCGCCACATTGTGCTGATAGGCCCAGGGCAGGATGCCGTCGCGGAATTCGGTGACCTGCAAGCCTTCCTTGACGACGATGGCGTCCTTGCCGACGAGATCGATACGGCTGACATGGCTGTCGAGGTTGACGCGCACGCAGGGCCAGTTGAGCCGCGCCGCCACCTGCTCGATATGCGTCGACTTGCCGGTGCCGTGATAGCCCGACACYATGACGCGGCGGTTGTAGGCAAAGCCGGCGAGGATCRCCAATGTCGTCGCCTTGTCGAACAGATAATCCGGGTCGATGTCCGRCACATGCTCGGTCGCCGCCGAATAAGCGGGAACGACCATCTTGGACTCGAAACCGAATTTCTCCTTCACCGACACCGTCGTGTCGGGCAGGTTGGCGATGTCGCGATCGACCTTGTTCATCACTATCAACGTCTCCACGGGCGAAACGCCCCGTTTCGCCGGCWATCGATTTTGTCCGGGGGCGGTCTTAGAGCCTTTTCCAACCTTATGAAAGTTGGAAAACGACACGAACCGTAGGGCCGCTCAGCACAATCCTGCCTGCTTGAGCACGCGATAGGCCTGGAGCACATCRCGAAACCGGTCTTCCGAACCTCTGTCGCCGCCATTCGCATCYGGATGGTGGCGCTTCACCAGTTCCTTATAACGCGCCTTGATGTCCTGGCCAGTCGCCTTTGTGTCAAGGCCAAGCGTTTCCAGTGCCTTGGCCTCAAGCGGCTTTGCCTTGCGCTCGCGCGGCTCGCGCGCGCCTGAGCCGAACAGATTGAACGGATCGCGCATGCGGTTGTAGTAGCCGGCGCGACCCGAACGCTGCTGCGCGAAATCCGGCGCCGAGCGCGTCCCGCCTCCATTGGCGCCCATGCGCCATGTCGGCCTGTGGCCGGTCAGCGCCTCTTTCTGGAAGCGCGCGATCTCGCTGTCCGACACGCCGGAGAAGTAATTGAAGCCCTTGTTGTATTCGCGCACATGCTCGAAGCAGAAACGGAAATACTCGCCCTCCTTGAGGCGTCCGACCGGCGCGCGATGCGTGCCGGCCTCGTTGCAGCCATCCCACTGGCAGATCGGGGCGCGCGACTTCAGCTCCGCGTCCTTCTCCGGCCGGATTCGAATTTTCTCGAAATATTTGGGATACGCTTTCATCTCCCCCATTTATGGGCTGTTCGCACGTGCGAAACAAGAATTGACATTTCGCCGATGATCGCCCTAACCGCTGAATCGCGGCTTAAAAGCGGTCGAAATTCAAGATTTTGCGGCTGTGCCGCAGATGTGGGGAAGGGAAGCTCGAATGTCCATACAGTCGACGATGGAAAACAAGCTGAAGGCGGCGTTTTCGCCCGAAAGGCTCGCCGTCATCAATGAAAGCCACCTCCATGCCGGCCATCACCACGCCGAGCACGGCCATGAGGCCCATTTCGACGGCACCGGCGAGACGCATTTCCGCGTCCGCGTCATCTCGGCCGCCTTTGCCGGCATGAGCCGCGTCGACCGTCACCGCGCCGTCAACGAACTGCTTGCCGACGAATTGAAAGCCGGCGTGCATGCTCTGGCGATCGAGCCGGCCGCGCCCGGCGAGAAGACGCGCTGGTAGTCAACCGACGGTCGCCTTGAGGAACGTCAAGGCGGCCGCGGTCAAGGCGTCGCCGTCCTGGCCGAAATCGCGATCGATCGACATATGCGTATAGGCGCTGCCGTCGAACAGCGTGACCTTGGTTCCCGCGGCGCGCAGGCGTTTCGCGAAAGCTTGCGACTCTTCGCCTCGCCCGGACGCACGCGAATAAGCGATGAAGGTCGGCGGATGCTTCCTGCCGTCGACATAGCTCGCCGGCGACAGCGCGGTCCATTGCGCGGGATCGGAGAAGGCACGCGCATAGGCCCGGACCATGCCGCCATCCCTGGAAAGCGCGGCAAGATCATAGGCCCGGGTGTCGTCGAGAAGCAGGCCGGCGACGCCAGGCAGGCCRCCTCGCATGCCGGTCAGCGCGACCAGATGGCAGCCGGCCGAATGGCCCATGCCGACGATGCGGTTCGGGTCGCCGCCATGCCGGGCGATATTGGCGCGCACATAGGCGTAAGCTTTTTCGACGTCGCTGGCCTGGGTGGCGACATCGGCCTGCGGCAACATGCGGTAATCGATCGAGACGAAGACGAATCCGTTGGCGAGCAGGAAGCCCGGCTTGGCGCCGACCTGGCTGCGTTTGCCGAACCGCCAGGCGCCGCCATGGACGAAGAAGACCACCGGCAGGYTGTTTGCGCCGTCCGCGGCATAGATGTCGAGCTTGGCCGGACCGTAATCGCGGGTTTGCGGTTCCGGCTGGACCGGACGCCCGGCGGCTGACGCACCCGCCGGCAACAGCCCCGCCAAGGATCCCACGATGAAACTGCGTCGATTGATCATCGCCATCTCCGGCCAGGTTGCGCCGCGGCGCGGACGAATGYTCGCCACGCGCCTCGCTTACGGACCAAAAATGACAAMTTTCGGTGCGAAACCAAATCCGCTCCTTGACCGTCCGCTGGCAATCACCACGTATGTTGATAGGCGAGCAGTTGCGGCCGAATCGGGGTGGCCCGAAGGCCAATGCCGGAGTGCATTGTGCGCTCTTCCTTCACGCGAAGGGAACAACAATGCTTTCCGGCGGTTGATGAAGCGATGAGCCGATTGGCAGCCTATCGGCTCCGAGGCAAAGCATCATGCGCGAGAACCAATCCGACGTCTTCGATCTGTTTTCGGAGATTTATTCCAACGYGGCCCAGGAAGAGATCAGCCTCCAGCAATATTTGCTGGCCTGCCGCGAGGACAAATCCATGTACGCCTCAGCGCCGGAGCGCATGGTCGAGGCGATCGGCGAGCCGAACCTGGTTGATACCAGCAAGGACGAGCGGCTCGGCCGCATTTTCTCCAACCGCACCATCAAGATCTATCCCTCCTTCTCCGACTTCTACGGAATGGAGGATACGGTCGAGCGCATCGCCGGATATTTCCGCTACGCCTCGCAGGGCCTCGAAGAGCGCAAGCAGATCCTCTATCTTCTCGGCCCGGTCGGCGGCGGCAAGTCCTCGCTCGCCGAACGGCTGAAGAAGCTGATGGAGGAGCGGCCGATCTACACGCTCAAGGTGGGCAACCAGATCAGCCCGATCTTCGAATCGCCGCTCGGCCTTTTCCATCCCGATCGCATGGGCGATCTGCTGGAAGACAAATACGGCATCGCCCGCCGCCGCCTGAACGGGTTGATCTCGCCCTGGGCGGCCAAGCGCCTCGACGAGCTGTCGGGCGACATCTCCAAATTCAGCGTGGTCAAGCTGTCGCCGTCGCGGCTGCGCCAGATCGCCATAGCCAAGACCGAGCCCGGCGACGAGAACAATCAGGACGTCTCGGCCCTGGTCGRCAAGGTCGACATCAGGCAACTGGAGAATTTYAGCCAGTCCGACCCGGACGCTTATTCCTACAGCGGCGGCCTCAACCGTACGACGCAAGGCCTGYTCGAATTCGTCGAGATGTTCAAGGCGCCGATCAAGGTCCTGCATCCTTTGCTGACCGCAACCCAGGAAGGCAGCTACAACGGCACCGAGAATTTCGGCGCCTTCCCCTATCAGGGCATCGTCGTCGCCCACTCCAACGAGTCGGAATGGCAGCAGTTCAAGAACAACAAGAACAACGAGGCCTTCCTCGACCGCATCCTCGTGGTCAAGGTTCCCTATTGCCTGCGCATCACCGAGGAACGGCACATTTACGAGAAGCTGCTGCGCGAGAGCGAGCTGGCGAACAGYCCCTGCGCGCCCGAGGTCCTGGACATCCTCAGCCGCTTCACCGTCTCGACACGTCTTGCCGAACATGAGAACTYRCCACTCTACACAAAGATGCGCGCCTATGACGGCGAGAACCTCAAGGAGGTCGATCCGAAGGCGAAGTCGGTCCAGGAATATCGCGACGCCGCCGGCGTCGACGAAGGCATGACCGGGGTCAGCACCCGCTTCGCCTTCAAGATCCTGTCGCAGACCTTCAACTACGACACCAAGGAGGTTGCCGCCGACCCGGTGCACCTGATGTACATCCTCGAAGAGGCGATCAAGCGCGAGCAATTCCCGAAGGAAACGGAAGCCGCCTATCTCGAGTTCATCAAGTCGGAACTCGCGACGCGCTATGCCGAGTTCATCGGCCACGAGATCCAGAAGGCCTATCTGGAATCCTACAGCGAGTACGGCCAGAACCTCTTCGACCGCTACATCGCCTACGCCGATGCCTGGATCGAGGATCAGGACTACAAGGATCCCGATACCGGCCAGATCCTCAACCGCGAGGTGCTGGACAAGGAACTGTCGCAGGTCGAGAAACCCGCCGGCATCGCCAATCCCAAGGACTTCCGCAACGAAGTGGTCAAATTCACCTTGCGCGCGCGGGCGCGCAACCATGGCCGCAATCCCTCCTGGACGAGCTATGAAAAGCTTCGCGAGGTCATCGAGAAGCGCATGTTCGGCCAGGTCGAGGACCTGTTGCCGGTGATCAGCTTCGGCTCTAAGCAGGACAGCGTCACGGAGAAGCGGCACAATGAATTCGTGCAGCGCATGGTGGAGCGCGGCTACACACAGCGGCAGGTGCGACGGCTGGTCGACTGGTACATGCGCGTGAACAAGRCCGGCTGAACAAAGCCGGGACGGTTCCATGCCGATCTTCATCGACCGCCGCCTGAACCCGAAGGACAAGAGCCTGGGCAATCGCCAGCGCTTTCTCAGGCGCGCGCGCGAGGAGCTCAAGCGCAGCATCCGCGACCAGGTCCGCACCGGCGGCATCGCCGAGGTCGACCGCGAGCATGCCGTCCCGATGCCTCGCAAAGGCACCAGCGAACCGACCTTCGGCGACGACAGGGCAAGCGGCCGGCGCCAGCACATTCTGCCCGGCAACAGGACATTCAGCCCCGGCGATCTTATCGCCAAGCCGGGCGGCGGCGAAGGCTTTGGATCCGCCCCGGGGACCACGGAATCAGAAGACGACTTCCGTTTCGTCCTGTCGCGCGAGGAAGTGCTCGACCTCTTCTTCGAAGATCTCGAACTGCCCGATCTGGTCAAGCTCAACCTCAAGCAGATATTGAGCTACAAGCCGAGGCGGGCAGGTTTTGCAGCAAGCGGGGCGCCGACCAACATCAATGTCGGACGCACGATGCGCAACAGCCATGGGCGGCGCATCGCACTGAGGCGCCCCAAACAGGCCGAGATTGACGCGATCGCCAGGCAGATTGCCGAGCTGGAAGCGAAGCCGGCAAGTGCCGCGTTGCGCGAACGCATCGCCACCCTGCGCGAACAGTTGGAGCGGCTTGAGCGCCGGCGCAGGCGCATTGCCTATGTCGACCCGGTCGATATCCGCTTCAATCGCTTCGATCCCCAGCCCGTGCCCAATGCGAATGCGGTCATGTTCTGCCTGATGGACGTCTCCGGTTCGATGGGAGAGCGCGAGAAGGACCTGGYCAAACGCTTCTTCGTACTGCTGCATCTTTTCCTGACGCGCCGCTACGAGCGCATCGAGGTCGTCTTCATCCGCCATACCCACGAARCCAAGGAGGTGGACGAGCATACGTTCTTCTACCACACAGAAAGCGGCGRCACGGTCGTCTCCACCGCGCTCGAGGAAATGCACCGCATCATCGAGGAACGCTATCCCGTCGCCGAATGGAACATCTACGCCGCCCAGGCCTCCGACGGCGACAATTTCGCCACCGACTCCGAGCGCTGCATAGAACTGCTCGACCGCAAGCTCATGCGGCTTTGCCAGTATTTCGCCTATGTGGAGATCATCGACGAGCGGGAAAGCCATATTTTCGGCTCCACCGAGAACGGGACGTCGCTCTGGCGCGCCTACAACGCCGTCGACGGGAAATGGCCGAACTTCCAGATGAGGCGCATCGCCGCGCCRGCCGACATATATCCGGTCTTCCGACAGCTCTTCGCCAGGCAGCCTGATCTGCGCAAGAGCGCTTGAGGACTTCGGCAATGGTCAGCCAGGCGCGCAAATCCGAATTGCTGTTCTCTGGGTCGGACTGGGATTTCAAGAAGCTGTCCCGGGTCTATGACGAGATCGAAGCGGTCGGCCGCGAAGAGCTTCGCCTCGATATTTATCCGGTGCAGATGGAGGTCATCTCTTCCGAGCAGATGCTCGATGCCTATTCCTCGGTCGGCATGCCGCTGATGTACCGGCACTGGTCGTTCGGCAAGCGTTTCCTCCACGACGAATTACTCTACCGCAAGGGCGCGCGCGGCCTCGCCTATGAAATCGTCATCAATTCCAATCCCTGCATCGTCTACCTGATGGAAGAGAACACCATGGCCTTGCAGGCTCTGGTGACCGCCCATGCCGCGCTTGGGCACAACCATTTCTTCAAGAACAATCATCTCTTCCGGCAATGGACCGACGCCGGCGGCATTTTGAGCTATCTGGATTTCGCCAAGAGCTACATCGCCCGGTGCGAGGAAAGGCATGGCCTGGCCGCGGTCGAGGCGATTCTGGATTCGGCCCACGCGCTGATGGAGCAAGGCGTGTTCCGCTACCGTCGGCCGCCGAAACTGTCATCGGAGCAACAGCGCGAAGGGCTGCGCGAGCGCCTCGAATATGAGGAGCGCTCCTTCAACGATCTGTGGCGCACGCTGCCGCCCTCGCAGGGAACGAGCAAGCCGGAAGCAGAGGACGACAACCTTGCCGAGCGGAAGAAGTCGCTCAATCTGCCGGAAGAAAACCTGCTCTATTTTCTCGAGAAGAACAGCCTCGTCCTTGAACCCTGGCAGCGCGAGATCGTCAGGATCGTGCGTGTCATCGCGCAATATTTCTACCCGCAGCGGCAAACCCAGGTGATGAACGAAGGCTGCGCCACCTTCGTCCACTACACGCTCATGAACACGCTGTTCGATCGCGGCCGCATCAGCGAAGGCGCCATGCTCGAGATCTTGCGCAACCACTCGAACGTGGTCTTTCAGCCGTCTTATGACGATCCTCGCTTTTCCGGCATCAATCCCTATGCGCTCGGTCTCGACATGATGCAGGATATCCAGCGCATCTCGACCGCGCCGACCGCCGAGGACCGCGACTGGTTTCCCGACATCGCCGGCCGCGGCGACTGGCGCGACACCCTGCTCGACGCCTGGGCAAACCACCGCGACGAATCCTTCATCCGCCAGTATCTGAGCCCGGCGCTGATCCGCAAATGGCGGCTCTTCGTGCTGGCCGACGGCGCCGATGAGCCGCATTACGAAGTTGCCTCCATCCACAACGAGCGCGGCTATGCCAGGATACGGTCGGCGTTGGCGCAAAGCTACGATATCGGCGCCAGCCGTCCCGACATCCAGGTGGTCGACGTCGACCTCCTCGGYGACCGGCACCTGCGGCTCCAGCACACGGTGAAGGACGGCGTGATGCTCGAAAGTGAAAGYCGCGACGCGACGCTGCGCCACATCCGCAACCTCTGGGGCTACGACGTCAGCCTGGCCGCTATCGACGGCGGAACCRGCGCGATGCTCAGCGAGCGCTGGACAAAGGAGCTCTGAAGGCGTCGGGAGCCGCCATCGAGGCCGGCTGAACGGTACCTATCCCTCGCCGGCGGGCCTGATCCTCAATCTCGCAATGCGGTTCTTGTCGCGCTTCATCACCACGAAACGCTTGCCGTGGAAGGTGAAAGCCTGCTTCTCCTCCGGGATCGACTGCGTCTCATGGATGACGAGACCGGCGATCGTCGTCGCCTCCTCGTCGGGCAGGTCCCAGTCGAGCGCGCGGTTCAGGTCGCGGATCGGCACCGTGCCGTCGACGACGACCGAGCCGTCGGCCTCCTTCTTCACGCCCTGCATGTCGACATCGTGCTCGTCGGCGATCTCGCCGACGATCTCCTCGATGATGTCTTCCAGCGTCACCAGTCCTTCGACCTCGCCATACTCGTCGACGACGATGGCGAAATGCGCCTTGCRCCGCAGGAAGGCGTTGAGCTGGTCCTGCAAGGTGGTGGTGTCCGGCACGAACCACGGCTTCGCCGCGATCTTCATGACGTCGATCCGCGAAAAATCGTTGCCGACCTCGTTGAGGGCCCTCAGCAGATCCTTCGCGTGCAGGACGCCGACGATGTTGTCGAGCGAGCCMTTCCACAGCGGCATACGGGTGTGCGGACTTGTGAGGATCTCGCGCACAACCGCTTCGGGCGCATTGTCGGCATTGACCGAGCGCATATTGGTGCGGTGGACCATGACGTCCGACACTTCGAGCTCATCGAGGTCGAAGAGGCCCTCGAGCCGGTTGTGCTCCTCACCGGCAGCCGCGCCCTCGTGGCGGGGTTCGTCGCCGTCTTCATCCTTGCCGTTGCGCTCCGACCGCTGCGGCGRCTCGATCGGCCGCAGAGCATAGCCAAAAGCGCCAAGCAACCGGGCGCGGAACAGAAGCGCCAAAAGCACGATGGCGGCAAGGATTGCGGCGACGATCCAGCCGGCGCCGATCATCTAGGCTGGCTCACTTCGAGCCTTCCGGGATGGCTCACCTTGAGGAAAGCCAGCACTTCCGAGGGCGGCACGTCCTTGGCGATGAAGGACTGGCCGATGCCGCGTGTCAGGATGAAGGTCAGCGCGCCGCGCGAGACCTTCTTGTCCTGGGTGATGAAGGAAAGCAGCGCCTCGGCGTCCGGCAGCTCGCCTGGAATATCGGCCATCCGCCAGGGCAGGCCGACGGCCCTGAGATGCGCTTCGACGCGCTCCGCGTCGTCCGGGCTCGCCAGGTTGAGCCGCGCCGAAAAACGATGCGCCAGCGCCATGCCGATGGCGACACCCTCGCCATGGACGAGGCGCGCGCCGTCATATTGCGTGGCGGCTTCCAGCGCGTGGCCGAATGTGTGGCCGAGATTGAGCAGCGCGCGGTCGCCGGTCTCGAACTCGTCGCGTGCGACGACATCGGCCTTGGYGCGGCAGGCCTCGGCGATCGCCTCGACCCGCGCCGGACCGCCGGCAAAGACTTGCCCCCAGTTCTGTTCCAGCCAGGCGAAGAAGGCCGGGCGATCGATCAGCCCGTATTTGGCAAGCTCGGCATAGCCGGCGCGGAACTCGCGGATCGGYAGCGTGTCGAGCGCGTCCGTGTCGGCGAGCACCAGCCTGGGCTGGTGGAAGACGCCGACGAGGTTCTTGCCGCGCGCGCTGTTGATGCCGGTCTTGCCGCCGACGGAGGAATCGACCTGCGCCAGCAGCGAGGTCGGGATCTGCACGAAATTCATGCCGCGCCGCACGATGCCGGAGGCGAAGCCGGCAAGGTCGCCGATGACGCCGCCGCCAAGCGCGATCACCACGTCGCGGCGTTCGAGCTTTGCGGCGAGCACGCCGTCGACCACCTCCTCGAGATGGGCAAAGCTCTTGGTCTTTTCGCCGGCGGGCAAAGTGATGACGGCGGACTGGATGCTGCCTTTATCCAACCCCGCCTTGAGCGTGTCGAGATGCGCGGCGGCGACGTTCTCGTCGGTGACGATGGCCGCGCGGGTGCCGGGAAGGCGGCGCGCGATCTCTTCGCCTGAGCGCGCCAGAAGCCCCGAGCCGATGAGGATATCATAGGYGCGGTCGCCGAGCCCGACCTCGACCTTCACCGCCTCGCTCACGACTCCACCTCGTCGGTTGTGGCGCTTGTAGTGCCTGTCGCGATCGCGGCGACCCCCAGATAGCCGCAAAGCGCGCAGATTACTTCGCCGGCGATGATCTCCTTGCGGTCGTCGCGCGTCGGCACGGTCAAGTCGGCCGTGGCATAGACCGGATAGCGCTCGCTCATCAGCTTCTCCAGCACGCCGCGCGGATCGGGATTCTTGAGCAGCGGCCGGTTCTGCTTCTTGGAGACGCGCTCCATCAACAGGTCCAGATCGGCCTTCAGCCAGACCGATACGCCATGTGCGGAGATCGCCTCGCGCGTCTGCGCGTTCATGAAGGCGCCGCCGCCGGTCGACAGCACCTGCGGTCCGTTCTCCAAGAGACGCAGGATCACGCGCTGCTCCAGCGCCCGGAATTCCGGCTCGCCATAGCGCTCGAACAGCTCCGGCACCGTCATGCGCGAGACGCTTTCGATCTCCTGGTCGCTGTCCATGAAGGGCAGCGAAAGCATCGTCGCCACCTTGCGGCCGATCGCCGTCTTGCCGGCACCCATCAGCCCGACGAAGACGATCGAACGGCTGCCGAGCGCTTCGATCAGCGCGGCACGGCCTTCGTCCGTCGGATTTGGTGGCAGAGCGTTCATCGGGGCCTCTTTGCGCCGTATCGACATCAAAAGCCTGTTTGCGTCAAGCACGGCCGGACAAACGTCCCAAGCAGGTTCCGCAAAAGTGGCCCACGGCTTTGCGAAGAGAACCTGCGAAAATAACAATCCCTAAGCAGGCATTCGTGGGCTTGCCCGCGATGCCTGCTTAGGAGCTTTTCCGGCAAAACCTCTGTCCACCCCAACCCTTCGTCCTTGAATTGGCCGGATTGGCGTCCCATAAGGGGACAGGGCTTGGAAACGCAGAACAAGAAGACGGGCGAAAATTTGAATGCCGACTTTGTTTCGGTTTGTCGTGACGCTGGCGGTTCTTGCAGGCATTGCCTATGGCGCGATGTTCGCGCTGGCAATGTTCGTGGAGCCGAAAAAGGCGGAAATGAGCGTGCGTATCCCCGCCGAAAAGCTCAACCCCAAGAAAAACTGATCCAACAGAAACGAGCACCGATCCCGGCCCGATGAACAGCGCCGCCCGCATCGAAGCCTTCCTCGAAATGATGAGCGCCGAGCGGGGCGCAGCCGAAAACACGCTTTCGTCTTACCGCCGCGATCTGGAGGACGCTTCCGAGGCGATCGAAGGCGGACTTGCCGGCGCGGGATCGGCCGACATCCGCGCCTATCTCGACGACATTGCAGCGCGCGGCTTCGCCCCGACCTCGCAGGCGCGCAAATTGTCGGCGATCCGCCAGTTCTTCAAATTCCTCTATGCCGAAGGCCTGCGCGGCGACGACCCGACCGGCACGCTGGACAGCCCGCGCAAGGGCCGGCCGCTGCCGAAGACGATGAGCGAGGCCGAGACCGGCCGCCTGCTCGACCGGGCGGCGCAGGAAGCGGCCGGTACCGGACCCGACGGCGACAGGCTGGCGGCGCTGCGCCTGCACGCGCTGGTCGAAGTGCTTTACGCCACCGGCTTGCGCGTGTCGGAGCTGGTCGGACTGCCGGTAACGGTGGCGCTGCGCGACGACCGTTTCTTCATGGTGCGCGGCAAGGGCGACAAGGAACGCATGGTGCCGCTGTCGGCCAAGGCGCGCGCCGCCATGCGCGCCTGGCTTGCCGCAAGGGCCGGGCGGCCGGCCTTTGCCGAGAGCCCGTTCCTGTTTCCGGCCTCTTCCGACAGCGGCCATCTCTCCCGGCAGGTTTTCGCCCGCGATCTCAAGGGCTTGGCCGCGCGGACGGGGATAGAAGCGGCCAAGATCTCGCCGCATGTGCTTCGCCATGCTTTTGCCAGCCACCTGCTGCAGAACGGCGCCGATCTCAGAGCCGTTCAGCAACTCCTTGGCCATGCCGACATCTCGACCACGCAGATCTACACCCATGTGCTGGAAGAGCGGCTGGTGCGGCTGGTCAACGATCATCATCCGCTTGCCGACTAGGCCTCATATCGCTATGTGAGGGCGACGTTCCACCGCCCGGAGCCGGCATTTCAGCGGTTCCGCCAGCCATYTGCCTTCCGACGGATCGGTCCGCTCAAGCATGTACAACTACCTCGACTTCGAAAAGCCGGTGCAGGATCTGGAGCTCAAGATCCTTGAGCTCAAGAAGCTTGCCGAGAACGGCGAAGCGGTCGACGTCGCCGAAGAGATCAGCAGGCTGGAAAAGCGCTCGCGTGACGCGTTGCGCGACCTCTACAAGGCGCTCACGCCCTGGCAGAAGGTGCAGGTCGCGCGCCATCCCGACCGCCCGCATTGCGTCGACTACATCAAGGCGCTGTTCACCGACTTCACRCCTTTGGCCGGCGACCGCAATTTCGGCGACGACCAGGCGATCGTCGGCGGCTTCGCGCGTTTCCGCGGCGAGCCMGTGGCGGTCATCGGGCAGGAGAAGGGTTCCGACACGRCAAGCCGCATCARGCACAATTTCGGCTCGGTACGGCCCGAGKGCTACCGCAAGGCGGTGCGCCTGATGGAACTGGCCGACCGTTTCAAGATCCCGCTGTTGACGCTGGTCGACACCGCCGGCGCCTATCCCGGCGTCGGCGCCGAGGAGCGCGGCCAGGCCGAGGCGATCGCGCGTTCGACCTCGGCCTGCCTTTCGCTGAAAGTGCCGTCGATCTCGGTGGTCATCGGCGAAGGCGGCTCCGGCGGCGCCATCGCGATCGCCACCGCCAACCGCGTCTACATGCTGGAGCACGCCATCTATTCGGTCATCTCGCCCGAGGGTGCCGCCTCGATCCTGTGGCGCGACACGACCCGCTCGAAGGATGCGGCGACCAACATGAAGATCACCGCGCAGGATCTTCTCGAGATGAAGATCATCGACGCCATCATTCCCGAACCGATCGGCGGCGCCCAGCGCGCGCCGGAAACGGTGATCGCCTCCACCGGCGACCTCATCGCCCGGACGATGAAGGATTTTGCCGGCGCCAACACCGATTTCCGCGAGCAGCGCCGCGAGAAATACCTGGCGATGGGCCGCAGTCTCTGATCCATCGGGCCTCTGTCGGGTAAACTGTGGCGGCAACGACCAATTTCGCCACAAAAATGCCGCCGGATTCGGCTCAATGGAAATCGCCGTGAGGGGTTTGCCAAGGCTTGCGGTAAGGAATTTTCAAGGTTAACGGGCTTACGGTCCACTGGTGTTCAGCCTGCGGGCCCGGCCATGCCGAGAGCCGTTGGCCCGAAAGAAGAGACGTAGCCGCATCGATGTTTGCCAAGCTTGCCCGCACCGGAGTCCTGATTGCCGCCATCGGCGTCGCTGGCTGCAATGATTCGTCGATGAAGGATTTCGCGCCGGAGGCCAACAAGCCGCTGCCGGACAAGATCCTTGCCGACATGAAGGCCAAGGGCATGGTGCGCACCTCCTCGGTGATGGCGCGCATCTTCAAGGAGGAAGGCAAGCTCGAGATCTGGAAGGCCAAGACCAACGGCCGTTACGATCTCGTCGCCACTTACGACATCTGCAAATGGTCGGGAAAGCTCGGCCCCAAATACACCGAGGGCGACCGCCAGGCGCCGGAAGGCTTCTACACGGTGCGCCCGTCGCAGATGAATCCGCGCTCGAATTACCATTTGTCCTTCAACATCGGCTTCCCCAATGCCTATGACCGCGCCAATGGCCGCACCGGCCAGAACCTGATGGTTCATGGCGCCTGCTCGTCGTCCGGTTGCTATTCGATGACCGACGCGCAGATCGAGCAGATCTATGCCTTCGGCCGYGACGCCTTCCAGGGTGGCCAGACCGAGTTCCAGATCCAGGCCTTTCCGTTCCGCATGACCGCCGCCAACATGGCGCGCTACCGCAACGACCCGAACTACGAGTTCTGGAAGATGCTGAAGGTCGGCTATGATAATTTCGAGATCACCAAGGTGCCGCCGAAGGTCGACGTCTGCGAGAAGCGCTACGTCTTCAACCAGGTGGCGCCCGAAGGCACGACCTTCGACCCGACCGGCCCCTGCCCCGCGACGACCCAGCCGGATTCGCTGAAAGTGGCCTACGCCAATTACGAGAAGAGCTACGATGCGGCCTTCAATTCGGCCGTGAGGTCCAGCGCGCCGCCGCCGAAGCCGACCATTGCCGGCATCAAGGAAGCCAGCATCGTTTCCGACTGGTCGAAGCGCCGCGCCCGCGGCGAGCGCGTGCCGATCGACCCGCCGTCGATGAACGCCGATGGCTCGGTGACGGAAACGACCCGCATGGGCCGTATCGATTCCCCGCTTGGCCGCAAGATGGCCGCGCTCGACGCGGAGAAGGAAGCCAAGCGCAAGGCCGAGGAGCAGCGCCTGGCCGCGATCGAGGCGGCCAAAGCCGCCAAGGAAGCGGCCAAGCAGCAGGCTTTGGCCGAGAAGGAAGCCGCCAAGCAAGCAGCGCAGCAGCCGGTCGTCACCGCAGGCGTGGAAGCCGCGCCCGCGCAGGAAACGCAGCAAGCCGCCGATGCCGACCAGGGCACCGTGTCGAAGCTGAAGAAGAAGCTGCTCGGCATGTTCGGTGGCTGAGACTTCGTGCATAACGACACGCCCGCCACCTACGATCTCAAGGGGCTGAACTGCCCGCTGCCGGTGCTGAAAGCCCGCAAGCGGCTCGCCGCGATGYGGCCTGGCAGCCGGCTTTGGCTTGAAACCACCGATCCGCTGGCGGTCATCGATATCCCGGCCTTCTGCGCCGATGCCGGCCACCAATTGGTCGAAACGGCCGCGGTCACCGGCGGCCACCGCTTTCTGGTCGAACGCGGCAACGCCGCCTGAGCCGACGTCGTTTTCGCCTATAACCCTGCAATCGCCAGCGGATTGGCTTCGAGCGCGGCCCGGTCCGGCGTGTCGATCGACGGCCTGTTGGTGAAGGCAGCGAACAGCCGCCGGATATAGTCCTGCGGCATGTCGAGCGTGATCAGCACCAGCCTGGTGCCGCGCTCGCCGTCGGGCCAGGCCGGCAGCCTCGCCGGCGGATGCAGGATCTTCTGCACGCCGTGAATGACCAGCGGCCGCGACGGATCCTCGGCAAGCTCGATGACGCCCTTCATGCGCAGGAGTTTCTCGCCATGCGTCGAGCGCAGAAGATCGAGGAACATCTCGATCGCCGAGAACGGCACCGGGCCGTCATGGACCAGCGAGTGCGTGCGCACGCGCGCATCATGGCGATGCTCATGATGGTGGTGGTGATCATCATGGTCGCCGTCATGGTGGTCATGGTGATGATCATGGTCATGCGCCGCTTCTTCACCAAGCCAGCGCCGCACGTCGGCGGACTTGGTTTCGGGATTGTAGAGCCCGCAATTGAACAGCGCCGCGGCGCTGGCCTCGTTGACGTCGAGCACAACTGCGCCCGGATTGACCTGCTTCAGCCTCGCCCGCAACGCCTCGACCTCGGCCGCGTCGGCAAGGTCGGTCTTGGCCAGCACGACGCGGTCGGCCACCGCCGCCTGCTTCACCGCCTCGACATGGGCATCGAGCGTTGCCTCGCCATTGACGGCGTCGACCAGCGTGATGACGCCGTCGAGCCGGAAGGCCTGCACCAGCGCCGGATGCGCCATGATCGACTGCAGCACTGGCGCCGGATCGRCAAGGCCCGTCGTCTCGACGACGACGCGAGYCAATTTCGCGATACGGCCGGTCTRCAGCCGGTCGACGAGATCGGCGAGCGTGTCGACCAGATCGCCGCGCACTGTGCAGCACAGGCAGCCGTCGGAAAGCTGGATGATGCCGTCGGACGCCTGCTCGACGAGCAGATGGTCGATCGCCACCTCGCCGAACTCGTTGATGATCACCGCCGTATCGGCAAGCGCCGGGTCCTTGAGCAGCCTGTTGAGCAGCGTCGTCTTGCCGGCGCCGAGGAAACCGGTGAGCACGGATACGGGAATGGGAAAGCTGCTGTCCATGACGCAGCTCAGTTGGCCTTGGCGGGCTGGTCGCCCTGCGCCCCGGCGGCGGCGGTAGCCACCGGCTCGGCGCCGGCCGGCGCCGGCCTGTCGGGCCGCCAGCTCGGCAGCGGCACATCGGCATAGTTCTGATCGGTCTGATCGACGAATGCCTTGGGCGCCGGCCCCGTGGCGCCGCCGAGCCCGACCGCGACCAGGGTCGGGTGGTCGAGCTTCACCTGGTAGGGCGATTTCGGCTTATCCTTGGCCGCAACCTCGGGAGCAGCCTCGGACTGCTCCTCCTTCGGCTTCTTCTTACAGATCTCGTCATGCAAGTCGTTGGGCGACAGCGTATCGCCATAAGGCTTGAGAGCTGCCAGCGTGGTCGATCCCGTCGCCGGCTTATCAAAACCCTGGTCGAGCAGCTTCGCCGCCGCTTCCGCTCTGCTGATCGCCGATTTCTCGCCAAGCACCACGGCCACCAGCGTGYGGCCGTTGCGCGTCGCCGAGCCGATCATGTTGAAGCCCGACGAGYAGACGAAGCCGGTCTTCATGCCGTYGGCGCCGGGATAGCGGCCGATGAGGAGATTGTAGTTCGGGAGCGTCTTCTTGCCGACGGCAAGGCCTTCGATCGAGAACCAGGGCGCATATTGCGGAAAATCATTGCGCAGCGCCGTCACCAGCACGGCAAGGTCGCGGGCCGTCGTATATTGCTCGGGAGAGAAAAGCCCGTTCGGGTTGACGAAATGCGTGCCTGTCATGCCGAGCCGGGCCGCCTCGGCGTTCATGCGGTCGGCGAAGGCGGCCTGCGATCCGCCGATATTCTCGCCGACAGCCATGGCGATGTCGTTGGCCGACTTGACCAGCATCATCTTCAGCGCATTGTCGAGCCGCATCACCGAGCCGGGCTTGAAGCCCATCTTGCTCGGCGGCTCGCCGGCCGAATGCTTCGTCACCTTGATCGGCGAATCGAGCGCCACCTCGCCCGCCTGGATCGCGCGGAAGGCGACATAGGCCGTCATCAGCTTGCTGAGCGAGGCCGGATACCAGCGCTTGAAGGCGTCCTGATGCTCCAGTATGGAGCCGCTTTTGAGGTCGAAGAGCACGACCGGATTGGCCCGGGCCGCGCCGGCAAAGACCGCAGTCGCCAGCGCGCCTGCCAGCAACAGGTTGAGGAAATGCCTTTGCCGCATGATCAAATCCGAAATCGCCTCTTGCCGTAATCGCTGCCGGGTCCGTAAGATTTCGTTACCCATCGCCAGCATAATGCGGGCCGACCCTCACCCCGGACCGCATTGTTGCGGTGCTATTTACCCTATGTGTCGCCAAAATGGCAAAGTGCCAGACATCACAATTGACAAACACAATTGCTGAGCATCGGCTCTGAACCGACCGCCGCCGACCAACCGAGAGATGGAACGATCATGCCGATTCTGAACCGCGCCGCGCAAATGCAGGAAGAAGTAGCCGGCTGGCGACGGCATCTGCACCAGACACCGGAGCTGAATTTCGACGTGTTCCAGACCGCCGATTTCGTCACCGGGAAGCTGAAGGCCTTCGGCTGCGACGAGGTGGTGACGGGGCTGGGCAAGACCGGCGTCGTCGGCATCATCCGCGGCCGCAAGGGCGATGGCCCGACCATCGGGCTGCGCGCCGACATGGACGCGCTGCCGATCGACGAGATCACCGGCAAGCCATGGGCCTCGACGGTACGCGGCAAGATGCATGCCTGCGGCCATGACGGCCACACCGCAATGCTCCTGGGCGCTGCCAAGTATCTTGCCGAGACGCGCAACTTCGCCGGCACCGTGGCGGTGATCTTCCAGCCGGCCGAGGAAGGTGGCGGCGGCGGCAACGAAATGGTCAAGGACGGCATGATGGAGCGCTTCGGCATCGAGAAGGTATTCGGTATGCACAACATGCCGGGCCTGCCTGTCGGCCAGTTCGCCATCAAGCCCGGCCCGATCATGGCCGCGACGRCCGAATTCACCATCACCGTCAAGGGCCGCGGCGGCCATGCCGCGATGCCGCACGGCACGATCGACCCGATCGTCATCACCAGCCAGCTCGTCGGCGCGCTACAGACGATTGCCTCGCGCAGCACCGATCCGGTCGAGGCCGTGGTGGTGTCGGTGACGAAGTTCCATGCCGGCGACGCCTATAACGTCATTCCCGAAAGCGCCGAGATCGCCGGCACCGTGCGCACGCTGAAGAAGGAAGTGGCCAAGAAATCGGAAGAGCGCATCCGCGCGATCTGCGCCGGCCTCGCTGCGGCCTTTGGCGCCACCATCGAGGTCGACTACGACGCCAATTACCCCGTCACCTTCAACCATGCCGAGGAAACCGCGTTTGCGGCCGACGTCGCGGCCGACATCGCCGGCGACAGCCATGTCCACCGCGCCATCCAACCGGTGATGGGCGGCGAGGATTTCTCCTATATGCTGGAAGCCCGCCCCGGCGCCTTCATCTTCATCGGCAACGGCGACTCGGCCGGCCTGCATCACCCGGCCTACGACTTCAACGACGAGGTCATCCCGCACGGCATGAGCTATTGGGTGAAGCTGGCCGAAACCGCGCTGGCCGCCTGAGCGCCTGCGGGCGAAGGCGGCGCCACCCGGCTTGCCGGCTCGGCCCTGCCGAGATGAGTCGCAGTCCAAGGGGAGTCAGCATGCCCCTTGGCGAACCGGCCCGAAGCGTTTATGTGTCGGGCCGCGTGGTCCCGTAGCTCAGTAGGATAGAGCGGCAGATTCCTAATCTGTAGGTCACAGGTTCGATTCCTGTCGGGATCACCATGCTTTTCAATGGCTTGGCGAGCAGGTCGCCGCGCGCAGGGATCAAAGCGATCCCGACGTGAACGGCCCCGAAAGATGGTGCGCACGCATAAGCGTCGAAAGGCGGTTCGCCGCTTCGGCGAATGCTTCGCCTCCCGAAGCGATCAGCGCCGCTCGTTCCTGCTCGGATGCGGCCAGGATGCGTTCCCAGAACGCGGCGACGACAGCGCTCGACCGAGCGAGATCGGATGCCGCGTCCCGATCGGCGGCCAGCGCCGCCAAGTGCCGAGATGTGATGCCGCCGATGYCGGGCGGGACTTTCGCGCCCATGTCGACAAAACCCGGAGGCAGCGATCCTTTCAGATTGTGGACGCGATGCTCGACGATGGCGGCGTAAATCTGGTCGACGGCCTGCTTGGCGCCCGCGACGCGAGAGGGATGATCGGTGTCGGCCGCGGCATGCGGGAGAAGTTCCAGACGCTGGCCATAGGCCTCGACCAGTCTGAGATAGGGCGCCATTGGTCCCGAAAGCGTGTCGCCGTCCTTGAAAAGGTCCGCATCGATCGCCGCATGGGAAACGCGCCCTGACGCCAGCGCGCGCTCCAGTGCTGCCACATCGACCAGCTCGCCGCGATCGTAGTTGATGAGCACGGCGCCGGGGTTGAGGAGGGAGAGGACTTCATCTCCGATCAGACCGGCGTTGGCGTATCGTTGCTGGCCGGCATCGAAAACGCCGAGGCCGAGATGGACGGAAAGCGCGTCGGCGCCACGCGCCGCCTCCTCCATGGTTGCGGCATAGTCGAAGCCTTCCGCCTCGATCCATTTGCGGTGACGGGGCCGCGCATGGATGGCGACCCGCATGCCAAAGGCCTGGCCGAGCCTGGCGAATTCCCGGCCGATATTGCCATAGCCGATCACCGCTAGTCTTTTGCCTTCGAGCTTCTCGGTCGGGTAATGRCGCAGGTCTTTTCCCGTATCGAACTGCCCGCCGGCAACCAGGGCGTTGAGCTTGTCCACGGGGAGATCCGGCCTGACTTTCAGCAGCGCCTTCATGGCCATTTGCGCGGTGGCGCGGCTGTTGATGCCCGGCGTGTTCATCAACGGCGCCTCGCCGCCCTCGCCGCCGCCCCCGCCCCAGGATGCCGACCCCATATTGCCGGTGCCGGCGCCGATGCGTACGCCGCCGAGGCGGAACCTGGCCTCGGCCGGAATGAAGGTCGCGGCGGCAATGACGGCGTCGTAGCGGCCGTCGCCGGCCTCGGCCAGCAATTCCTCGCGCGTGCTCAATTGCGRCAAATAGAAGAAATGCAGCTTGCCGGGATCGAGGGCGCCGGCGCTGCTGATGCCTGTCTGGTGGAACACCCCGCCCTTGGCTTCGATATGAGCCTTGACCTCGCTGTGGTCGGGATTGCCGTCCGCGCCAAAGCGCAGCCCGACAAAATCGCAGATCAGAATATTGGCTGATGTCATGAAGCGTCGTTTCCCTGCAGCTGTCTCCAGCTACCCCAATCCGTTATCCGATGGACCACGTGAAGCGGCATATCCGGGTCGCAAGCGGGAAATCTGTCCAGGAAGCTAGAACCTGTCGGCCCTGAATGGCGACAGGTCGACCGTGGTCGGCGAGCTGGCCGAATCCGGTTACGGATCGGAGTCCGGAATAGAGGGCCTGGACGCTTATCTGCGAACCAAATTCGTCACGGAGATCTGAGAGAACCGCATCTCCAAACAGGTCGCTTCGGCTATTCCGCCGCGATCCGCAGGCCGRCGTCGCGGCGGAAGAGCGCATAGCCTGCCTCGTCGACCGCCTGCGCGACGCGCTTGCGGATCGCTTCCGAAACCAGGACGCCGTCGGCAAAATCCTTGTCCGTCGCATAGACCGCGGTGGGCAAGGCAAGCGCCTCGAAAAAGCCGAACAGCGGTCGCAATTGGTGCTCGACGATYAGCGCATGCCGCTCGCCGCCGCCCGTTGCGAGCAGCAGCACCGGCTTGCCTCTCAGCGAGGCCGGATCGAGCAGGTCGAAGAAGTGCTTGAACAGGCCGGTGTAGCTGCCCTTGTAGGTCGGCGATCCGACCACCAGCATGTCGGCGTTGACGACCCTGTCGAGAATATCGCGGGCCTGCTGATCGAGATCGCGCGCCCATTTGGCGCTGCCGAGCGAAGGTCCGACATCTTCGATATCAAAGGTGCTTGCCGACAGGTTGCTGCGCGCCGCGATGTCCCTGACCACCTGCTCGACGAAACCGCGCGTCTTCGACGGCCGGGTGAAATTTCCGGAGAAACCGACAACGGTTGGATTGGGCATGTTCATTTCCCTCGAGGCGCCGGCGCTAAATCTAATGTCTATAATTTTTATAGACTGTAATCCGCCTTAGAAGGAACGATCCGCCTTTCGAGGGCCCCGCCTCGAACATTTTTTCCATGAATTGGCCGGTTCATGGTTTCGTTGGTCGGGCAGGCGRCACCATCAGCTTGCAGGAGTTGCGGGCCGGYRGTGCCGCGCCGGTCCCGCGATCGCRCATCGGTCTGGAGGGGCCGATGCGCGGCAATACTTGAATCCTCAGGCAACCTTGCGATCGGGCTGGCGCGCGAAGATCTCCCGGACCTTGTCCGCTATCGCCTTGCCGAGATCGCGGTTGTTCTGCGCCGTGAAGTGGATGCCGTCGCAGCCGTCGGTGGTGATGAAATCCCCGRCATTGAGGAAATCGACCTTGGTGAAATCGGCCATGGCGCGATACTCGGCCGCGAGCGCCGCCGTCTTCTCATGGCCGCCGGCGAACATGCCCTGGAAGAAGGGATGCGGCATCGGAGTCAGTGGCGGCGGCGCGACCACCAGCGCCTGGGGCGCCGGATAGGGTGTGCCGACGCCACCGGCGCTGGTGAGGATCTGGCCAACGAGCTTGGCCATGCCGTTGGCGATCTCATAAGGCGTGCGGCGGAAGAACGACTTGGTGTCGTTGGTGCCGAGCATGACGATGACGAGGTCGAGCGGCAGATGACTGGCGATGGCCGAGGGCAGATAAGCGCTGCCGTTAAGACGAGGATCATTGGGATCGTCGAGGCTGGTGGTGCGGGCGCTCAAACCTTCCTCGATTACATGGTAGCAATCGCCCAGATGCGAAGCCATCACGCCCGTCCAGCGGTCCTCATAGGCGTAGCGATGCGTCGGCGATCCCTCGATGACCGGAATCCAGCCCCAGGTCAGGGAATCTCCAAAACACAAGATCGATCTTTTGGTCATATCTCCAATCCATTTTTCCTATGCGATTGACTATTGGCCGTTCCGAACTTGCCCGCTCAGCTCGACCTTTGCCTGATGCCGTAGAAGATCGCCGCGAGCAGGATGATCAGCCCCTGCGCGATCAGCTTGCCGGGCTCGTCGATGCCGAAGGTGGTCATCACCACGAACAGCAGCGCGAACGACAGCACGCCGAAGAAAGGCCCCCAGACACCGCCTTCCCCACGGCCGAAGACGACGCCGCCGAGGATGGTCGCGGCGACCGCCAGGATCGGCAGGTCGAGCCCGACCCGAACGCTGCCGACGGCGATCGAAGCCGTCTGGACCAAAGCGGCAATGCCCGCGAATAGGCCGGCGAGCGTATGCGCGAGCACGACCGTGCGCGCGACCGGAACGCCGGAGAAATGCGCCGCCTGCACGTTCTCACCCACCGACGTCACGTAGCGGCCGAAAACCGTGCGCGACAGAAACAGCGACAGCGCCGCCGAAACCGCCACCCAGAAGATCACAGGCGTCGGCGCCGGGCCAAGCTTGGTATTGTAGATGTCGGCGAACATGCCGGGCACATCGCCGGGCGGCTTGCCGCTCGATAGATATTGCACGATCCCGACCAAGACGATGCCGACCGCAAGCGTAACGATGACGGCCGAGACCCGTCTCACTCCGACCATCAGCCCGTTGAAGAACCCGACGGCCAGCCCGATGGCCAGCGCCAGGACAATGAAGAACGCCATGGAGGCGCCGGGAAAGGCGCCGGACGAAATGGTGTAGTTGATGAGCAGGATGACGCCGCCGCCCGACAGGTCGATGCTTCGCACCCGCATCACCAGAAGCTGGCCGAGCACCAATATGCCGAGCGGAACGATCTGGCGCACGAATATGCCCATGATGTTGAGATTGAGCATGTTCGGCCGCGCGATCCACAGAACCACAAGCAGCACGGCAAAGACGTAGTAGGCCGGAGGGACGCGCAGCAAGCGGCGCATGACGGGATTGGTGAGCGCGGCAGCCACTTACAACCCCATCTTCTTGCGCGACTGCAGAGCGACCACAAGGAGCAGGATCGCCCCCTTGATGGTGGTCTGGATGAAGGGCGACACATTCGTCAGGTTCATGCCGTTGGCGAGCAGCGCCATGACCAGCGCGCCGATGACGGTGCCGTGCAGGCTGCCGATGYCGCCGGAAAGCTGGG